>NZ_JBSGHB010000003.1:202827-467569 GCF_053604195.1 Actinokineospora sp. NPDC004072 | reverse complement strand
AAACTCGCGAGGGCGTGAACGGGCTCCGCCCGCCTTCACCGCCTTCACGCCCAAGCGGCGTTTCGCTTAGGGGTCCCCGCGAATGCGAGTTCACCCCATCGGACCCACCCACCAAGCCGCGGGACCACCTTCACCGGACCCCTACCCCTCCACCCCCGCACCATCACCGCCATAGCCGCCGCCACCACCGCGATCACCCTCACCCTCTGGTGGGCAGGCACCGCCGGTCTCACCGGCCCAGAGCTGGTGAAGGCCCGCTTCGACGCCCTCCGCATCGGCCTCAGCATCGGCCTCGGCGGTGGTGGCGCCTTCGCCCTCTACCTGTCCTGGCGCAGGCAGCGCTCCACCGAGATCGCCCTCCTCCAGAAGGAGCAGGACCAAGCCGACGTGGCCCGCGCGTACGCCCTCCAGGAGCGCGTCGCCGCCGCATCCGCGTCCGATCCTCATGTGCGGCTACCTGCGCCTGCCCTACGCGGTGCCGGAGGAATCAGCCAAGCCGTGGGAGGCCAAGGAGGAGCTGCAGGTGCGCCTGACCGCGCAGCGGATCATCGCCCACCACCTGCGCCCCAGGAGCGAGCCGGTCGCGGGCACCTACTGGCCGGATGTCGACCTCGACCTGACCGGCGCGGTCCTGGTCGAGTTCAACCTGACCAACGCGCACCTGCGGAGCCTGCGCGCCGCCGGGGCGGTGTTCATCGGCGCGACGTGGCTCAACGGGCTGCGGTTCGACGCGAACGCGCGGTTCGAGGGCGCCGAGTTCCGCGGACCGGTCCGCTTCGACGGGTCGACCTTCGCGGGCGTCGCCCACTTCGCGCACACCCGCTTCGCCGCCCGGACCCGCTTCACCGATGGCCGCTTCGAGCACCGGACCTCCTTCGCGGACGCCGAGTTCGAGGGTCCGGTCTCGACCGCCCGCGCGGTCTTCGCCCAGCCGCCGGTGCTCGACGGGACGGAGTTCCGCCACGGCAACCCCTTCACGCAGAGCGACGATGAGGCGCACACACCGCCATCGTCACCGTGACGAAACGCCCTGGTGTGGTTCCCTACGGCTGATTCATGTCCGATTAACCCCGTTTTCCGCCATCAGCTCCACGATCCGCTCCAAGTCGTCCACCGAGCCGAACTCGACCACGATCCGGCCCTTGCGCTTGCCGAGTTCGACCTTCACGCGGGTGTCGAAGCGGTCGGAGAGGCGGTCGGCGACGTCTTGGAGGCCGGGCGCGTGCATGGGCTTGCGCGGGGCGGGCTTGGCCTTCGGCGGGGGAGCGCCCTTGGCCAGGGTGACGGCTTCCTCGGTCGCCCGCACCGACAGCCCCTCGGCGACGATCCGGGTGGCCAGGTCCTCCTGCGCGCCCGGGTCGTCCAGGCCGAGCAGGGCGCGGGCGTGACCGGCCGACAGCACCCCCGCGGCCACCCGGCGCTGGACCGGCAGCGGCAGGCGCAGCAGCCGGATCGTGTTCGTGATGACCGGGCGGCTGCGGCCGATGCGGCCCGCCAGCTCCTCGTGGGTCACCTCGAACTCGTCCAGCAGCTGCTGGTAGGCCGCCGCCTCCTCCAGCGGGTTGAGCTGCACCCGGTGGATGTTCTCCAGCAGGGCGTCGCGCAGCATCGCGTCGTCGGCGGTCTGCCGCACGATCGCCGGGATGTGCTCCAGCCCGGCGCGCTGGGCGGCGCGCAGCCTGCGCTCGCCCATCACCAGCTCGTAGGCGCCGTTCAGCTCGCGCACGACGATCGGCTGCATGAGGCCGAACTCGCGGATCGAGTGCTCCAGCTCGGCGAGCGCGTCCTCGTCGAAGACCTGCCGCGGCTGCTTCGGGTTCGCCGTGATCGAAGCGGTGGGGATCTCCCGGTAGACCGCGCCCGGCTCGCCCGCGGGCGGCGGCTCGGCGGGTGGGGGAGTGGGCAGCTTCAGCCCGTTGGCCACCGGCCCGGCGGGCGGGCCCTGCGGGATGAGGGCGGCCAGCCCCCGGCCTAGGCCGCCCTTGCGCCCGCCGCCTGCCGCGCTCACTGGCCTGCTCCGCGCTCGGCCATCTCGCGCGCCGCGTCGAGGTAGCTCATCGCGCCGCGCGATCCCGGGTCGTAGGCGAGCACGGTCTGGCCGTAGCCCGGCGCCTCGGAGACCTTCACGCTGCGGGGGATGACGGTGCGCAGGACGACCTCGCCGAAGTGGTTGCGGACCTCGGTGGTCACCTGGTCGGCCAGCTTGGTGCGGCCGTCGTACATCGTCAGCAGGATGGTCGAGACGGTCAGCGCGCGGTTGAGGTGGCGCTGCACGAGCTCGATGTTGCGCAGGAGCTGGCTCAGCCCCTCCAGCGCGTAGTACTCGCACTGGATCGGGATGAGCACCTCCTGGGCGGCGACCATCGCGTTGACGGTCAGCAGGCCCAGCGACGGCGGGCAGTCGATGAAGACGTAGTCCGGGGCGATCTGGTCCAGCGCCTCGTCGGACAGCGCCTCCTTGAGCCGGGACTCCCGGCCCTGCATCGACACCAGCTCGATCTCCGAGCCCGCGAGGTCGATGGTGGCGGGCACGCAGAACAGCCGCTCGGACTGGTCGCTCACCTGGGCGGCCTCGGCCAGCGACAGCTCGCCCAGCAGCACCTCGTACACCGACGGCGTGCCGGAGCGGTGGTCGACGCCCAGCGCGGTGCTCGCGTTGCCCTGCGGGTCGAGGTCGATCACCAGCACCCGCAGCCCGTGCATGGCCAGCGCGGCGGCGAGGTTCACCGTGCTCGTCGTCTTGCCGACGCCGCCCTTCTGGTTGGCGACGGTCAACACGCGGCGGGTCAGCGGGCGGGGGAACATCCGATCGGGGTGCTTGATCCGGGTGGCCCGGGCGGCCTCCTCCTCGATCGGCGTCCAGCCCGCGATGGACGACGCGGTCGGCTGGCTCATCGCGTCCCCTCCGACCGCCGGTGTTTCACGTGGAACATCCTCGCTCCGTTCTCAACCTCGACGTGCACGCTGGTCCTTCCCGGTCCGCCGGGGCAGCCGCTCGACCACCACCACGGTGGTCGGCGGATCCACCACGGCGGCACCGCACCTCTCGATGCGCGGGTCGCCCCCGCCCGCGCGCCGGATCTCCGCGCGGTCCCGCTCGATCTCCTCGGCCGCGCTGGCCCCCTTGAGCGCGACCATCCGACCACCCGGCCGCAGCAGCGGCAGGCACCACGCGCTGAGCTTGCCCAGGGGAGCGACCGCACGGGCGGTGACCACATCGGCCCCGGAAACCCGGTCGCGCACGGCGGGCTCCTCGGCCCGCCCGCGCACCACGACGACGGACGACAGGCCCAGAGTCTCCACCACCTCCGCCAGCCACGCCACCCGCCGCGCCATCGGCTCCACCAGGGTCACCGCCAGGTCCGGCCGGGCGATCGCCAGCGCGACGCCGGGCAGGCCCGCGCCTGAGCCGACGTCCACCACCTTCGCCCCGACCGGCAGCACCTCGGCGACGACGGCCGAGTTGAGCACGTGCCGGTCCCACAGCCGGTCCACCTCGCGCGGGCCGATCAGCCCGCGCGCCACCCCGTGCTCGGCGAGCAGCTCGACGAACCGCTCGGCGAGCGCGGCCCGGTCCCCGAAGACCGCCGACACCCGGTCCCGATCAAGGTTCGTCATGTGCCTTCCGATGTTCCACGTGAAACGGTGCGCCCGTTGATTGTCGCCGATGGGTCCGTCACATCCGCAGCAGACTCCCCGTGTTTCACGTGGAACACGAAAGGGGCGCGGCCCGCCGAAGCGGACCGCGCCCCTGTGCGTCGCACGGAACTACTGGGGGAAGACGACCACCCGGCGCCGGGGGTCCTCGCCCTCGCTCTCGCTGTGCACGCCCTTCACGGTGGCGACCGCGTCGTGCACGACCTTGCGCTCGAACGGCGTCATCGGCTGCAGCCGGATGCGCTCGCCGGTGGACAGCGCCTTCTCCGCGGTCGCCCGGCCGAGGTCGGCCAGCTCCTCCCGGCGCGTGGCCCGCCAGCCCGCGATGTCGAGCATCAGCCTGCTGCGCGTGCCGGTCTCCTGCTGCACCGCCAGCCGGGTCAGCTCCTGCAGCGCCTCCAGGACGCTGCCCCGCGGGCCGACCAGCTTGTCCAGGTCCTCGCCGCCGTCGATGCTCACCACCGCGCGGCTGGCCTCGACGTCGAGGTCGATGTCCCCGTCGTAGTCCAGGATGTCGAGCAGGCGCTCCAGGTAGTCGCCCGCGATGTCGCCCTCCTTGACCAACAGGTCCTCGGTGGCCGCCGCCTTCTCGACCGGCGACTCCTCGGCCGCGGTGGTCTCCGACTCCTGCACCGTCTCCGGCACGGTAACTCCTCTCCAGGTCGAGCGACGCCTCAGCGGTTCTTGCGACCTGACTTCTTGCGGGAACGGTCCGCGCTCGGACCGGGAACCTGGGTGCCGGGTTTGCCGGTCTGCGGCTTCGCGCCCGGGCGCGGCTTGCTGCCCGGCGCGGGCTTCGCGCCGCCGGTGGTGGGCTCGGCCGCGGTCTCGGTGGCAGCGGCGTCGGCGTCGGCGGGCTTGCGCTGCGGGGCGGCCTTCTTCGGCTGCGGCTTCTGGCCGGGCTTGGGCGCGGCGGCCGACCGCTTCTCGATCGCGGCGGCCTTCGCCTCCGCCTCTTCCTTGTCGATCTTGCGGTAGACGACGTGCTGCTGCATCAGCGTCCAGCTGTTGTTGCTCAGCCAGTAGACCAGCAGACCGATCGGGAAGAAGAAGCCACCGATGAGCACGCCCAGCGGGAAGATGTAGAGCGTCAGCTTGTTCATGATCGCGGTCTGCTGGGTGGCCGCGTCCGGGTTCTGCCGGGACACCGAGTGCCGCGCGGTCAGGTGGGTCAGCGCGGAGGCCAGGATCATCAGCGGGACGGCGACCATGATGACCGAGCCGCGGTCGACCTGGAAGTTGGCCAGCTCCACCGCGGGCTGGGTGATCCAGTTGCTCAGGCGGGCGCCGAGGAGGTTCGCGTCCAGGTAGGACTGCACGCCTTGGGCGTCGAAGAAGTAGTTCTCGGTCTTGCCCGGCTTGAACTCGCGCAGCACGTGGAACAGGCCGATGAAGACCGGGATCTGCAGCAGCATCGGCAGGCAGCCGCCCAGCGGGTTGACCCCGTGCTGGGACTGCAGCTTCTGCATCTCCTGCGCGAGCTTCTGCCGGTCGTTGGCGTACTTCTTCTGCAGCTTCTTGATCTCGGGGGCGAACTCCTGCATCTTCCGCATGGAGCGCACCTGCTTGACCATGGGCTTGAACATGATCGCGCGCAGGGTGAAGACGAGGAAGACGATGCCCAGCGCCCACGAGATCGCACTGGCCTCACCGAAGATGTGACCGAAGACCCAGTGCCAGCACCACAGGATGAAGGACACCGGGTAGTAGATGAAATCGAGCACGAACTACTCCTCGGCAGCTCTCACGTCAGCCGGGCCGGTCCCGGTCAGGTTCTCGGGGTGCCGCGGCGGCACCGGGTCCAGTCCGCCGGGGTGCCACGGGCCGCAGCGCAGCAGGCGGCGCAGCGCCAGCCACGAGCCGCGCAGCGCGCCGTGCTCGGTGAGGGCTTCGGCGGCGTAGGCGCTGCAGCTGGGGTAGAAGCGGCAGGCGGGCGGCAGCAGCGGCGAGATCCACTTGCGGTAGGCGCGCACCGGGGCCAGCAGCACCCGGGCGCCGAGGCTCGGCGCGGTTCCCACCGTCACGACTCATCACCACTCGACAACCGGAGCTTGCGCAGCGCGGCGTCGAGGTCGGCGCCGAGCTCGGCGCTGGACGCCTCGGCGGCACGCGGCAACGCCCGCACGACCAACGCGCTGCCCGGCGGCAGAGTTCCGAGCCGGTCGCGGACCACGTGCCGAAGCCGCCGGGTCACCCGGTGGCGGACCACCGAGTTGCCCACGGCCTTACTCACGACGAAACCGACCCTCGGCGAACCGGGGTCGGCTTCGGGGTCCGGCGGGCCCGCCACCGCGTGCACCACCAGCCTGGACCGGCCCGCCCGGCGACCCCCGCGGGTCACCAGCCGGAAGTCCGCACTGCTGGTCAGCCGGGCGGCCGCGGGGAGCACGGCGGCGGCAGGGCTCAGGCCGACAGCTTGTCGCGGCCCTTGCGCCGACGGGCGGCGAGGATCGCGCGGCCCGCGCGGGTGCGCATCCGCAGGCGGAAGCCGTGCGTCTTGGCGCGGCGGCGGTTGTTCGGCTGGAAGGTGCGCTTGCTCACAGCTCTATCTCCCGGGTACTAGCCCTGCCAGTCGTTCTGGCCGTAGGTCGGGTCTCGCGCGGGCACGGCCCAGGCGGATCGCGCGCAAGCCGCTCACGGTGCGGGCACGCGGAACTCGCCCGCCGCAAGCGGGAGACCTTATGAGAGTACGCACCCGCCCCGGCGGGGACAAATCCGGGTGCCGGGCGATCGCGTCTTGTGGCGCGCGGCCGTCCTTGTTAGCGTGCGGGCTCTTGGCTTGCCGGACGCCGATGGGAGCCCCTGCCGGGCCAACCGTGCCGGACCACTGAGTACCGTTGACCCCGCCACGGGCTGTCGCCGCGGTTCGCCGTACCTTCGTGCACAGTTGTGGACAACTGTTGTGGATGAGCGCCGGGCGACCGGTGTGCGGGGGCCGTCGGAGGGGAGGGGAGCGGCGTCGATGTCCGAGCACCAGATGAACCTGGGTGTGGTCTGGGAGCAGGTCGTGCGCGAGCTGTCCGCCGGGACGCTGTCTCCTTCGCAGCGCGCGTGGATGCGGATGACCCGCCCCATCGGCCTGCTGGACGAGACCGCGCTGCTGTCGGCGCCCAGCGAGTTCGCCAAGGAGGCGATCGAGCGCGCCCTGCGCGAGCCGATCACCTCGGCCCTGTCCCGCAGGCTCGGCCGGGTCGTGTCGCTGGCGGTCAAGGTCGACACCGCCCCCGCGCCCGTCCCGCAGCCGGTGCCCGCCCCGATCGAGGTGGTCGAGGCCGAGCCGGTCGTGCTGCCCGTCGACGCCCCCGACGAGGACACCGACGGCGAGGAGGTCGACGAGGAGGGCGACGCCCTCGCCGCCGTCCACGAGATCTGGCCGACGTTCAACGGCCGCCCGGCCACCGGCCAGCCCTACACCGCGCCCGCCCAGCCGCAGACGTCCAAGACCCGGCTGAACGAGAAGTACACCTTCGACACGTTCGTCATCGGCGCGTCCAACCGCTTCGCCCACGCCGCGTCCGTCGCGGTGGCCGAGGCGCCTGCGCGGGCGTACAACCCGCTGTTCATCTGGGGCGAGTCCGGCCTGGGCAAGACGCACCTGCTGCACGCGGTGGGCCACTACGCCCAGCGGCTGTTCCCCGGCATGCGCGTGCGGTACGTCTCCACCGAGGAATTCACCAACGACTTCATCAACTCGCTGCGCGACGACCGCAAGGTGGCCTTCCAGCGCCGCTACCGCGACATCGACGTGCTGCTGGTCGACGACATCCAGTTCCTGGAGGGCAAGGAAGGCACCCAGGAGGAGTTCTTCCACACCTTCAACACCCTCCACAACGCCAACAAGCAGATCGTCGTCTCCTCCGACCGCCCGCCCAAGCGGCTGGAGACCCTGGAGGACCGGCTGCGCACCCGGTTCGAGTGGGGCCTGATCACCGACATTCAGCCGCCCGAGCTGGAGACCCGCATCGCCATCCTGCGCAAGAAGGCCGCTCAGGACCGCCTGGCCGTGCCCGGCGAGGTGCTGGAGTTCATCGCCGCCCGCGTCGAGGCCAACATCCGCGAGCTGGAGGGCGCCCTGATCCGGGTGACCGCCTTCGCCAGCCTCAACCGCCAGCCGGTCGAGGTCGGCCTCGCCGAGATCGTCCTGCGCGACCTCATCCCCGACTCCCAGGCCCCGGAGATCTCCGCGGCCCAGATCATGGCGGTCACCGCCGAGTACTTCGGCGTCTCCATCGA
The DNA here is from genome assembly GCF_053604195.1 of Actinokineospora sp. NPDC004072. Classification (NCBI taxonomy): domain Bacteria; kingdom Bacillati; phylum Actinomycetota; class Actinomycetes; order Pseudonocardiales; family Pseudonocardiaceae; genus Actinokineospora; species Actinokineospora sp. NPDC004072. Next base: position 459,679 of record NZ_JBSGHB010000003.1, on the reverse strand, counting down.
GGACCTCTGCGGCCCGGGCAAGACCAAGGCCCTCGCCGCCGCCCGCCAGATCTCCATGTACCTCTGCCGCGAGCTGACCGACCTCTCCCTCCCCAAGATCGGCCAAACCTTCGGCGGCCGCGACCACACCACCGTCATGCACGCCGACAAGAAGATCCGCAAGGAAATGGCCGAACGCCGCAAGGTCTACGACCAGGTCCAGGAACTGACCTCCCGCATCAAGCAGCGCGCCCGCGGCTGACCACCGCCCCTGCGCACCCACAGAGGCATCCACAGCCCCCGCCCTTCCCCACCACCCTTTCGGCGCAAGCGCCCAACCACCCCAAACACAAGCAACCCCCACCGCTCCCCGGGGGGACGGCCCTTGGCCAGTCTATCCGGATGGGGAGAAGTGAGGGGGATTCATCCACAGGGGTTGATGGGGGTTGTGGATATGTGGAACAGCCCCCTCGCGGACCCGTCCGTCCGCGAGGGGGCTGTGGTCGGGAGGTTAGGGCTTGTCGGTCTTCAGGGTGTAGCTGCCGGAGCCGCTGTAGGCGTGGATGCGCCAGCGGTAGTAGCCGGCGGTGCCGGTGTAGGTGACCTCTTCAGTGGCCTGCGGGGTGGCGCCGGAGCCGACGTTGGCCCAGGTGGAGCCGTTCCACTTCTGCAGGTAGAGGTCGTAGTCGGCGCCCGCGGGGCCGGTCAGGCAGCCGCGGTGGGTGCCGGAGGTGGTGGTCTGGTAGTAGCTGTTGTTGGGCTGGATCGCCTGGCCGCCGGAGGTGAGGGAGCCGGTGAAGGTCTCGCCGGAGCAGTTGCCGGGCTCCGGGTCGGGGCCGCCGCCGTCGAGGTCGCCGGTGTGGCCCTCGATCCAGGACTTGAACGCCGGGACCTTCATGTAGATCGACGGCGCGGTGGCGCAGGTGGGGTTGTTGCGGCCGGCGCGGCTGGTGGCGCCGCCGAGCTCCCAGCCGTTGGTGCCGCGCACGACCAGCGGGCCGCCGGAGTCGCCGTAGCAGGCGCCGCGGCCGGAGGTGTCACCCACGCAGAGCTCGTAGGTGGCGCTGTTGCCCTGGCAGCCGGTGACCAGCGTCGTGTCGAGCTGCATCAGGGTGTTGGGCGGGCTGCCGCAGCCGCTGGTGGGGCAGGTCTGGCCGTGGCCCATGATCCGCACCGCGGTGCCGGTGTTCAGGGCGGCGGCGGTGATCTTGATCGGGGTCTGGGTCGAGGCGCTGCTCAGGCGCAGCAGGGCGATGTCGTAGCCGCTGGGGCCGCTGATCTGCTGGGCGACGTTGCGGGTCTCGCCCGCGCCCAGGGTGGTCCCGCCGATGCGCACCGAGGTGACGCTGCCGATGCAGTGGTTCGCCGTGACGACCCACAGCGGCGCGATCAGCGAGCCGCCGCAGCCGAACCGGCCGTTGGACAGCAGCTTGGTGTAGAAGGGGTAGTTCTCGGTCGCGGGGGTGCCGCCGATGATGTACGGCTGCACGTCGCCAGCTGTGGAGCTGGGCGGGGTGGCCTGGGCCGCGCCCGTGAACGCGACCAACCCGCCGGCACAGGTCGCCGCCGCGGCGAAGGCCGCCGCGAGTTTCCGAAGCCGCATCCGGCTTCTCCTTCCATATGCAGGGTCCGCCTCGCGCGCAGGGTTGCGTGAGGCGCTCCGTCACTATGCGGTCACGGGGCGAGGCAGGAACAATCACAGTTGCCCATAGCTTCGGTGGATGGCCTGGCGGTTTATTGCCCCCGTGGAGGCCGCGGCCCGAGATCTGCGTCACCGATCCGGGGGAGTTCGCCATCCACAGCCCTGTGGGTGGGCTCGGGACAGCCTGGGGGCTACTCGGTGCACAACTGGGGACCGGGCTGTGGACAACCGGGGGGTCGGTGTGGACCGCTCGTCCACAGGGTCGAGCTGTCCACGGGAGGCCCGAGTTGTCCACCGCGGCCATGCCCCGGTCGTCCACATCGATCGGCACCGGGTGAGCTGCGCGGACGGGCGTTGTCCACACAACCCACAGCCCTTACTACTGCTGCTGTCTTTGCTCTTCCTCCACAAGAACAAAAGAAGAAACAGGGGAGCGCCGAATCTGGGGACAGCCCGGTCCCGGCCCCTCCCGGGCTCGTCCGCCCCGACATGACGACCAGGCCGCGAACGCTCTACGGTTGGGCCCTACAGCGTGGACAGCCCGCCCGGGTCACGCCCCCGGCGTGGTCGACCCGCACGGGCGGTGGAAAGGACTCCCATGAAGATCCGCGTCGAGCGCGACAGCCTCGCCGACGCTGTCGCCTGGGTGGCGCGCAGCCTTCCTTCTCGGCCTCCGGTCCCCGTCCTCGGCGGTGTGCTGCTGGACGCCACCGCCCCCGACGGGGCCGACGGCGCGACGGGCCTGACCGTCTCCGGATTCGACTACGAGGTCTCCGCGACGGTCAACGTCCCCGCCACCATCGCCGACGAGGGCCGCACGCTCGTCTCCGGGCGGCTGCTGGCCGACATCACCAAGGCGCTGCCCGCCCAGCCGGTGGAGATCTCCGTCGACGGCGCCCGGGTCGCCATCACCTGCGGGAGCGCCAAGTTCAGCCTGCCCACCATGCCCGTGGAGGACTACCCGTCGCTGCCTGCCATGCCCCAGCACGCCGGCGAGGTCGCCGGTGAGGTCTTCGGCCAGGCCGTCAGCCAGGTCGCCGTGGCCGCGGGCAAGGACGACACGCTGCCGATGCTGACCGGCGTCCGGGTCGAGATCGCAGGCGACAAGCTGACCCTGGTCGCCACCGACCGCTTCCGGCTGGCCATGCGCGAGTTCGAGTGGAAGCCCAGCGGCGACGTCGAGGACGCCGCCGTGCTCGTCCCGGCCCGCACCCTCGCCGACGCGGCCAAGGCGCTGGGCTCCTCCGGGCGCACCGTCGAGCTGGCGCTGTCCTCCGGCGACGGCCTGCTCGGCCTGTCCGGCTCCGGCCGCCGCGCCACCACCCGGCTGCTCGACGCCGAGTTCCCCCGCTACCGCCAGCTGCTGCCCAACGAGCAGAGCTCCAGCGCGATCATCGCCGTGGCCCCGCTGGTCGAGGCCATCAAGCGCGTGTCGCTGGTCGCCGAGCGCGGCACCCAGGTCCGGCTGGAGTTCGCCGACGGCGGCCTGCGCCTGTCCGCGGGCGGCGACGACGAGGGCAGCGCGGAGGAGGAGCTGCCGGTGGAGTTCACCGGCGACCCGGTGACCATCGCCTTCAACCCCGCCTACCTGCAGGACGGCCTGGCCGCCCTGCACGCCGAGCGCGCCGAGCTGTCGTTCACCACGCCCAACCGGCCTGCGCTGATCAAGCCCGTCGGCGAGGATGGGGAGGTCGCCCCCGGGTACCTCTACCTGCTCATGCCGGTCCGCCTCCCGGGCTGACCGGCATCCCAACCGAGAGGAGCACCGTGCAGCTCGGACTCGTCGGCCTCGGCAAGATGGGCTTCAACATGCGCGAGCGGCTGCGCGCCGCCGGGCACGAGGTCATCGGCTACGACCGCAACCCGGAGGTCAGCGACTCCGCCTCGCTGGCGGACATGGTCGCCAAGCTCGACGCGCCGCGCACGGTCTGGGTCATGGTCCCGGCGGGCCAGCCGACCCGCACCGTGGTCGCCGAGCTCGGCGACCTGCTCAGCGCGGACGACCTGGTCATCGACGGCGGCAACTCCCGCTACACCGACGACCGCGGCAACGCCGACCTGCTCGCCGCCGACGGCATCGGCTACCTCGACGTCGGGGTGTCCGGCGGGGTGTGGGGCCGGGAGAACGGCTACGGCCTGATGGTCGGCGGCGACGCGAAGTTCGTCGAGCGGGCCATGCCGATCTTCGACGCGCTGCGCCCGGAGGGCCCGCGCGAGGAGGGCTTCGTGCACGCCGGGGCCACCGGGGCGGGCCACTACGCGAAGATGGTGCACAACGGCATCGAGTACGGCCTCATGCAGGCCTACGCCGAGGGCTACGAGCTGCTCGACGCCGCCGACGAGGTCACCGACGTGCGCGGGGTGCTCAAGGCGTGGACCCGCGGCACGGTCGTGCGGTCCTGGCTGCTCGACCTGCTGGTCAAGGCGCTGGACGAGGACCCGCGGCTCAGCGAGATCAGCGGGTACGTCGAGGACTCCGGCGAGGGCCGGTGGACCGTCGAGGAGGCGGTGCGCCACTCCGTCCCCGCGCCGGTGATCTCCGCGGCGCTGTTCGCCCGCTTCGCCTCCCGCCAGCCCGACTCGCCCGCGATGAAGGCCGTCGCGGCGCTGCGCAACCAGTTCGGCGGGCACGCGGTGCACAAGGCGGGCCCCACCTCCGGAGCAGGCGACACCCAGTAGATGCACGTCCGGCACTTACAGGTCGCCGACTTCCGCTCGTGGGAGCACGCCGACCTGGAACTGGAGCCGGGCCCGGCCGTGCTCGTCGGCCGCAACGGCCAGGGCAAGACCAACCTGGTCGAGGCGGTCGGCTACGTGGCGACCCTGGCATCGCACCGGGTCGCCGCCGACGCGCCGCTGGTCCGGCACGGCGCCCAGCGCGCCATCGTGCGGCTGGCCGTGGTCAACGACGACCGCGAGCTGACCGTGGAACTGGAGATCACCCCGGGCAAGGCCAACCGGGCGCGGGTCAACCGCGGCGCGGTCGGGCGGCCCCGGGACGTGCTCGGCATCCTGCGCACGGTGCTGTTCGCGCCCGAGGACCTGGCGCTGGTGCGCGGCGACCCGGGCGAGCGCCGCCGGTTCCTCGACGACCTGCTGGTCCAGCGCGCCCCGCGGTACGCGGGCGTGCGCGCGGACTACGACAAGGTGCTGCGCCAGCGCAACGCGCTGCTCAAGAGCGCCGCCGCCAACCGGCGCGCGCGCCGCGCCGACCCCGACGCGCTGTCCACCCTCGACGTGTGGGACGGCCACCTCGCCGCGCACGGCGCGCAGCTGCTCGCGGCGCGCCTCGACCTGGTCGCCGCGCTGCGGCCGCGGGTCGCCGAGGCGTACGCCGGGGTGGCGCCGGAGTCCGCGGCCGCCCGCGTCGCCTACCGCGCGGGCGTCGAGCTGCCCGGCGGCTACGGCGTCGACGTGCCCGCCGACGCCGCGGTCCTAACCGACGCGCTGCTGGCGGCGATGGCCGAGCGCCGCGACGGCGAGCTGGAGCGCGGGGTCAGCCTGGTCGGCCCGCACCGCGACGAGCTGGAGCTGGCGCTGGGCGACCTCCCGGCGAAGGGCTACGCCAGCCACGGCGAGTCCTGGTCGTTCGCGCTCGCCCTGCGCCTAGGCTCCTACGAGCTGCTGCGCGCCGAGGGCAGCGAGCCGGTGCTCATCCTCGACGACGTCTTCGCCGAGCTGGACAAGGCCAGGCGGGAGCGGCTGGCCGCGACGGCGCTGGCCGCCGAGCAGGTGATCGTGACCGCCGCGGTCGCCGAGGACGTGCCCGCCGAGCTGGACGGCGCGCGGTACCGGGTGGCCGACGGGGAGGTGCGCCGTGTCCGATGACCTCTTCGGCGGCGGGCTGTTCGCCGAACCCGAACGGCCTAGCGCCGGACCACAACCGGTGACCACTTCCGGGCCGAAGAACCCCACATCTGGGGACAACCCTGTGGATAGTGTGGATAACACGGTGACCGAGCGAGCGTTCGGCCTACCCCGGGTGCCCGCGGCGGGCGAGCCATCCACACCCCGGCACGCCGCCGACACGCACCGTGACGAGCCGCTGCGCGGTCCGGACCTGGCCCGCGCCGCGCTCGAAGCCGCCCGCAAGCAGGCCCGCGCCAAACCCAAGCGCGGTGTTCCACGTGGAACCACGGCAGGCTCGCGCAGGCGACGCCGCTGGTCGGGGCCCGGAGCCGACGAGCGCGATCCGCAGCCGTTGGGCAGACTGGCATCCCGGCTGGCCGCCGACCGCGGCTGGTCGGACCAGCTCGCGGGCGGGCGGGTGTTCGGCAAGTGGGCGGCCCTGGTCGGCCCCGACGTCGCCGAGCACGCCAAGCCGCTGTCGCTCAAGGACGGCGAGCTGACCGTCCAGGCGGAGAGCACCGCGTGGGCCACGCAGCTGCGGCTGCTCCAGCGCCAGCTGCTCGCGCGCATCGCCGCGGGCGTGGGCGCCGGGGTGGTGCGCAAGCTCAAGGTCCAGGGGCCCGCCGCGCCGAGCTGGCGCTACGGCCCCCGGCACGTCCCGGGCCGCGGGCCGCGCGATACCTACGGTTGAAAATCGCGGCTTGAAGCCGCGTGACGGGCGTCCGGACCCGCGCTGATGTCGATCGGCGCGTCTGTGAGCAAGACAGGCGGGTCCTTGGGCCACTTCTGAGCGGGCGCACCAGTAGTATGGAGCCAGGCACGCGCGGGCCCTTCAGACCAACGGCCGCCGCCCCCACGAAGCTGACCGATCGCCTGAGGAGACACCGCCACGTGGCTGACAAGCAGGAGAGCACCTACGGTGCCGGCTCAATCGGCGTCCTCAAGGGGCTGGAGGCCGTGCGCCTGCGCCCCGGCATGTACATCGGCTCCACCGCCGAGTCCGGCCTGCACCACCTGATCTGGGAGATCGTCGACAACAGCGTCGACGAGGCGATGGCCGGGCACGCCACCATGGTGGAGGTGACGCTGCTCGCCGACGGCGGCGTCCGCGTCGTCGACGACGGCCGCGGCATCCCCGTCGACGAGCACCCCGAGGAGAAGCGCTCCGCCCTGGAGGTCGTGCTGACCGTCCTGCACGCGGGCGGCAAGTTCGACAGCGACAGCTACGCCGTCTCCGGCGGCCTGCACGGCGTCGGCATCTCGGTGGTCAACGCGCTGTCCAGCAGGCTGGTCGCCGAGGTCAAGCGCCAGGGCCACGTGTGGCGCCAGGAGTACCGCGGCTCCGAGCCCGTCGCCCCGGTCGAGCGCGGCGAGGCGACCGACGAGACCGGCACGCTGATCACCTTCTGGCCCGACGCCGGCATCTTCGAGACCACGACGTTCAACGCCGAGACCGTCGCCCGGCGGCTGCAGGAGATGGCCTTCCTCAACAAGGGCCTGACGATCACCCTGCGGGACGAGCGCGTCTCCGACGAGGACGCGGCCGAGGACGCCACCGGGCAGCCCGCCGCGGTCAAGGAGCGCACCTTCCACTACCCGGGCGGCCTGGAGGACTTCGTCCGCCACATCAACCACGCGCGCGAGGCCCTGCACCCCAACGTCATCGCCTTCGAGGCCGAGGACAAGGACAAGGGCATCCAGGTCGAGGTCGCGATGCAGTGGAACACCGGCTACAGCGAGTCGGTGCACACCTTCGCCAACACGATCAACACCCCCGAGGGCGGCACCCACGAGGAGGGCTTCCGCGCCGCGCTGACCCGGGTGGTCAACCTCTACGCGCGCGACAAGAAGCTGCTCAAGGAGAAGGACGCCAACCTCGGCGGCGACGACGTGCGCGAGGGCCTGGCCGCGATCGTGTCGGTGAAGCTGGCCGAGCCGCAGTTCGAGGGCCAGACCAAGCAGAAGCTGGGCAACAGCGAGGCCAAGACCTTCGTCCAGGCCACCTGCAACGAGTGGCTGGCCGACTGGTTCGAGCGCAACCCCACCGAGGCCAAGCTCATCGTCACCAAGGCGGTCTCCTCCGCGCAGGCCCGGCTGGCCGCGCGCAAGGCCCGCGAGCTGGTCCGCCGCAAGGGCGCGCTGGACATCGGCGGCCTGCCCGGCAAGCTGCGCGACTGCCGCTCGACCAACCCCGAGGAGTGCGAGCTCTACATCGTCGAGGGCGACTCGGCTGGCGGCTCGGCCAAGGAGGGCCGCGACTCGGCCTTCCAGGCGATCCTGCCGATCCGCGGCAAGATCATCAACGTGGAGAAGGCGCGCATCGACCGGGTGCTGAAGAACACCGAGGTGCAGAGCCTGATCACCGCGCTGGGCACCGGCATCCAGGAGGACTTCGACCTCGCCAAGCTGCGCTACCACAAGATCGTGCTGATGGCCGACGCCGACGTCGACGGCAAGCACATCACCACGCTGCTGCTGACCCTGCTGTTCCGGTTCATGCGCCCGCTCATCGAGCACGGCCACGTGTACCTGTCCCAGCCGCCGCTCTACAAGATCAAGTGGCAGCGCGCCGAGCCCGAGTACGCCTACTCCGACGCCGAGCGCGACGGGCTGCTCGAGGCCGGGGTCGCCGCGGGCAAGAAGATCAACAAAGAGGACGGCATCCAGCGCTACAAGGGCCTCGGCGAGATGAACGCCGAGGAGCTGTGGGAGACCACGATGGACCCGGCCAACCGGCTGTTCCTGCGGGTCAACCTCGACGACGCCGCCCAGGCCGACGAGCTGTTCAGCGTGCTCATGGGCGAGGACGTCGACGCCCGGCGCTCCTTCATCACCCGCAACGCCAAGGACGTCCGCTTCCTCGATGTCTGATCCGGCCCCACCCGATCCGACGTCCGTCCGCAGCGCCGTACCACCGCTCGAAGGGATTCACCTGCCGTGACCGAGACCTTGCCGCCGCCAGGCGATCGCATCGAGCCGGTCGACATCCAGCAGCAGATGCAGAGCTCCTACATCGACTACGCGATGAGCGTGATCGTGTCCCGAGCCCTGCCCGACGTCCGCGACGGCCTCAAGCCCGTCCACCGCCGCGTCCTGTACTCGATGTACGACACGGGCCTGCGCCCCGACCGCGGCTACGTCAAGTGCTCCCGCGTCGTCGGCGACGTCATGGGCAACTACCACCCCCACGGCGACTCCTCCATCTACGACACCCTCGTCCGCCTGGCCCAGCCGTGGTCGATGCGCTACCCCCTGGTCGACGGCCAGGGCAACTTCGGCTCCCCGGGCAACGACCCCGCCGCCGCGATGCGGTACTGCGTTGTCGCCGACAGCCGCGTCCGCCTGGCCGACGGGACGTCCGTGCGCATCGGCGACATCGTGCCCGGCGCGCTCCCCAACTCGGACAATCCGATCGACCTCAAGGTCTTGGACCGCAACGGCGATCCGGTCCGCGCCGACATGCTGTTCCACTCCGGCGAGCACCCGACGCTGGAACTGACCACCCGTGAGGGCTTCGCGCTCACCGGGACGCACAACCACCCGGTGCTGTGCCTGGTGAATGTGCTCGGTGTGCCCACGCTGCTCTGGAAGCTGCTGGAGGAGATCCGTCCCGGCGACCGCGTCGTCCTGCAGCGCACCCCCGCCGAAGTGGGGGAGTCGGCGAGCGAGCACGACCTCGCGGCGGCCGTCCTGGCAGGCGCCTTCGTCAGCGAGGGCTTCGTCTCCGCGGACCGCGCCGGGTTCAACAACATCGACAAGCAGTACTTCGACTTGGTCGTCCGGGCCTACGACCTCGTGGTCGGCGGCACTCGGTACGTCTCGTCCCGGGTGATCGCCTCTGGCTCGCTCCTGCACGTGTTGGACGTGCAGAACCTGACGGCGCTGAAGCGCTCGGTGCTGGCCGGAATGGCAGGAGTGCGGAGCGCGGCGAAGGTTGTCCCCGAGTTCGTCCGGTCCGGCAGCGCGGCGGTCAAGCGGGCGTTCCTCAGCTCGCTGTTCACCGGGGACGGCTCGTGCTCGGCGCTGCCGCGCAACACCGTCCAGATCTCGTACTCGACCCGGAGCGGGAAGCTCGCCGCCGAGGTGCAGCAGATGCTGCTGGAGTTCGGCGTCGTCAGCAAGCAGGTCCGCCACGCCACCGGCGAGGTCAAGGTCGTCATCACCAACCGCCGCGACGCCCGCCTGTTCGCGCGGAACGTGGGCTTCCTGCAGGCCAAGCAGGACAAGCTCGTCGCGATCTTGGACGCGCTGCCTGCCGCGAGCCGGGCGATGTCCAGCGACCACGTGCCCTACGTGGGCGACTTCATCCGGGCCAATGGCGCGAGCCGCTACACCGAGCGCGACTGGCTGCGCAGGCACAACGTCGACCGGATCGAGCGGTGGGAGCGCGATCGCGACGAGATCGTCGCGAACATCACCGAGCCGGGTGTGCTCGACGTGGTCGAACCGCTGGTCGACGGCCGGTTCTACTACGCCGAGGTCGCTTCGGTCGCGGACGCGGGCGTCCAGCCGGTCTACAGCATCCGCGTGGAGTCCGACGACCACTCGTTCATCAGCGACGGGTTCGTCAGCCACAACACCGAAGCCCGGCTGATGCCGCTGGCGATGGACATGCTGCGCGACATCGGCGAGGACACCGTCGACTTCGCGCCGAACTACGACGGGAAGACCAGCGAGCCGAAGGTCCTGCCTTCGCGCATCCCGAACCTGCTGGTCAACGGCGGCAGCGGCATCGCGGTCGGGATGGCGACCAACATCCCGCCGCACAACCTGCGCGAGGTCGCCGACGGGGTGGTCTGGGCGCTGGACAACCCCGACGCCTCCGACGAGGAGACGCTCGCGGCGCTGATGCAGCGGGTGAAGGGGCCGGACTTCCCGACGCACGGGCTGATCCTGGGCACCGCGGGGATCGAGGAGGCGTACCGGACCGGGCGCGGGTCGGTGCGGATGCGGGCGGTGGTGGAGGTCGAGGAGGACGCCAAGGGGCGGACCATCCTCGTGGTCACCGAGCTGCCCTACCAGGTGAACCCGGACAACCTGATCGAGAACATGGCCCAGCTCGTCCGCGACGGCAAGCTGACCGGGATCTCCGAGATCGCCGACGAGTCCAACCGGCGCAGCGGCATGCGCATCGTGATCGGGCTCAAGCGCGACGCCGTGGCCAAGGTGGTGCTGAACAACCTCTACAAGCACACCCAGCTGCAGCACTCCTTCGGCGTCAACATGCTGGCCCTGGTCGACGGCGTGCCGCGCACGCTGCGGCTGGACCAGATCGTGCGCCACTACGTCAAGCACCAGGTCGAGGTCATCGTCCGGCGCACGCGGTACCGGCTGCGCAAGGCCGAGGAGCGCGCCCACATCCTGCGCGGCTACGCCAAGGCGCTCGACCAGCTCGACGAGGTCATCGCGCTGATCCGCCGCTCGCCCTCGGCCGACGAGGCGCGGGTCGGGCTGATGTCGCTGCTGGAGGTCGACGAGATCCAGGCGACGGCGATCCTGGAGCTGCAGCTGCGCCGCCTGGCCGCGCTGGAGCGCCAGCGGATCATCGACGAGCTCGACGAGATCGAGCGCTACATCGGCGAGCTGAACGCAGTGCTGGCCAGCGACGAGCGCCAGCGCCAGATCGTGCGCGAGGAGCTGCTGGAGATCGTCGAGAAGCACGGCGACGACCGGCGCACCCGGATCGTGCCCTTCGACGGCGACGTCTCGGTCGAGGACTTGATCGCCGTCGAGGACGTGGTCGTCACCATCACCCGGACCGGCTACGCCAAGCGCACCAAGACCGACCTGTACCGGGCGCAGAAGCGCGGCGGCAAGGGCGTGCAGGGCGCCGGGCTCAAGCAGGACGACATCGTGGCGCACTTCTTCGTGTGCTCCACGCACGACTGGATCCTGTTCTTCACCAACCAGGGCCGGGTCTACCGCGCCAAGGCCTACGAGCTGCCCGAGGCCAACCGGGCCGCGCGCGGGCAGCACGTGGCGAACCTGCTGGCCTTCCAGCCCGACGAGCACATCGCCCAGGTCATCCAGATCAAGGACTACCAGGTGGCGCCGTACCTGGTGCTGGCCACGAAGAACGGGCTGGTGAAGAAGTCGCGCCTGGCCGACTTCGACAGCAACCGGTCGGGTGGTCTGATCGGTATCAACCTGCGTGAGGACGACGAGCTGGTCGGCGCGGTGCTGTGCTCGGCCGACGACGACCTGCTGCTCATCTCCGCTGGCGGGCAGTCGATCCGCTTCCACGCCGACGACGACGCGCTGCGCCCGATGGGCCGGGCGACCTCCGGCGTCACCGGCATGCGGTTCAACGCGGGCGACGAGCTGCTCACCGTCGGGGTCGTCCGCGAGGGGACGTTTGTTTTGGTCGCGACGCGGGGCGGGTACGCCAAGCGCACGCCGATCGGGGACTACACGGCCCAGGGCCGCGGTGGCAAGGGCGTGCTGACCATCCAGCACGACGAGCGCCGTGGCAGGCTGGTGGGCGGGCTGATCGTCGACGAGAGCGACGAGCTGTACGCGATCACGTCGTCGGGCGGGGTCATCCGGACCAGCGCCCGCGAGGTGCGCAAGGCAGGCCGTCAGACGAAGGGTGTGCGGTTGATGAACCTGGGCGAGGGGACCACGCTGGTTGCCGTAGCCCGCAGCGCCGAGGAGCCGGAGGACGGCCCGGCCGACGGCGTCGAGGAGCAGACCGAAGCAGGCAGCGAGACGTAGGGGATTTCGCAGGTGACAGCACCCGACAAGCCGGAAGGCAGCGAGCCGGAGGGCTCCGCAGAGCGCACCTCGGTCATCGCCAAGGGGCAGACGGAGAAGGCCGAGCGCGCTGAGGCGGAGGTGGCCACCCCGCCGCCCTGGCAGCGCGTCACCGCCGACGAGCAGGCCGCCGGGGCGGCGGAGGCCACCACCGCCCTGCCCGCCAACGGGGACAGCCCGCACTGGCCCACGGCGGGGGACAACCAGGACGCGGCCACCGTGACGGTGCAGCGCCCGGTGGTCAGCGGCACGGCGGCCCCCCGGCTCTTCGGCGGCGCCCCCGCCCCGAACGAGGTGCACGACAGCGGCGTGCGCCCCGCGGCGGGCTTCACCAGCGCCCTGGGCGGGCTCGGCACGACCAGCGCGCCGCCCTCGGCGCTGCGCAGGCCCGGCCGCGGCCCCCGGCGGGCGAACCTGCAGATCAAGCGGTTCGACCCGTGGTCGGTGCTGAAGCTGTCGCTGGTGCTGGGCGTGGCCCTGTTCTTCGTCTGGCTGGTGGCCGTCGGCGCGCTCTACGCGGTGCTCGACGGCATGGGCGTGTGGGACAAGGTCAACGGCATCTCCGACGAACTGCTCAACGCCAACACCGCGGGCACCGGCGACCCGCTGATCAGCGCGGGCCGGGTGTTCGGCATCGCGGCGATCATCGGCGCGATCAACATCGTGCTGTTCAGCGCCCTGGCGACGGTCGGCGCGTTCGTCTACAACGTCTCCGCCGACCTGGCGGGCGGGCTGGAGGTCACCCTCGCCGAGCGCGAATGACCACCCGGTTTGGGGCCGGGCGCGGGGCTGCTGTAGCCTTCGTTCGTTCCCACGGGCCTATAGCTCAGGCGGTTAGAGCACTTCGCTGATAACGAAGGGGTCGGAGGTTCAAGTCCTCCTAGGCCCACCCGGGATGAGGGCGATCCGAGCACACGGGTCGCCCTTCATCATTCCCGGCATAGCCCGACCGGGTGACCGGGCCTGTGGCTAGACTGGGGCGAGCGCCCTTTCCGGGGCGGTCCAGAGTGATTGAGGAGGCAGGGGTCGTGAAGAAGGTTCTCGCGCTGGCCGCCATCGTCGGTGGGGTCCTGTTCGTCGTGCGGCGCAAGAGCGCGGCCAAGGCGGAGGCGAACCTCTGGCGTGAGGCGACCGCGCCCGCCAAGTGAGTCTTGTCGGGCACGGCCGTGGTCGTGCCCGGTCCCCGGGGACGTAGCTCAATTGGCAGAGCACTGCCTTTGCAAGGCAGGGGTTAGGGGTTCGATTCCCCTCGTCTCCACCTGCGCTTGAGGCCCAGTCGGCGGGAGTGCCCGCTCGCTGGGCCTTTCTGCTGCTCGGGGTTCGGCCGTCCGGGGGGCGCCGCGGGTCCCCGGGTGGACTTCCGGGTAAACCCCGATTCCGCACCGTCCAGGCGTGCTTACGTTGGGGTGTATGCAGAACGCGATCGTGTCGACCGCGGCCGCCCTCGGGGTGGCGGCCGGGCTGCCCGCGCCGTCGGGGGAGCTGCCCGTCGGGGTCAGCTCGCTGCGGGTCGTCGACCGGGGGCGGGCGGATCCGCTCGGCGGCAAGGCGTACCGGGAGCTGGTGGTCGACGTCCGGTACCCGGCGCGCTGGGCGGCGGGGGAGGCCGTCGCGCAGTTCGGGGCCGGGGCCGCGCAGGCGTTCGCCGAGCTGGCCGGGCGGTACCACTACGGGGTCGAGCCGGGGGCGTTCGACTGGGCCGCGACCAAGACCGACGCCTACCGGGACGTCCCGGCCAGGAAGGGGCGCTGGCCGGTCGTGCTGTACTCGCCGGGGCTGGGGGACGCGCGGGCCTGGCACACCGGGCTGGTGGACGACCTGGTGAGCCGCGGGTGCGTCGTGGTCACCGTCGACCACACCTACGACTCATCCGGCGTGGAGTTCCCCGACGGGCGGGTGGAGCGCAGCGTGCTGTTCGACGCCCAGCCGTCGCGGGAGCTGATCAAGGCGGTGCTCGACACCCGGGTGGCGGATCTGCGGTTCGTGCTCACCCAGCTGGCGCACATCGCGCCGCGGTACGGGATGGACCTGCGGCGGGTGGCGGTGGTCGGGCACTCGGCGGGCGGGGCCGCCGGGTTGCAGGCCATGCACGAGGACCGGCGCGTCGCGGCCGCCGTCAACTTCGACGGGCAGCTCTCCTACGCCGCCGATGACGACGGCACCGATCTAGTCGAGGTCGCCAGGGAGGGGCTGGACCGGCCGTTCCTGCTCGTCGGCTCCGGGCCGCCCACGCCGTCCTGGCGGGCGCTGATGGCCCACTCCGGCGGCTCGCACAGCGCGCTCACCGCGCCCCGCGCCACGCACGCCTCGTTCACCGACGCCGAGTCGCTGTTGCGCGGCGACCCGCACGGCCTGGTCGACTGGAACCGCCGGGTCGTGGCCGACTTCCTCGACCGGGCGCTGGGCTAGTTCCACGTGGAACCACCGGCGGCCTGCGCCGGTCCCCGCGCAGGCCGCCCCGGTTCACGTGAGGATCACGCGGGGATCACGCGGGGATGAGGAAGCCGTCGGCCTTCGCCTTCTCCGCATGGGACGTGCGGATCTTGGCGAGGGCGGCGTCCAGCGACCAGCGGCCGGGGCCGATGACCGCGATGAGGAGGAACGACCAGCAGAACAGCGCGGGAAGCTCGCCGCCGTTGGTCAGGGGGGACAGGTCCTGCGGCTGGTGGACTACGAAGTAGGCGTAGGCCATCGACCCCGAGCACAGCAGCGCCGCGATCCGGGTGGTCAGCCCGGCGAGCACGAGCGCGCCTGCCACGAGCTGGATCACCGCCGCCCACCAGGTGGGCCACTGCCCGATCTCCGGGGCAGCGCCCGAGCGCGGGCTGCCCATGAAGCTGAACAGGGTCGCGGTGCCGTGGAAGGTGAACAGCAGCGCGACGACGACGCGGAACAGTTCCAACACATGCGGTTTCGTTCGCTCGATCAGTTCCATTGTTCGATTGCCCTCTCCGGTCAATCTGCAGGGTGCTCACTATCTGGTGGCGTTGGCCACACTTGGAGTAATGCCTACCGTGATCATCCGGTTCAATGAGTGGCGTGGATCACACTCCCTCGGGTCTGGTTGACTGCTGCTCGCCATGAACCGAGTCCTCCTGGTGCTCCCGCTGGTCCTCGCCGCCGCCTGCACGGCGAGCCCCGAGCCGGACCCCGCGCCCACGACCACGCCGCCGACCACGACCGAGCAGCCGACCTCCGACGTCGCGGCCCCGGCCGCGCCGGAGCCCTCCGCTGCCGGGCCGTGCCCGTACCTGGAGACCGAGGCCGTGGCCGACGCCAACGGCCAGCGGGTGGGGGAGGTGAAGACCTCCGACGGCGACCCGCCCAGCTGCTTCTTCTACCGCCCGGACGGGAGCCTGCAGCTCAGCGTGCGGATCTACACCGGGGACGCCGCGGTGGCCACGGCCGTCGTCGACGAGGCGGCCCCGGTGGCCACGTCCAACCCGGCGAACGCGCCCAGCGGCTGGGAAGGCGGCTCGCTGGCGGGTGACGAGGGGGCGGTCTACGCCGTCGCCAAGGGCGGCACGGCGGTGGTCGTCAGCACCAACCAGCAGCAGACCATCAAAGCTCGGCGCATTGCCGAAGCGGTGATTGAGAATCTCGACGCATAAGCGATCGGGCCGCGCCCCCGGTGGGAGGCGCGGCCCGATCGCGGCCATGTCAGTTCTGTTTCTCCGCCGTGATGCGCACCTCGGGCTTGGCCTGCCCGTTGCGCTCGGCTGAGCTCTGCTCGGGCATCGGGGTGGGCACGACCGGGCTGGTCGGCTCCTCCTCCGCCGTGCGCCCGCGCAGCACCGCGACCGCGCCCGCTGCCAGCACGGCGGCGGCCACCAGCCACGGCCAGCGCCGCGGCCCGCGGTTGTCCTTGGCCGCCTGCTTGGCCGCCGCCCGCGCCGCGGCGACCTGCTCGCGCAGCTCCTTGCGGTAGGCCTCCACCTGCGGCTTGAGGTCCTTCCGCAGCTGCTTGGCCTGGGCCCGCAGCGGCTTGACCGCGGTGGCCGCGCTGCGCACCGCCCGGCTCTTCCCGGCGTCCTTGCGGGCCTGCTTGGCCGCCTTGGCCAGGTCCTTGCGGGTGCGCGCCGCCGTCTTGGCCAGGCGCTTGCGGGCCCGCCGCCCGGACTCCTGCAGCTCCTCGCGGGCGACCTGGGCGCTCTCGGCGATCGCCTCGGCCACCTGCTGCGGGGCCAGGCCCCTGGCGGCCAGCCGGTGCTCTGCGGCCTGCGCCGCCTCGGCGCCCGCGGCGCGGGCCTGGGCGGCACCCTGGCGCACCGCGCGCCAGCCGGTGCCGACGGCCTTGCCCACCGTCTCTCCGGCCCGGGTCATCGCTTCACCTCATTGTCAAGAAGGGTCGGTAACGGATAAGTGACGTGTCCAATCCTGCCCCTAACCGACCGATCCCGCTGAAGATGGCACGATGGGGCGGTGGCAGACAGCAACGAATCGCTCGTCGGGACCAAGGTGACCGCGACCCTGCACACCTCGCTGGGCGACATCAAGGTCAACCTCTTCCCCGACCACGCCCCCAAGACCGTGGCCAACTTCGTCGGCCTGGCCGAGGGCACCAAGGAGTACAAGGACCGCAACGCCAAGGGCGGCACGTCCGGCCCGTTCTACGACGGGTCCATCTTCCACCGGGTGATCTCCGGCTTCATGGTCCAGGGCGGCGACCCGACCGGGACCGGCCGGGGCGGCCCCGGCTACAAGTTCGCCGACGAGTTCCACCCCGAGCTGCAGTTCAACCGGCCCTACCTGCTGGCGATGGCCAACGCGGGCGCCAACACCAACGGCTCGCAGTTCTTCCTCACCGTGGCCCCCACGACGTGGCTGAACTTCAAGCACACGATCTTCGGCGAGGCGGCCGACCAGGCCTCGCGCGAGGTCATCGACGCGATCGGGGCGGTCACGACCGGCCCCGGCGACAAGCCCGTCGAGGACGTCGTGATCAACAGCATCACCATCGAGCGCGCCTAGCCTCGTGGGGACCCCGCACGGGGCGCAGGCGGGCCTGCCCGTCTGCGCCCGCCACCGCGACCGGCCGACCGGCCTGTCCTGCACGCGCTGCGGCAGGCCCGCCTGCCCGGAGTGCCTCGTGGAGGCGTCGGTCGGCTACCAGTGCGTGGACTGCGTGGACGCGGGCCGCCGCACCACCCGGCAGGCGGCCACGGTGGCAGGCGCCCGGGTGGACGGCAAGCCGGTGCTGGTCCCGGCCATCATCGCGGTCAACGTCGGCATCTTCCTGCTGACGGCCGTGCTGGCCAGGAGCGTGGTCGACAACGGCGACTCGCCGTTCTTCCGCGCGCTCGTCGGCTTCGACCCCTCGATCACCGACGGCCAGCCGTGGCGGCTGCTCACCGCGGGCTTCCTGCACTTCGGGCCGATCCACGTGCTGGTCAACATGATGTCGCTGTGGTTCCTGCGGGACCTGGAGACGGTGCTGGGCAAGGGCCGGTTCCTGGCCCTGTACCTGCTGTCGCTGCTCGGCGGCAGCATGGCCGAGTACGTCTTCGGCGACATCGGCGGGCAGCTCGCGGGCGCGTCCGGGGCGGTCTACGGCGTGCTCGGCGCGCTGATCGTGGTGATGGTGCGGCTCAAGCGGCGGCAGGCGACGCAGCTGATCGGCTACGTCTTCGTGCTGACGCTGATCACCTGGTGGGCGATCCCGAACGTGTCCCTGCTCGGGCACGTCGGCGGGCTCGTGGTGGGCGCCGCGCTGGCGGTCGCCTTCGTCTACGCCCCGCCTGCCAACCGGCTCGCGCTGCACGTCGGGGCGTGCGTCCTGGTCTTCGCGGTGCTCCTGGGGCTGTTCCTGCTGCGCCAGGCCCAGCTGGCCGAGCTGGTGTTCTGCACCGACCCGACCGGCATGGTCTGCTTCATCACCCGCTAGGTGCGCAGCCGCACGAGCGCCTCGGCGACGTCCTCCGGGTCGGCGCCGAGGTCGAGGCGGCCGAGCAGGACCAGGCCGGGCGGCTCGGCGTTGTCGGCGTCGAGCTCGACGGCGGTTGACACGCGCCCGAGCCTGCGGGTGCGCACCAGCCGGACGTTGACCTCGGCCCACCGCCAGCGCTTGCGCCCGACCAGCCCGCGCACGGTCACCCCGTCGTGGTCGGCGGCCAGCCGGGGGCGCGCCACCGTGCCGAAGAGGGCCAGCAGCCCGAGCAGCGCCGCGGCGACCACCAGCAGCACGCTGCCCCGGGTGTCGTCGACCAAGAGCGCGGCGGCGACGGCGGCCGCGCACAGCGCCCAGCCGACCCCCACCGCAGCGGGGTCGGGAGCCCACGACCGCCCCGGTTCAGCCACGGCTGTCCACAGCAGTTATCCACATTGGGGATGAGTTACATCCGTGTGGTTTAGTCCCTGTGGGCGCATTGGTGCAGTCCTGGAGACCCCGAATGGGTGAAGGGGGCGACGGATTGTGGATAGCGGCCTACCGCCAGCGCATCGTCATCAGCAGGCCCGCGATCATCAGCGCGAACCCGATGGCGAAGTTCCAGTTGCCCAGGTCGGCCATGAACGGGATGGTTTCCCCGGCGATGTAGTTCACGACCAGCCACGCCAGGCCGAGCACCATGATGCCCAGCATGATCGTGATGTAGAGCGGGTGGGACGGTCCAGCGGGCTTGACCTTCACCGCTGTCCGGCGGTCGGCCGGTGGGGTGTAGGCGGCCTTCTTGCGGACCTTCGACTTCGGCATGCTGTCCTCGCCTGGCTGGGAACTTCGGGTGCGCGCGGCATGGGCGCAACTCGCGCCGATGCAACACGTTAACGTAACGGAGCAGGTGGCCGGATCACCAGTCGCCAACAATCCGCGGAGGACATCGGGATGAGCACGGTCGCGCCCACCCCGCCGCAGAGCCGCGCGCGTTCGGCCGTGCGCGGGGTCGGTGAGGTGTTCATCACACTCGGCCTGGTCATCCTCCTGTTCGTGGTCTACGAGGTGTACGTCACCGACATCTTCTCCGCGGCCAAGCAGCGGGAGGCCACGACGGCGCTCGACCAGCGCTGGGGCGACCCGGTCGACCCCGAGCGGGTCGAGCGGTTCGACGCCCTGGACGAGGGCGCGGGCTTCGCGAAGATGTTCATCCCCGCCTTCGGCGCGGACTACGCCTTCACGGTGCTGGAGGGCATCACCGAGAAGACGCTGGAGATCGGGCCGGGCCACTACCCGGACACCGCCTACCCGGGCGAGCCGGGCAACTTCGCCGTCGCCGGGCACCGGGTGGGCAAGGGCGCGCCGTTCAACGACATCGACCTGCTCAACTCCTGCGACGCCATCGTCGTGGAGACCCGCTACAACTGGTTCGTCTACCGGGTGCTGCCCAAGGCCGACGAGGTGGCTGACTGGGCGGCCACGCGCGCCGCGGAGCCGCGCTGCGCGGGCGTCGCCCCGCTGGGTGCGCCCTACGACCAGGTGGTCGGCCAGCGCATCGTCAACCCGGGCCAGGGCGAGGTCGTCGCCGCGGTGCCTGGGCGGCCGGGCGCGGAGGCCAGCGTCGGCGAGCAGGTCACCCTGATGACGCTCACCACCTGCCACCCGCGCTTCTCCGACCGCGAGCGGCTCATCGTGCACGCGGTGCTGGTCAAGCAGTGGGCGAAGGACCCGAACAACCCCGGCGCGCTGCCACCGGAGCTGAAGGAGACCGTCTGATGTACGGCTGGATCTGGCGGCACCTGCCCGGCCCGCTCGCCGTCCGGGTGCTGACCGCGGCCCTGCTGGTCGCGGGCGTGGTGGCGCTGCTGATGTTCGTGGTGTTCCCGTGGATCGAGCCCAAGCTGCCGTTCAACCAGGTCACGACCGAATGACCCGCCGCCCGAGCAGCCCGGCGGCGAGCACGGCGGCCCCCGCCAGCGCCGACCACGGCGGCAGGGTGGCCACCAGCACCAGGCAGCAGGCGAAGCCGGCGGCGGGCAGCGGCCCGCGCCACTTGCGGTAGGCGCAGGCGTTGGCGACCGCGTAGTAGACGAGCACGCCGAACGACGAGAACCCGACCACCCCGCGCAGGTCGGCGACCAGCACCAGGACGCACACCACCGCGCCGACCGCGACCTGCGCCACCCGCGGCACCGAGCCGTGGACGGCGGCCAGCCCGGCGGGCAGGTCCCGCTCGCGGGCCATCGCCAGCGCGGTGCGCCCGATGCCCGCGATCAGCCCGAGCAGCGCGCCCAGGCACGCCGCCGCCGCGCCCACCCGCACCGCGCCCGCCCAGCCGGGCAGCCCGGCCGCGCCGACCAGGTCGACCAGCGGCGCGGCGGACCCGGCCAGCCGGTGCGGGCCGAGCACCAGCAGCAGGGCCGCGCCGACCGCCAGGTAGATCAGCACGGCGGCGGCCAGCGCGGCGATGACCGCGCGCGGGATGGTGCGGGCCGGGTCGCGGACCTCCTCGCCCAGCGTGGCGATCCGGGCGTACCCGGCGAAGGCGAAGAACAGCAGGCCAGCGGCCTGGAGCACGCCCAGCGGCCCCGCAGGCGCCCACTCGACGGCGCGCATGGCCGGGACCGCCACCGCGACGGCGGCCAGCAGCACCGCAAGCACGACCACCAGCAGCACCTTCGTCAGCGCGGCCGTGCGGGTGACGCCGAAGCAGGTCACCGCGGTCAGCACCACCACGGCGCCGACCGCGGCGGGCCGCTCCAGGCCGGGGGCGGCGTAGGCGGCGAAGGTCATGGCCATCGCCGCGCAGCTGGCCGTCTTGCCGACCACGAACCCCCAGCCCGCGGTGAACCCCCACCACGGACCCAGCACCTCGCGGCCGTAGTGGTAGGTGCCGCCGGAGGCGGGGTAGACCGCGGCCAGCCGGGCTGAGGCGCTGGCGTTGCAGTAGGCCACGAACCCGGCCAGCGCGAGCGCCAGCAGCAGCCACCCGCCCGCGGCGGCCGCGGCGGGGGCGAACACCGCGAACACGCCCGCGCCCAGCATCGATCCGAGCCCGATCGCGGTGGCGTCGGCGAGGCCCAGCTCCCGGCGCAGCTCTCCCATCGGCATGGTGACGGATGCTGTCAGCGGCAGGTGGCCGGTAGGTTGACGACATGCGCGTCCTGGTGGTCGACAACTACGACAGCTTCGTCTACAACCTGGTCCAGTACCTGGCCCAGCTCGGCGCCGACTGCACGGTCTGGCGCAACGACGCGCCCGAGCTGGCCGCGCCGGACGCGCTCGACGGGTTCGACGGGGTGCTCATCAGCCCCGGGCCGAGCACGCCGGAGCGCGCGGGCCGCAGCATCGAGACCGTGCGCCGCTGCGCCGAGCGGTCGCTGCCCCTCCTCGGCGTCTGCCTCGGCCACCAGGCCATCGGCGTGGCGTGGGGCGCCACCGTCGACCGCGCGCCCGAGCTGCTGCACGGCAAGACCAGCCAGGTCGAGCACAGCGGCGGCGGCGTGCTGGCCGGGCTGCCCAGCCCGTTCACCGCCACCCGCTACCACTCGCTCACCGTGCTCCCGGAGACGATCCCGGACGGCGAGTTCGAGGTCACCGGCCGCACCGCCTCGGGCATCGTGATGGCCATGCGGCACCGGACCCTGCCGGTGGAGGGGGTGCAGTTCCACCCGGAGTCGGTGCTGACCGACTGCGGCCACCGCATGCTGGCCAACTGGATGGCCGCCGCGGGCTTCCCGGTCCCCGAGCACCGGGTCGCCGAGCTGGAGCGGCAGATGCGCGCGCTCACCGCGGCCCTGGCCTAGGACGGCAGCGGCCCCCCGTCCGCGCGGACGGGGGGCCACCGAGCACCGCCTAGTTGCCGTTGCTGCTGCTGCCGGGCAGGCAGCCGAACTGCTGCTCCTGGTGCACGAACACCTGGATCGTGCGCTTCTTGTCGATCTCCTCGCCCGGGTCGGGGCTCTGCCGGAAGATCTTGCCGATCTCCTCCTCCTCGCAGGTGTCCCGGACCTGGTTGATGTTGAACCGGCCGGTCCACCCGCCCTTGCGCAGCTCCCGCTCCGCCTCCTCGACGGTCATGCCGCTCAGGTCGGGCATGTCCAGCGGCTGCTCGACCTGGTCGCCGTTGGAGACGTCGAGCACGACGGTGAAGCCGGGGGCGACCTCGCCGCTCTTGGGCGCCTGGTTGACGACCGTGCCCGCGGGCTGGTCGGAGGAGACCTCCCGGCGCTGCGGCTCCAGGCCCGCCTCGCGCAGGTTGCGCGCCGCGGTCTCGTAGTCCTGGCCGATGACGTTGGGCACCGAGACCTTCTGCTTGGCCTTGCCGATGGTCAGGCTCACCGAGCTGCCGACGTCGACCTGCTGGCCCGCGGCCGGGTTGGTCTTGATGACCTTGCCGACCTGGCTGTCGTCGTCGACCTCCTCCTCACCGATGGTGGGGGACACCTGCAGCTTGGCCTCCTGCAGGGCGGTCGTCGCCTCCTCCTGCGTCTTGCCGACCACGTCGGGCACGCCGACCTTGCCGGGCTTGACGCCGACGCGGTACTGCACCTTGTCGCCGCGGTTGAGCGAGGTGTTGGCCGCCGGGTTGGTCCCGATGACCTTGCCGATGTCGTCGGAGCCGCACTCGCCGGGCTGGCCGTCTGCGGTCGGCTCGCACCTGACCTCGACGCGCTCGGCCGTCAGGCCCGCGGCGTCGAGCTGCCTGCGGGCGTCGGCCTCCAGCTGGCCCACCACGTCGGGCACCTGGACCGTCTGCGGCGCCGCCGGGTCGTCGTCGCGGTTGAGCAGCCAGAACAGCAGGCCGACCAGGGCGGCGACGAGCAGCGCCGAGAGGATGACCGCCCAGGTCTTGCGCTGCTTGCGGCGGCGCTCCTCCTCGTCGTCGTAGTAGTCGTCGTAGTCGTCGACCAGCGCCTCGGGCCGGTGCCTGCCGCCGCCGGAGGCCGGGACCGGGCGGCCTGCGCCGAGCACGGCGGTGCGGTCGTCCTCGGTCATCACCATCGGCGCGGCCGGGCGCTGCCCGGACAGCACGCGGACGATGTCGGTGCGCATCTCCGCGGCCGACTGGTAGCGGTTGGCCGCGCCCTTGGACATCGCCTTGAGCACGATCGCGTCCAGCTGCGGGCTCACCCTGGGGTTGAGCTGCGACGGCGGCCGCGGGTCCTCGCGCACGTGCTGGTAGGCCACCGCGACGGGGGAGTCTCCGGTGAACGGCGGCTCGCCGGTGAGCAGCTCGAAGAGCACGCAGCCGGTGGCGTAGACGTCGGAGCGGGCGTCGACGGCCTCGCCGCGCGCCTGCTCGGGCGAGAGGTACTGGGCGGTGCCGATCACCGCGGCGGTCTGGGTGACCGCCGCCTGCCCGTCGGCCACCGCGCGGGCGATGCCGAAGTCCATGACCTTCACCGCGCCGGAGCGGTTGATCATGATGTTGGCGGGCTTGACGTCGCGGTGCACGATGCCGTGCCGGTGGCTGAAGTCCAGGGCGGCGCAGACGTCCGCCATGATCTCCATCGCCCGCTGCCCGGACAGCGGCCCCTCGGTCTTGACGATGTCGCGCAGCGTCCGGCCGTCGACGTACTCCATCACGATGTAGGGCAGCGGGCCCTGCTCGGTGAGCGTCTCGCCGGTGTCGTAGACGGCGACGATGGCCGGGTGGTTGAGCGCGGCGGCGTTCTGCGCCTCGCGGCGGAACCGCTCCTGGAACTGCGGGTCCCGGGCCAGGTCGGCGCGCAGCACCTTGACCGCGACCTCCCGCCCGAGCCGGACGTCGCGGCCCCGGTGGACCTCGGACATGCCGCCGTAGCCGAGCGTCTCGCCGATCTCGTAGCGGTTGGAGAGCAAACGCGGTGTGGTCATTGGTGCGTCGTCCCGCTCCTAGTCATGTCCATTTCCTGGCTTTCCATCGGCGATCACCGCGACCCACCTTGGGGCCTGCAGACGATTGTGACCGTATCGCCGCGATAGACCGCGCCTTCGGGCTTGGCCCCCACCACCAGGCAGGTGGCGCGGTTGCGCGGCGGGATCCCGTCCTCGGTGCGCACCTCGACCTCGACGCCGAGCCGGGTCAGCTCCTCGGTCGCGGTCAGCGCGCTCTGCCCCAGGAACGCCACGGGCAGGATGGCCACCGGCGTCGGCTCGGCCATGCCGGGCGGCCCGCCGGGCTCGGTGTCCTCGGTCGGGCCACCGCCGTCCTCGGCCGCGGTGGTCGGCGCGGCCTCCCGGCTCGGCGAGGTCATCCCGGGCGAGCCGCCGTCGTCGCCGCCGAGGACGGCGGGCAGGCCGACGGCCAGCGCCACGATCAGCGCGACGGCCAGCACCACGATCGTCACCCACAGCCCGGTCCGCCCGCGCTGCACCGGCGGCGGGGGCGGTGGCGGCGGCGGGGCGAAGGGCCCGGTGCCCACCGGCAGCATGCCCGGGTGCGTGTGCCCGGCCCTGGCCAGGGCGTACCCCGACGGCGCGGGCAGCGGGCGGCCCGCGCGCACGGCGGCCACCGCGGCGGCGAACTCCCCGCCGCTGCCGTAGCGGCGGCGCGGGTCCTTCACCAGGGTGGCCTCGATGACCGCCCGCGCCCCGGGCGGGACGTCCGGCGGCAGCGGCGGCGGCGCGTCGCGGATGTGCATCATCGCCACCGTCACCGCGTTCTCCGACAGGAACGGGCGGTGGCCGACCAGGCACTCGTACCCGACCACGGCCAGGGAGTACACGTCGCTGGCGGGCTCGGCCTCGTGGCCCAGCGCCTGCTCGGGGGCGATGTAGTGGGCGGTGCCCATGACCATGCCCGAGCGGGTCACCGGGGCGGCGTCGGCGGCCTTGGCGATGCCGAAGTCGGTCAGCTTCACCACCCCGGACGGGGTGATCAGGATGTTGCCCGGCTTGACGTCGCGGTGGACGTACCCGCGCTCGTGGGCGGCCTGCAGCGCGAACCCGGCCTGCTCCAGGATGTCGAGCACCCGGTCGGCGTTCATCCGGCCCTCGCGGGCGACGATGGCGGCCAGCGGCTCGCCCTCGACCAGCTCCATCACCAGGTAGGCGGTGTCCTTGGGCCCGTCGACCACGGCCGCGGTCTCGCCGTAGTCGTGCACCGCGGCGATGCCCGGGTGGTTCAGCGATGCGGTGGTGCGCGCCTCGGTGCGGAAGCGGTGCAGGAACTCCGCGTCGCCGCACAGCTCCGGCTTGAGCACCTTCACCGCGACGGCGCGGTCGAGCCGGGTGTCGGCGGCCTCCCACACCTCGCCCATGCCGCCGACCGCGATCCGGCGGCTGAGCCGGTAGCGGTCGGCCAACAGCTGTCCCGAGGTGAGCACGTCAGCGCCTCCCGAGGGCGGCGTTGATCGTGGCCCGGCCGATCTGGGCGGACAGCTTGCCGCCGGTGGCGGCCACGTCCTTGCTCTCCACCACGACCGCGACGGCGATCTGCGGGTCCTCGGCCGGGGCGAAGGCGACGTACCAGGCGAACGGCGGGGTGTTCTTCGGGTCGTTGCCGGTCTCCGCGGTGCCGGTCTTGGACGCGATGGTCAGGCCGTTGATCTTGCCGCCGCCCCCGGTGCGCGCCTCGGAGGCGATCATCATCTGGGTGAGCTGCTCGGCGGTGGACCCCGACATCGCCGAGCCGAGGCTCTCCTCGTCGAAGTTGTCGATCTCCTGCAGGTCCGGGGCGAGCACCTGCTGGACCAGCTGCGGCTGCATGACCTCGCCGCCGTTGGCGATGGCCGCGGCGATCATCGCGTTCTGCAGCGGGGTCAGCCGCACGTCGCGCTGGCCGATGCCGCTCTGGTAGAGCGCGTTGGTGTCGGCGACGGACATGCAGCCGCCCTCGACCCGGGGCCCGAGGCAGGACTGCACGACCGGCATCGGCACGGCCAGGTCGGCGCCGCCGATGCCGAACGCGGCGGCCTGCTCGACCAGCTTGTCCTCGCCGAGGTCGTGGGCGAGCTGGGCGAAGGCGGTGTTGCACGAGTGCGCGAGCGCGGTCTCCATCGTCACCGTGGTGGTGCTGCCCGCGCAGAAGCCGCGGTTGTAGTTGCGCAGCTCCGACCCGCCGACCTGGATCTTGTCGGTGGCGGTGACCTGGTCGTCCTTGCTCATGCCGTCTTCCAGCGCCGCGGCGGCGACGACGAGCTTGAACGTGGAGCCGGGCGCGTAGGTCTCGCTGGTCGCCCGGTTGAGCATGGGCTTGCTCTTGGTCTGGTAGGAGTCCCACGCCTCCACCTGCGTGTCGCGCGAGTGCGCGGCCAGCGGGTTCGGGTCGTAGGACGGGGTGCTGACCAGCGCCAGGATCTGCCCGGTCTTGGGGTTGAGCGCCACCACGGACCCGGCGAACTCGTTGGCCCCCATCGCCTCGTAGGCCGCCTTCTGCGCCGCCGGGTTGATGGTGGTCACGATGTTGCCGCCGCGCGGGTCGCGGCCGGTGATCAGGTCGGAGAGCCGACGCACGAACAGCCGGTCGTCGGAGCCGTTGAGGATCTCGTCCTGGTAGCGCTCCATCGCCGCGGTGCCGTAGTTGATCGAGTAGTGGCCGGTGACGTGGGCGTACATCGGGCCGTTGGGGTACTGGCGCAGGAACCGGTAGCGGTTGTCGGTGGGCAGCGAGGTGGCCAGCGCCACCCACTGGCCCTCGGCGTTGAGCACCAGGATCTTGCCGCGCTCGCGGGCGTACTCCTCCAGCAGGACGCGCCGGTTGCGCGGGTCCTCCCGGTAGTCGTCGGCCTTGATCACCTGGATGTAGGTCGAGTTGGCCAGCAGCAGCACGATCATCGCGAGCATGGCCATGCCCACGCGGCGCAGCGGGGTGTTCATTTCGGACGCTCCACCAGGACCGTGCCCGCCTCGGCGATCGGGGTCTGCGGCACCGGCTTGCGCGGGGCCGGGGTCTGCGGCCGCCGGGCCGCGTCGGAGATGCGCAGCAGCAGCGCGACCAAGACGTAGTTGGCCAGCAGCGACGAGCCGCCCAGGGACAGGAACGGCGAGGTCAGACCGGTCATCGGGATCAGCTTGGTGACCCCGCCGACGACCACGAACACCTGCATGACCAGCAGGAAGGACAGGCCGCCGCCGAGCAGCTTGCCGAAGGAGTCGCGCACGGCCAGCGCGCTGCGCATGCCGCGCATGGCCAGCAGCGTGTAGACCATCAGCAGCGCGGCCAGGCCGATGAAGCCCAGCTCCTCGGCGATGGCGGCGATGATGAAGTCGGAGTTGGCCAGCGGGACCAGGTCCGGGCGGCCCGCGCCCAGGCCGGTGCCGCCCATGCCGCCGGTGCCCTGGCCGAACAGCGCCTGGGCGATCTGGAAGCCGCCGCCCTCCTGGTCGTAGGTCGACAGCGGGTCCAGCCAGTTGGCCACGCGCTGCTGGACGTGGCTGAACAGCTGGTAGGCGATGATGCAGCCGGCCACGAACAGGCTCAGGCCGGTCACCACCCACACGGCGCGCTCGGTGGCGACGTAGAGCATCACCAGGATCGTGCCGAAGAACAGCAGCGAGGTGCCCAGGTCCTTCTGGAACACCAGGACGCCCACCGAGACGCCCCAGGCGAACAGGATCGGGCCCAGGTCGCGGGCGCGCGGCAGGTCGACGCCGAGCACCCGGCGGCCCGCGGCCATGAACAGGTCGCGCTTGGAGACCAGGAAGCCCGCGAAGAAGATCAGCAGCAGGATCTTGGCGAACTCGCCGGGCTGGATCGACAGCGAGCCGACCCGCAGCCAGATCTTGGCGCCGTTGATCGGCGGGGCGATCGCGCTGGGCAGCACCGCGGGCAGCGCCAGCAGGAACAGCCCGCCCGCGCCGACCATGTAGCTGTACTTGGTCAGCGTCCGGTGGTCGCGGACCGTGCGCAGCACCACCAGGAAGAGCACCAGGGCCAGGGCGGTCCAGGCGATCTGCTTGGGCACGTCGTTGTTGAACTCCCGGCCCGCCTGCAGCGCCCGCTCGGCCAGCGCCAGGTCGATCCGGTAGATCATCACCAGGCCCAGGCCGTTGAGCACGGCCACGCACGGCAGGATCAGCGGGTCGGCGTAGGGCGCCCAGCGCCGCACCGCGGCGTGCGCGACCCCGAAGAGGGCCAGGTAGGCCAGCCCGTACCAGACGATGCGGAAGGTGAGCTGCTGCTCCTGGTTGGCCTCGACCAGCATCAACGCCGCGGACACGATGAAGGCGGCGAACCCGAGCAGCACCAGCTCGGTGCCGCGCCGGGTCGGCGCCTTGTCCTGGTCCGCGCCCTGCCCGGTCGCCGGACCCGCCTTGCCCTGGACCGGTGACGCCATCAGCCGCCGCCGTCCCGGGGTTCGCGGCAGTTCACACCCGGTTGCGGGGTCCGCTCGACGGTGGACTGCGCGGTGGTGACCGGCGCCGTTGTCGTGGGCGGCGCGGCCGCCGAGGTCGCGGTGGTCGTGGGGGCGGCCTGCCCGGTCGGCTGGGCCGACCCGCCCGCTGGGCCGGTGGCAGGCTGCTCCGGGGTCTGCTGGGCGGTGAAGTCGGCGCAGGTGGGCAGCCAGAACTTGTGCCGCAGCTCGCTGAGGAACCCGCGCGCGGCAGTCACGCTGTCGAAGGAGTTGGTGCCGTTGCGCACCTCGTCCTTGCCGAACTGCTCCAGGTCGTCGACGAACAGCCGGTCGCACTGCGGCTCCGCGCCGCACGAGCCCTCCAGCTGGCTGTTCAGCGACAGGCCGAGCACGCTGCCGCGCACCCCCTGGAAGACCGCGACCTCGCCGTCGCCGCCCTCGCCGACGAAGTACTGGTTGTTCACCCACAGCCGCGCCGCGATCGCGCCCGCGACCAGCAGGAGCAGCACGATGACGGAGATCACCACGGCGCGCACGCGCTTGCGGCGCTTGAGCCGCGGGTCTGGCGGCGGCGGGGCCAGCGGGTCGCGCCGCGGCTCCTGCGGCCGGGGCGGGTTCAGCGCGCTGGCCCGCGAGGCCGCCGAGTCCGGCGGCGGGGTCGCGTCCTGGCCGTTGCCCGCCGCGCCGCCCACGATCGGGTCGTTGTCGCCGTAGTCGACGTCGAGCACGTCGGCCACGATCACGGTGACGTTGTCCGGACCGCCGCTCTTGAGGGCCAGCTCGATGAGCCGGTCGGCGCACTCCTGCGGATCCGGGATCTGGATGGCCTCGGCCAGCGTCTCGTGGCTCACCGGCCCGGACAGGCCGTCGGAGCACAGCAGGTACCGGTCGCCCGCCCGCGCCTCGCGGATCGTCAGGCTCGGCTCCACCTCGTGGCCCGTCAGCGCCTTGAGCAGCAGCGAGCGCTGCGGGTGGGTGGCGGCCTCCTCCTCGGTGATCCGCCCCTCGTCGATCAGCGACTGCACGAACGTGTCGTCGTGGGTGATCTGGCTGAACTGGCCGTTGCGCCGCAGGTAGACGCGCGAATCGCCGACGTGGACGAGGCCGATCCTGGTCCCCGCGAACAGGATCGCCGACAGGGTCGTGCCCATGCCGTCCAGATCGGGGTCGCCCGCCACCAGCTCGGCGATGGCGCTGTTGCCCGCGAGCACCGCCTCGCGCAGCTGGCCGAGCAGGTCCTCGCCCGGCTCGTCGTCGTCGAGCGGGGCCAGCGCGGCTATGACGACCTTGCTGGCCACCTCGCCCGCGACGTGGCCGCCCATGCCGTCGGCCAGGGAGAGCAGGCGTGGACCCGCGTACACGGAGTCCTGGTTGTTGGAACGGACCAGGCCCCGGTCGCTGCGGGCCGCGTAGCGAAGCACAAGCGTCATGAGCGCAGCTCGATCACCGTCTTGCCAATACGGATCGGGGACCCGAGGGGAACCCGAAGGGGTGCGGTGACCTTAGCCCGGTCCAGATACGTCCCGTTAGTGGAGCCCAGGTCTTCCACGTACCAGTCCGTCCCGCGCATCGACAGCCGGGCGTGGCGGGTGGAGGCGTAGTCGTCGTCGAGCACCAGCGTCGAATCGTCGGCGCGCCCGATCATGATCGGGCGCCCGTCCAGGGAGATCCTGGTGCCCGCGAGCGCGCCGTGCGTCACGACCAGCTGCCGAGGCGCCTTGCCCCGCGTCTTCTGGCCCGACTTGCGGAACCCCGGCATCGCCACGCGCAGCCCCGAGGCCGCGTAGATGTCCGAGCGAACCACCCGCAGCGCGGCCAGCACGAACAGCCAGAGCAAGGCCAAGAAGCCCGCTCTGGTCAGCTGCATCACCAACTCCGGCACTTGTCGCGACCGCTCCCGCATTGAGGTGGACATGGCTTGGCGACCACCGGGGCCGGGGAGGCCCCGCCGGTCGGAAAGACGTGCGACCGGCCCGCGGCGTTGCGCCCGGACCCGACGCGGATCAGCCCTGGGTCCGGAACACCAGCGACGAGTGGCCGATCCGGACGACGTCGCCGTCGGCCAGCTGCCACGTCTGCACCGGGGTGCCGTTCACCGTGGTGCCGTTGGTGGAGCCCAGGTCGGCGAGCGTGGCGCTCTGACCATCCCAGGTGATCTCCAGATGGCGGCGCGACACGCCGGTGTCCGGCAGCCGGAAGTCGGCGTCCTGGCCGCGGCCGACCACGTTGCCGCCCTGCTTCAGGCTGTAGTTGCGGTTCGACCCGTCGTCGAGCTGCAGCGACGCCGTGAGCTGGCGGGGCCCGGTCTGCACCGCGGGCGGGGCGTACCCGGGCTGGCCGTAGCCGGGCTGGCCGTAACCCTGGTCGTACCCGCCCTGCTGGCCGTAGCCCTGCTGCGCGTAGCCCTGGTCGTACCCGCCCTGCTGCCCGTAGCCCTGCTGGCCGTAACCCTGGTCATAGCCCTGCTGGCCGTAGCCCTGCTGGCCATACCCCTGGTCGTAGCCGCCGCCTTGCTGGCCGTAGCCCTGGTCGTAGCCCTGCTGGCCGTAGCCCTGCTGGCCGTAACCCTGGTCGTAGCCGCCTTGCTGGCCGTAACCCTGGTCGTAACCGCCGCCTTGCTGGCCGTAGCCCTGCTGGCCGTACTGATCGTTGCCGTACTGGCCTTGCTGCCCGTACCCGTACTGCTGGTTCTGCTGGCCGTAGGGATCACCCTCGGGCTGGTGGCCGTAGCCGGGAGGCTGGCTCATGGATCGGTCTCCTGCGTTGCGGGGGGATGCCTGCCGTCGTCCATCCGAAGCTGGCGCTCCCTCGGACTGACGCTGCACGTCGGGGTCGACGGTAGAGCGGGTTCGGAACTGTCCGGTGTGCAGCCCGTCGGAGCGCTCCAGGGAGACTACGACCTCGCCGTAGGTTTCCCACCCGTTCTCGGCGAGATGCTCGGCCACGCAGTCCGCCAGCAGCGTCGTCATCCGACCCTCGTCACCGGAGAAGTTCCGGTGGTCGTCAGGGCCGAGCACCACCACGTAGTGGTTCGGGGCCAGCAGCCGTCCGCCAGCGAGCTCGCGGATGTTGGCCTCGCCCTCGCGCTGCAGCGCCTGCGCCAGCTCCTGCGGCACGACGTTGCCACCGAACACGCGCGCGAAGGTGTTGCCGACGACATCCTCCAACCTGCGGTTCAACCGCTGACCGATGTTCATGGCACCTCCTTCCGACACGGGTTCCTGACCCGATCGTATCCGGGTAGGCGACCCTCGACACGGGTGTGTGCAACCCACCTTCGACCCCGTGCTAGAGTTCTGCACGTCCCGCCAAGGACACCACTCGGGCGAGTGGCGGAATGGCAGACGCGCACGGTTCAGGTCCGTGTGTCCGAAAGGACGTGGGGGTTCAACTCCCCCCTCGCCCACGACCGATGGCCGATCTGTGTTCACGGAGAGCGTGAACCCGGGTCGGTCTTCGTCGTATCTGGGGGCCGAGCCCCCAGACCCCCACGGTGCGGTTGGTGCTGAACCAGCGTGAAGCCAACCGCACCGACCCACTCAAGCGCGCAACCCTCGCGCGGGCGGGAGGGGGTGGTTCGGGGGGCGAAAATGTTGCGGGGGTTGGTGGGGGTTGTGATCTTTTCGGGGGCGGTGGGTGACTGGCAGTATTGGGGCGAATGCGGGGGGTTTGGGTTCTGCGGGGTGGCGGTGGGTTAGGTGGGGGACACGCTCAGTTTTGGTATTGGTGCAGGTGGGTGGTGGGTCACCCGGTTGGTCGCACAGTCGGGGTGAAGTCCGGATGTCGCTCATCGACCGGTTATCGCCCGCTTTCCGCCGCCGGTCGCAGCACCCGCGTCGCGGTCTCTGAATCACCCCGCCCCGGCTGGTACTCCAGTGAGGTACCAGTCGACCCCCCTGCCCGACCGGCTCCCGGTCTGCGACGGGTGGCAGATGAAGGGCGGATTTCGTGAGCGGCACCCCAGGGCGCACGGCGGTCAGCGAGCACCTCAACGCGCTGCCCGCGCAGCTGGCCCCGCCGGTGGAGCTGCCCGGCACGGTGGCCGAGCTCGCCGACGGCGCCGCGGCGGCGCTGGGCTGGGCCGGGACCGTGCTGGCCGAGACCACCCTGCTGGGCAGGCGCGTCTGCCTGGTGGCCGAGCTGCTGCCCGACGTGCACGCCGAGCGGATCTGCCTGGGCCAGCAGCCGGTCACCGACCGCACCGCGGTGGCCACCTGGGCCTGGCCCGAGCTGGCGGGCCGGGTGCCCGAGCCCGCCGTGCGCATCGTCGGCGCGATCGCCGTCGCCCGGCACTGGCGCACCGGCCTGGCCAACGCCGTGCCGTTCCTGCGCTACGGCGACGCCGCCGTCGTGCTGCCCACCACCGCCGTCCTCTCCCACGACTACCTGGCCAACTGCCTGCCCAGGGCCCGTGCCTACGGCGTCGCCGTGCTCGCCGCCGAGCCCGACGGCGACGCCTGCGGCGCGGTGCAGGTCGACCTGCCCGGCCGCACCGACCGGGCCTTCCCCGAAGCCGACGCCCTCTACCGCTGGGTGTGCGAGCTGGCCTACGAGCAGATCCTCGAAACGGCGGCCACCCCCGCCTGAGGCGTAGGTTGGCGGGCATGCGCATCGCCATCGCCGGTGGCCACGGCAAGATCGCCCGGCTGCTGACCGCGCTCGCCGCGGGACGCGGGGACGACGTCGTGGGCATCGTCCGCAACCCCGAGCACGTCGGCGACATCCGCGACCTCGGCGGCGACGCCGTCGTCATCGACCTGGAGCAGGCGGGCGCCGAGCAGGTCGCCGCCGCGCTCACCGGCGCCGACGCGGTGGTCTTCGCCGCCGGGGCCGGACCGGGCAGCGGGGCCGCCCGCAAGGAGACCGTCGACCGCGGCGCCGCCGTCCTGGTCGCCGACGCCGCCCGCATCGCCGGGGTCGTCCGCTTCCTCCAGATCAGCGCGATGGGCTTGGACCGCACCGACGTCGACCCGGTGTTCGGCGCCTACCTGCGCGCCAAGGCCGCCGCCGAGGACGACCTGCGCGCCCGCGACTTCGACTGGACGATCCTGCGCCCCGGCAGGCTCACCGACGACCCGCCCACCGGCCGCGTCGCCCTGGCCCCGTCCGTGCCGCCCGGCCCGGTCACCCGCGCGGACGTCGCCGCCGTCATCCTGGCGCTGCTGGACGAACCCGCCAGCGCGGGCACGACCCTGGAAGTGGTCGGCGGCGACACCGCGGTCGCCGAGGCCGTTCAGTCGGCGATGGGGCCCAACACCCGGTCGGTGTAGGGATTGCGGAACAGGCCATCGGGGTCCACTTCGGACCGCACCCGGCGGAAGTCGACGAACCGCGGGTAGCGCTCGGCCAGCTCCGCGGCGGCCATGCCGTGCATCTTCCCCCAGTGCGGCCGCCCGCCCGCCGCCTGCGCGATCGACTCGAACACCGCGAAGTACTTCCGGTAGGGCATGCCGACGAACTGGTGCGCCGCCAGGTAGGCCGAATCCCGGCCGTACGCTGTGGAAAGCCACACGTCGTCCGCCGCGGCGACCCGGACCTCCACCGGGAACATCACCGGGTCGGCGAGCTTGCCGACCGCCCGGCGCAACTCCGCCAGCACCTCCGGCAGCGCCGCGCGCGGGATGGCGTACTCCGTCTCCACGAACCGGACCTTGCGGGAGGTGACGAACACCCGGTGCGAAACGTCCTGATAGGACCGTTCAGACAATGCGGACGCGGAGAGGCGGTTGAGCGGGCGGACGAGCCGGGGCGCGGCCCGGCCGATCCGGCAGAGCGCGCCGAA
This sequence comes from Actinokineospora sp. NPDC004072, assembly GCF_053604195.1. Classification (NCBI taxonomy): domain Bacteria; kingdom Bacillati; phylum Actinomycetota; class Actinomycetes; order Pseudonocardiales; family Pseudonocardiaceae; genus Actinokineospora; species Actinokineospora sp. NPDC004072. The sequence continues at coordinate 425,525 of NZ_JBSGHB010000003.1, read as the reverse complement.
CGCGGCGTTCTCCATCACCTCGTACTCGACGAACCGGCGCACCCGGCCCAGCGGCCGGGGTTCGCTGCCCGCGGGGAGCCGGTTGTTGCGCTTGGTCAGCGCCTTCGAGCCGTAGGGGAACCAGTAGAACTCGAAGTGGTCGTTGGCCGAGCAGTGCTCGTCGAGGCCGTCGAGCACGTCGTCGAGCGGTTCCGGGCGCTCGACGGCGGACAGGACGAACGCGGGCTCGGTGCGCAGGGTCACCGCGGTGATCACGCCGAGCGCGCCGAGGCCGATCCGGGCCGCGGCGAACAGCTCCGGCCGCTCGTCGGGCGAGCAGGTGACCGCCGAGCCGTCGGCCAGCACCAGGTCCAGGGCCGCGATCTGGGTGGCCAGGCCGCCGAAGCGGGCCCCGGTGCCGTGCGTGCCGGTCGAGATCGCGCCCGCGATGGTCTGGGCGTCGATGTCGCCGAGGTTGGTCATGGCCAGGCCGAGCCGGTCCAGCTCGGCGTTGAGGCTGGCCAGCGTGGTGCCCGCGCGGACGGTGACCAGGCCGGTGCCGAGGTCGGCCGCGGCGATCCCGGTCCAGCCCGCGAGGTCGAGCGCGATGCCGTGGGCCGCGCCGACGGCGGTGAACGAGTGGCCGCTGCCGCGGGCCCGCACGGTGAGCCCGGCGCGGCGCGCCGCGGCGACCGCCGCCGAGATCTCCGCCACCGAGCGCGGTGCGCGCACCTCCGCGGCCACCGCGCGCTCGGTGCCCGCCCAGTTCCGCCAGGCCCTGGTCATGGGCGGAGAGTATGTGAATCGACTTCACATTACAAGGATTCCTGTCTACGGTGGCCCTGTGGACCAGTGCAGGCTCGACGCGGCCACCGCGCACCTCGATCCCCCGTTCGCCGTGGTCGACCTCGCGGCGTTCGACCGCAACGCGGGCGACCTCGTCCGGCGGGCGGCGGGGCGGCCGATCCGGGTGGCGAGCAAGTCGGTGCGCTGCCGCCCGCTGCTGGAGCGGGTCCTGCGGCGGCCCGGGTTCGCGGGCGTCATGGCCTACTCCCTGGCCGAAGCCCGCTGGCTGACCGCGGTCTGGGCGGGCACCGAGTTCGCCGACACCGACATCCTCGTCGCCTACCCCACCACCGACCGGGCCGAGCTGCGGGCGCTCGCCGCCGACGCGCGGGCGCGCGAGCGGATCAGCGTGGTGGTGGATTCCGCGGCGCACCTGGACTTCCTCTCCGCGGTCCTCGGGCCGGGCCATCCGCCCCTCCGCGTGTGCCTGGAGTTCGACGTCTCCTGGCGCCCGCTGTTCGGCAGGCCCTGGGTGCACCTCGGCGCCCGGCGCTCCCCGGTGTTCACCCCCGCCGCCGCGCGGGCGCTGGCCGCGGAGATCACCCGGCGGCCGGGCTTCTCGCTCGTCGGGATGATGGCCTACGAAGGGCAGATCGCCGGTCTGGGCGACAACCCGGCGAGCCGGGCGCGCGGCGCGCTCCTGCGCTGGGTGCAGCGGCGCTCCGGGGCCGAACTGGTCCAGCGCCGGGCCGCGGCCGTGCGCGCGGTGGAATCGGTGGCGCGGCTGGAGTTCGTCAACGGCGGCGGCACCGGCAGCGTCGAGCTGACCAGGGACGACCCCTCGGTCACCGAGATCGCCGCGGGGTCTGGCCTCATCGGACCGGCGCTTTTCGACGAATACCGGTCGTTCGCGCCGCACCCGGCGCTGCTCTACGCCGTCCCGGTCGTGCGCCGCCCCGGCCGCGGCGTCGCCACGGTGTTCTCCGGCGGGTTCCTGGCCTCCGGCCCCGCCGACCAGGCCCGCCTGCCTCGCCCCGCCCTGCCCGCCGGGCTGCGGCTGACCGCGGTGGAGGGCGCGGGCGAGGTGCAGACCCCGCTGGTCGGCCCGGCCGCGGACGCGCTGGCCGTCGGCGACCGGGTGTGGCTGCGCCACGCCAAGGCGGGCGAGCCAGCCGAGCGCTTCGCCGAGTACCACCTGCTCGACGGCGACGACCTCACCGCCGTGCCCACCTACCGCGGCGAGGGCAAGGCGTTCGGCTAGTCCCGCCAGGACTCCAGCTGCCCCGACAGGTAGGCGCGCACCACCATCTTCGCCTCGGAGATCACCGTCTCCTCGGGGAAGAGGCTGCGGCGGAAGGCCAGGTTCAGGATGCTGTCGGCGATCTCGTGCGCCACCGCGACCGGCAGCCGGATGTCGGCGATCGGCACGTCGAACCGCTCGGCGAGGAACTCGGCGATGTCGTCGGCGATGACGGTGTTGTTGTCCCGCTCGGCGTCGATGAGCCGCAGGTCGACCACGTCGCCGAAGCGGATGCGCCGGAATCCCGGGATCTCCCGGTACATCTGGACGTAGAGGTCGAAGATGATGTCCGCGCCCAGCGACCAGTGGGCGACGGGGGTCTGGTCGAAGCGGCGGGCGACCTCGGCCATGAAGTGCGCGAGGTTGCGCTGGGTCAGCGCCTGCACCACGGCCCGCTTGTCGGGGAAGAACTGGTACAGCGAGCCGACGGCCACGCCCGCGCGCTCGGCGATCAGCGTGGTGGTGACCCCGTCGTACCCCAGTTCATCGATCAGCTCTGCGCATGCGTCGAGCATGCGCTGCACGCGCTGGGCGCTGCGCTGCTGGACGGGCTGCCTGCGTAGCGGCGTCGGGCTGGCCACCGCGTCTCCTCCCGGATCGGTGGCCTTCCATCTTGCCCGCTCCGGGGGTCGGTGTGGGGCGGAACGGGCCGCGTCGGTGTGGCCAGGTCAGGCGGCCAGGTCAGGCGGCAGGCCGGTCCACCGCGTTCGGGGGCACGGGTGCACCGGCCCGCCTGCCTGGTCGGCGGTCCGCCGCGCCGCTCGTGTCCGGGGTGGCGCCGCGGCGGACCGCCAGGTCTAGCGGGCCGCCGCCGTGGCGCGGCGGCGGGCGTGGCGCGGCTGCTGCGGCGCGAGGCCGCCCGCGACCAGGTGCTCGTAGGCCGCGCGCCAGACCGGGCACGGCGCCTTCTGCTGGCGCCAGCGGCCGGAGCAGACCGGGCAGTTGCCCTTCTCATCGGGCTCGTGGGCGCTCAGCATGGCCCGCCAGCCCTCGGTGAGCCGGGGCAGCTCGGAGCGGGCCACGGACAGCAGGGAGGGCGCGTCGGCCCGCTTCGCCAGTTCGGTGAGCATGTCCAGGCGCTCCCACACGGCGCTGCGCAGGACCTGGCCGAGTATTTCGTCCACCTAACGTCACCGTCACCTTTCCGCCTGTTCGGCGGCTTCCTTGAGGGCGGTCCGCAACTGGCCGAGCTGGCCGGTGGTCAGAACCGCCGTCTCGCCGGGCGGTCCGACGAGGACGACCGTGTCTTTCTCGACGAGCACGGTGAGGCAGCGGTCCCGGTTGACCACGTCGCCGCAGGAGATGCGCCAGACCCGGCGACCGCCAGCGGGCACATCGCGGACCGCGTTCGGTGCCGACCGGAGCAGTTCCACGACTTTTGGTTTCCCTCCGTGCTCTTGCGCTTACCAGGAACTACATTGAGCGGGGAAGACGGGATTGTCAGCAGACGCAGCGCTGATCGGCGGTCGGCCAACGGTAAGCGGTCACCGGTCTTCGGTCGGACCGATCAGGTTCGCCGAAGCGGCCTTCTCGCGGTTCGTGAAGTGCGCATACTCTGCGCTTGACGCCCGATGGACTGTGAGGGGGCGGAATGAACTCGATCGGCGCTCAGGGTTCTCCCATTTCGAGTGACACGTGGGAAGACCCGGAGATGCGCGCCGCGCTGGCCGCGCGGGAGATCAGCTCCGTCTACCGGCTGCTCAGGCGGACCGGTGTCTCACAGCGCCAGATCGCCGCGATGACCGGTCAGTCGCAGTCCGAGGTGTCGGAGATCCTCAAGGGTCGGCAGGTCATGGCCTATGACGTGCTGGCCAGGATCGCCGACGGCCTGGGTGTCCCGAGGGGATACATGGGCCTGGCGTACGACGAGGTCACCGCGGTGCGAGTCGCGGTGAGCCGCGAGGCCGCGGACTCTGAGGAGAGCGAAGAGGTGAAGCGTCGGGAGTTCCTGGCACACGCCGCCGCCGTCACGGTGGGGGCGAACGTGCTGGGCACCAACTCCGGCTCTTGGGTGGCCAGTCCCGAGCACACCCCAGGTCCGGGTCGCATCGGCATCACCGACGTGCGGCAGGTGGAGGCGGCGACGAGGGCGCTGCGCTCCCTGGACTACCAGTACGGCGGCGGCTTCTGCCGCGACGCCGTGGTCGCGCAGCTGTCGTGGGGGCAGCAGATGCTCACCGCGTCGAGCACCGAGCACGTCAAGCGGCGGCTGCACGTCGCGCTGGCCGACCTGCACAACCTGGCGGGCTGGACGTCCTTCGACATCGGCCTGACCGACTCGGCCCGCTCCCACTTCGGCAAGGCCCTGGTGCTGGCCAAGGAGGGCGGCAGCGAGCCGCTGGTGGCCAACATCCTCTACCGGATGGGCCGGGTCTACCTGCACAAGAAGGCCCCGGACGACGCGCTGAAGATGTTCCAGCTCGGCCAGATCGCCGCCCAGGAGTCCGGGTCCGAGTTGGCGGTGGCGGTGATCTGCGCCAACCAGGCGTGGGCGTACGCGATGCTGGGCCGCAAGGACCAGACGATGAAGCTCATCAACCGCACCCGCGACGAGTTCAGCCGGGCGAACCTCGCCGAGGCCGACGACTGGGTCAAGTTCTTCAACGAGACCGACGTCCACGCCATGATCGGCACCGTGCACACGGTGCTGGCCAGCACCGTCGACCCCAGCCACACCAAGTTCGCCATCCCCGCGCTGTCGCGGGCCATCGACGGCTACGGCGAGGAGATGACCCGCAGCAAGGCGTTCAACCTGGGCGCGCTCGCGGTCAACCACCTGCTCGAAGGCGATGTCGACCACGGGGCCAAGATCGGCCGCCAGGCCGTGGAGCTGGCCGAGAGCCTCAAGTCCAAGCGGGTCGTCGACCGGCTGGAGCCGCTGCGCGAGGAGGCGCTCAAGCGCGCCAACAACGCCGAGGCCCGGGATCTGGTCGAGCAGATCAACCACATCACGCACGTGGCATGAGCCCGGTCGCGTCGTCCCAGTGGTCAGCGAGGGCCTGTTCACCAGGGAGAACCTGCGGTCCGCCCTGGCCGCGGTGTGCGCGCACGTCGGCCTCGACCCGCTCGGCGCGCGGCTGCTGAGGTTCACCAACAACGCCGTCTTCCTGCTGGCCTGCGCGCCGGTGGTGGTGCGGATCGTGGGCTCGGTCGCGCTGCGGCACCGGGTGCGCAAGGTGGTCGAGGTGGCCCGCTGGTTCGCCGAGCACGACGTTCCGGCCGTCCGGCTCGTCGGCGAGATCGCCCAGCCGGTGGTCGTGGGGCAGTACACCGCGACGCTGTGGCACGAGGTCAAGCCGCACGACCGCCAGCCCGTGCCCGCCGACCTGGCCAGGCTGCTGCGGACCGTGCACGCCCTGCCGCCGCCTGCAGGCCTGCCCGCCTGGGACCCGCTGGACGACATCCGCAGGCGCATCGGCGAGGCCGACGGGGTCGACGACGGGGAGCTGGTCTTCCTGCGCGAGCGCTGCGACGCGGTGGCCCGGCGGCTGACCGAGGTCGAGTTCGGCCTGCCGACCGGGTTCGTGCATGGCGACGCCCACCTGGGCAACCTCATCCCGAGCCCGGCCGGGCCGGTGCTCTGCGACTTCGACTCCAGTTGCGTCGGCCCGCCGGAGTGGGACCTCACCCCGCTGGCGGTGGGCGTGCGGCGCTTCGGCGAGCCGGTGACCCGCTACACCGAGCTGGCCAGGGAGTACGGGTTCGACGTGATGGCCTGGTCGGGCTTCCCGGTGCTGCGGGAGGTGCGCGAGCTGAAGCTCATCACCAGCGTGCTGCCGATCATGGCCAGTAGTCCGGAAGTGCGGCCCGAGCTGATGCGGCGCCTGCGGGACTTCCGCCTGGGTAACACTTCATCGACCTGGTCGCGCTACACCTGAGTCCAGGGTTAACCCATTCGGCGGTTGTGGGCGGCTGATGAGCTGCGTTGGGTGAACGCCAACACTGGCGGCGGGGTCGGCCACGAGGGGCGGTTCTGGGAGTGTTCGGAAAGGCGCGGCGCGCCCGGCGGGCCTTGGCATCCGCCCGCGTGCTGGACGACGTGGTCGAGAGCCAGCTCGCCCTGGTGGCCCGCCTGCCGGAGCCGGGCCGGGCGCGGGCGGCCGAGCACCTGGCCGAGATGGTGCTGCTCGCCCAGGCGTACCGGCACTACGCCCAGGGCTGGATCGACCGCCGCGAACTCGACCGCCGGGCCCGCGCGACCGCCGACAAGCTCGTGCTGATGCGCGATCCGAACCCGATCAGGGTGCATCTCACCGAACCGGACTGACCACTCGGCGTTGCGCCGATCGGCGGCCTTGCGGTTGCATCGGTCTGCCACCAGACCGCTGAACGGCACGAGTTGTCGGTGAGAGGAGTTGTCCACAGGTCCTGTGGACAGAGTTGTGGACTAGGCGGCCGGCACTCGGGTCAGCACGACGGCCAGGCCGAACGCCAGCCCCATCACCGCCAGCTCCGCCCCGGCCCAGGTGACCAGCGCCGTGCGCCGGTGGGCCGCGATGCCGGGCAGCAGCCGGAACCGGATGTGCGCCCCCAGCGCCGCCAGCGCGATCAGGCACCCGGTCTTGAGCACCACGATGACCCCGTAGCCGGTGGCGAACAGGTCGAAGCCGGGCGCCAGCTCGATCGCCGCGTTGACCACGCCGGACACCGCGACCACCACGACGCAAACGCTTGCCAACCGGGAGAACCGCGGCAGCGCCCGGGCGAGCAGCGACCGGTTGGCCGCGAGCAGCACCACCACCGCGCCGAGCCCGCCCACCCACGCGGCGGCCGCCATGACGTGCAGCTCCATCGAGATCATGGTGACGTCGTGCCACCGCCACCCGGTCGCGTGCCCGGTGACGGGGAGGGGGAGCAGCGCGAACAGGGCGACCGCCGCCCGCAGCTCCGCGGGCACCGAGTCGCCCTTGCGCACCGCCACCCCGCACAGGACGGCGCTGAGCACCGCGAGCCCGGCCACGAACACCAGCGCCTTGCCCGCCCCGACGGTCGCCACGTAGTCCACGACCGCCGCGAAGGAGACCTCCCCGCTGGCCCGCAGCTCCGCGGTCTGCAGCACCAGCGCCACCACCGCCGCGACCGCCCACACCACCGACGACGCCACCGCCGCCCGCCGGGCGACCCCCATGACCCCCTCGGCGCTGCGCGGCCGGTCGAACCCCACCAGCATCGGCAGCAAGCACAGCCCGACCGTCGCCACCGCGGCCAGATCCAGCACCACCCGAGCCACCGGCAACCCGAACCGGACCACACCCCCCGCGTCCGGCAACCCCACGATCGGCTCGGCCGCCGTCACCCCCACGCCCACCCCAACCCCCACCAGCGCGCCAACCCCCACCACCGCCAGCAACCACCGACTCGCCCGCCCCTGCACCCCATCACCCTTCACGACCAACCCCCACCTCGCCGACCCAACCGACAGCCAAGCCCCCAAGCCCACCTTCCACCCCACGCGCGCGCGTCAACCTAGACCCCGCCCGCCCAGGGGGCTGACCCCCTGTGTCTGATCCTATCGGAGCCGACCGACAAAAACGGAAGCGACACTCCGGGAAATCGGAAGCAGGCGGGCGGCAGGGGTAGACGCGCAGCACGGGGCAGGCGGGCAGCAGGAGGGGCGGGCAGCAAGGGCAGACGGGCGGCAGGGCAGGCGGGTAGCAAGAGGCAGACGGGCGGCAGGAGAGGCGGGCAGCAAAGGGCAGGCGGGCAGCAAAGGGCAGGCGGGCAGCAAAGGGCAGGGGGGCAGCAGGGGAGGCGGGTAGCAGGGAGGCGGGCGGCGGGTAGCGGGGGAGGCAGGTAGCAGGACGTCCGGTGCTGCGGGAGCTGTGCCGGTCGGCGCGGTCATCGGCCGAGCCACGGCCAGCCAGCTGGCGGGACGCCGCTCTCGCCGACCGACCAGCAGGTCAGGCCGTCGGCTCTCGGACAGCGGGCGGAAGCAAAGTGGCCGGAAGCGGCAGCTTGGCTGCGCTTCCGGCCACAAAGCCGAAGGCGCTCGACCGGCCCGGAAGACCGGTCGAGCGCCTGGGTTCAGCGGGGCCCGGCCCCGACGCGCATCGCGGCGACGACGCCGACCGCGACCAGGATGACCGCGCCGCCGATCCAGACCCAGACCGGGACGCCGCCGTCCTCGGTGGCGGGCTCCTCGGCCGCGGGCGGCGCCGCCACCTCGGCCGGGGTGCCGTTGCCCGCGGTCGTCAGGGTGAAGCGGAGCTCCCCGCGCACGGGGTGCCCGTCGGCCGAGAGGATCTGGTAGCCGACGCGGTACTCGCCCGCGGGGCCGAGCTCGCGGACGGGCACGGTCACCTTGTTGCCGTTGACCGTGGGCGCGCCGCCCTGCCACTGGGTGTCGCCCGGGCCGACCACGACGACGGTGTTGAGCTCCTTGCTGCCCTGCACCGCCTGGTCGAAGGTCAACTCGATCGACTGGGGACCGGTGTCCACCGACGCCTTGTCGGCGGGGGTGCTGCTGACCAACTGGTTGTGCGCGAACGCCGGGCCCGCGGTGCCAATCAGTCCGAAGAAGACGGCCAGTGCGACCGCGAGGACCCGCATGGCTACGCCTCCGACCGCGCGTTCCGGCGGGCGCGCATGGTCGCGCCGACGCCCACGCCCAGGCCGAGGGCGCCCACGGCCAGGCCGATGCCGCCCAGCCAGCGGGCGGTGGTGTCCTCGCCGGACTCCACCGCCGCCACCGCGTCGGTCGGGTGGCTCGCCGGGGCCGCGCCGTGGTCGTCGCCCTCGCCCTTGGGCGCGAGCTTGACCACCGGGGCGGGGCGGTCGGGCTCGGCGCCGTCGGTCGGCGGGGCGTCCCAGGCCACGACCTTGTCGTTGTCGTAGGTCTGGATGGCGGGGATGACCAGCTGGTCGACCTCGGGCAGCGGGCCGCCGCTGACCTCGAACTCGCCGAACTCGCCGGGGCCGATGCGGGTGCCGGGCTCGGCGGTCCAGACCACCGAGGTGACCGCCTCGGTCACCTCCTGGCCGTGGACGGTGACCGGCTGGGCGAGCTTGCCCTTGGTGACCTCGGCCTTCCAGCCGGGGACGGGCTTGGTGCGCAGCGAGGTGATCGGCGCGTCCTGCGGCAGGCGCAGCTCCAGCTTCACCGTGCCCGCGGTCGCGTCCTCGTTCGGCACCCGGAAGGTGATCTTGGTGTAGCCACCCTGGGTGGCCGTCTCGCCGATCACCTTCGCGCTGACGTGCGCGCTGGCGGGACCGGCGGCGAAGAGCAGGGCGGCACTCGCGCAGCCCACGACAACAGCAATGCGTTTCATTGGGGGGTCTCCTGAAAGAGAAGGGGATGATGCGGATTTCAGGAGAGGGCAGGCGGCCCGCGCCGCCCGCACACCACCCGCAGCACGACCGCGAGCAGGGGATCGGTCCGCGACGAGGTGACCAGCACGCACGTGGTCACCAGCCCGCCGACGGGGGCGGTCACCGCGCGCACGAGCCCGCGCAGCGCGGCGGCCAGGACGTCCAGCGCGTGCCCGGCCCGGGTGTAGAGCCAGCCGGTCACCAGCGTGGCCAGCGTGTGCGCGGCCGTCATCGTCACCGGGTCGGCGACCGAGTCCGGGTGCGCGACCTGGGTCAGCAGCAGGTGCAGCGCGGTCTGGCTGCCCGCGAGCAGCACCACGGTCACCCACGGGCCCCGGTCGGCCAGCGCCGAGCCCACCCACGCCACCAGCGCGACGATCGCCGCGGTCGGCGCGACGTCGGGCAGGCCGCCGCCCGCCAGGCCGTGGGCCGCCACCGCCAATGCGCCCGTGCACGCGCCCAGCAGGGCGCCGCGGGTCAGGCGGGACGTCATGCCCTAGAGCCTAGTTGGCCTTGTCCAGACCTCTGGCCCTCCCAGCGTGCTGGACTCCGAACCCGCCGAGCAGCCGCTCCTCCACCGCGTCCAGCTCGGCGTCGACGGCCCGGTGGGCGGCCCGCCTGCGCGGCGCGGGCATCCGCTCGGCCGCGCGGACGGCGGCGGCGAGCTGGCGCAGCCGGGTCTCGGTGGCCGGGTCGGCCTCGGGCAGGTCGGCCAGCGCGGCCGCCACGCCCGCGATGCGCGCCAGCAGCGCGCCGCCGTGGCCGCTGAACTGGGCCAGGTCGCCGACGGCGATGCCCAGCCTGCGCGCCCGGTGCCGGTCCCAGCGCTCGCGCACCGTCCCGGTCGCCTTGATCAGGTACGGGGTGACCACGGGGAGCACCGCGGGCACGACCACCCGCGCGACCGCGATCGCGTTCTTGGCCCGGCTCGGGGTGATGCGCGCCATCGGCTGCCTCCAGCATTCGGTGGTCAGCAACCTACCGACCCGCCCGATGTGTCGCACATGGCAACTAAACTGCGGTACGTGACTACTACGGTGCTGCTCGACGCCGGCGTGGTGAGCCGATGCAGGCGTCGGGTGCACCTGGAGCACGACCCGGCCATGCGCGACGCCCACCGCGCCGACCCCGACCCCACCGCCGAGCTGCGCAAGGCCGACGCCGCCGCGCACCGGCGGGCCATCGCCGACCGGCTGGCCGCCCAGCTGGGCGCGGCGTGGACGGAGATCCCGCCCGGCCCGGCCACCGAGCGCGAGGTCGCCACGATGGCCGCGCTGGCCGACGGTGCCGCGTTCGTCTGGGCCGCCCAGCTCCCGCGCGACCCCGACGGCGGCCGCCGCGGCACGATCGACCTGCTGGTGCGCGGCGAGCTGGGGTACGTGCCGGTGCTCGTGGTCCGGCACAAGGTCACCGACCCGGGCACCGGGGCCCGCACCTGCGCCCTGACCGACCTGACGATGATCGGCGGCACCCCGGACGCCACCCGCAAGGTGCGCCCGCAGCCGCGCGACCAGCTCCGCCTGGCCCATGTGCGCAGGCTGCTGGAGAGCGCGGGGCTGGCCGACCCCCGGCACGCGCTCGCAGGCGTCATCGGCCTCGACGGCGACGTCGTGGTCTGGCACGACCTCAACGCCCCCACCTGGCCCGGCGGGCGCAGCGCGCTGGAGGAGTACGACAGCCGCTTCGCCGACCGGCTCTCGGTGGCCGCCGCGGCCGCCGCGGGCGCGGACCCGCTGGCCGAGCCGTCGCGGATCGTGGAGTGCCGCAGCTGCCCGTGGTGGCCGGTGTGCGAGGGGGAGCTGGTGGCCTCCCGCGACGTCAGCCTGGTCGTGCGCGGCGAGGACGCGGGCCTGCTGCGGGCCGCGGGCGTGCGCACCGTCGACGAGCTGGCCCTGGTCGACCCCGCCGACGAGGACGTGCCCCCGCTGGTCGGCATGCCGGTCGCCGACGCCGTCGGCCTGGCCCGCGCCTGGCTGGCCGACCTCACCCTGGTCCGCCGGGTCGAGCGGGTCGAGGTGCCGCGCGCCGACGTCGAGGTCGACGTGGACATGGAGAGCTTCGGCGACGCGGGCGCCTACCTGTGGGGCGCGCTGCTGACCGGGGCCGACGTGGGCATGGCCCAGGGCTACCGCGCCTTCGTCAGCTGGGACCCGCTGCCGACCGACGACGAGGCGCGCTCCTTCGCCGAGTTCTGGTCCTGGCTGACGGCCGTGCGCCGGGCCGCGGCCGACCGCGGCCTGACCTTCCGCGCCTACTGCTACAACGAGCTGGCCGAGAACCGCTGGCTGCTGGCCTCGGCCAAGCGCTTCGCCGGTCGCCCCGGCATCCCGCGCAAGGCCGAGGTGCTGGCGTTCATCGAGTCCGACGCCTGGTTCGACCTGTTCGCCAGCGTCCGCGACCACTTCCTGTGCTCCCACGGCAAGGGCTTGAAGACCATCGCGCCCGTCGCGGGCTTCACCTGGCGCGACCCGGACGCGGGCGGGGAGAACTCCATGCGCTGGTACCGCGCCGCGGTCGGCCTCGACGGCGGCGAGCCCGACCTGGCCCAGCGCGACCGCCTGCTCCAGTACAACGAGGACGACGTCCAGGCCACCGCCGCCCTCCGCCGCTGGATGTCCTCCCCCGAGGTCATGCGCATCCCCTACGTCGGCGACCTCTAGCGCCAGCCCGGGCCCGGCGGGCTGTCCGAGCCGGGCCGCTTGGCTACGGTGGGGGCGTTCAGCGGCGCCGAGAGAACGGATGGCACGGATGGCACAGCGGGTTCGGGGTGTCGTGGCGCGGGGCAAGGGGCAGCCGGTGGCGGTGGAGACCGTCGTCGTGCCCGACCCGGGGCCGGGGGAGGCCGTCGTCGCCGTCAAGACGTGCGGCGTCTGCCACACGGATCTGCACTACCGCGAGGGTGGGATCAACGACGAGTTCCCGTTCCTGCTCGGCCACGAGGCCGCAGGCGTGGTCGAGGCCGTCGGCGAGGGTGTGGCGGACGTCGCGCCCGGGGACTTCGTGATCCTCAACTGGCGGGCGGTGTGCGGGCGCTGCCGGGCGTGCCTGAAGGGCAAGCCCTGGTACTGCTTCAACACCCACAACGCCGCCCAGCCCATGACGCTGGAGGACGGCACGCCCCTGTCGCCTGCCCTGGGCATCGGCGCGTTCGCCGAGAAGACGCTGGTCCACAGCGGGCAGTGCACCAAGGTCGACCCGGACGCCTCGCCAGCGGCCGTCGGCCTGCTCGGCTGCGGGGTCATGGCGGGCATCGGCGCGGCGATCAACACCGGCGCGGTCACCCGGGGCGACTCGGTGGCCGTGATCGGCTGCGGCGGCGTCGGCGACGCGGCGATCGCGGGCGCGCGGCTGGCGGGCGCGACGACCGTCATCGGCGTCGACGTCGACCCGCGCAAGCTGGAGTGGGCCCGCAAGCTGGGCGCGACGCACACCGTCAACGCGCGCGAAGGGGACCCGGTCGAGGCGATCCGGGAGCTGACCGGCGGGTTCGGCGCGGACGTGGTGATCGACGCGGTGGGCAGGCCGGAGACGTGGAAGCAGGCGTTCTACGCCCGCGACCTGGCCGGGACCGTCGTCCTGGTGGGCGTGCCCACCCCGGACATGCGGATCGAGCTGCCGCTGATCGACGTCTTCTCCCGCGGCGGCTCGCTCAAGTCGAGCTGGTACGGCGACTGCCTGCCCAGCCGCGACTTCCCCTACCTGGTCGACCTCTACCGCCAGGGCAGGCTCGACCTCGACGCCTTCGTCACCGAGACGATCCCGCTGGACGGGGTGGAGCAGGCGTTCGAGCGCATGCACCACGGCGACGTCCTGCGCTCGGTGGTGGTCATCTGATGCGCGTCGACCACGTGGTGACCTCCGGCACGTTCAACCTCGACGGCGGGACGTGGGAGGTGGACAACAACGTCTGGATCGTCGGCGACGACCGCGAGGTCATCGTGATCGACCCGGCGCACGACGCCGACGAGATCCTCGGCGGCATCGGCGACCGGGCCGTGCGGGCGATCCTGTGCACCCACGCCCACGACGACCACATCAGCGCCGCGGAGGACCTGGCCAACGCCACCGACGCGCGGGTGCACCTGCACCCGGCCGACGAGGTCCTCTGGCGCATGGTCTACCCCGACGCCGAGTTCGACCCGCTGCACGACGGGCAGACCTTCACCGTCGGCGGCGGCGAGCTGGTCGTGCTGCACACCCCGGGCCACGCCCCCGGCGCGGTCTGCTTCCACGCCCCGGAGCTGGGCGTCGTCTTCACCGGCGACACCCTGTTCCAGGGCGGTCCGGGGGCGACCGGCCGCTCCTACAGCGACTTCGACACCATCGTCGACTCGATCACCGAGCGGCTGCTGGTCCTGCCCCCGGACACCGTGGTGCACACCGGGCACGGCGACTCGACGACCATCGGCGCCGAGGCGGCCCGCCGGGCGGAGTGGACCCCCTAGCGCGGGGCCATCCGCAGGGCGCCGTCGAGGCGGACGACCTCGCCGTTGAGGTAGTCCTGGTCGATGATCGACAGGGCCAGCTTGGCGTACTCGGCGGGCAGGCCGAGTCGCTTGGGGAACGGGACGCCCGCGGCCAGGGCGGCCCGGAACTCCTCGCTGACCGTGGCCAGCATCGGGGTGTCGATGATGCCGGGGGCGATGGTCACCACGCGGATGCCGGAGGAGGCCAGGTCGCGCGCGGCGGGCAGGGTCAGGCCGACGACGCCGCCCTTGGACGCGGCGTAGGCGGCCTGGCCGATCTGGCCGTCGTAGGCCGCGATCGAGGCGGTGTTGATGATCACGCCGCGGGCGTCGTGCTCCAGCGGCTCGGTGCGGGCGATCGCGGCCGCGGCGAGGGTGACGACGTTGAACGTGCCGACGAGGTTGATCTCCACGACCTTGCGGAACAGGGCGAGGTCGTGCGGGCCCTTCTTGGACAGGATCCGCGCCGAGGGCCCGATGCCCGCGCAGTTGACGACCACCCGCAGCGGCGCGTCGCCGCCCGCGGCCCGGGCCACCGCGGCCTCGACCTGCTCGGCGTCGGTGACGTCGGCCTCGACGTAGGTCACCCCGGGCACCTCGGGCGCCGCGGCCACGGCCGACGGCAGGTCCAGCGCGTGCACCGCCGCGCCGCCCCTGGCCAGCGCTTCCGCGGTCGCCGCGCCGAGGCCGGAGGCGCCGCCGGTGACGAGGGCCGCGATACCGTCGATCTGCATGGTCGTCCTTTCGCCCGAGACAGTCGGCGGAAAGGTTAACGCTCGTTCAGGCCGCGCTCGCGGACGGTGTGCGCCGACTAACGGGGCAGCGAGTAGTACACCCCGGTCATCTCCTCGCTGACGTCCCACAGCCTGCGCGCCGTGCCCCGGTCGCGCGCGGCGTCCAGCGGCTCGACCAGCGCGGGGTAGCCCTTCTGCTCGCGCCGCCCGTTGGGGCCGATGAACTGCCCGCTCTCCACGTCCGGGTGGGTGGCGGCGTAGAGCTGGGGCAGCGCGCCCATCTCCGCGTCCTGGGCCAGCAGCCGGTTGCCGAGCTTGAGGCCCAGCTTCTGCACCCCGGTCGGCCCGGCCGACTGCAGGTTCGTCGCCGAGTACCCGGGGTGGGCCAGCACGCTGGCCACCGGCACCCCGTTGGCCCGCAGCCGCCGGTGCAGCTCCAGGCCGAAGACGACGTTGGCCAGCTTCGACTGGGCGTAGAACCCGCGGCGGCTGTACTTGTGCTCGCCGTTGAGGTCGTCGAAGTGCAGGAAGCCCTGCTTGTGCAGGAAGGAGGTCACGGTGACCACGCGCGGGTCGCGGCCCGCGGCGAGCAGGTCGATCAGCAGCCCGGTCAGAGCGAAGTGGGCCAGGTGGTTGACCGCGAACTGCAGCTCGTAGCCCTGGGCGCTCAGCGTGCGCGGCGTCCACATCACGCCTGCGTTGTTGACCAGCACGTCCACCCGGTCGATCCCGGCGGAGAACTCGCGCACCGAGTCCAGGTCGGCCAGGTCGAGGTGGCGGGCCTCGACGTTGGCCTCGGCGTCGGCGGCCCGGATCGACTCGACGGCGGCGGCGCCCTTGGCCAGGTCGCGCACGCCCAGCACGACGTGCGCGCCGCGGCGGGCCAGCGCCAGCGCCGTCTGGTAGCCGAGGCCGCTGTTGGCCCCGGTCACGATGAAGGACCGGCCGACCAGGCTGGGGATGTCGGCGGCGGTCCAGCCCGGCGCGCCACCCGCGGGTGTGCTCATGGGCTAAGAATCTCACCAGTGCGGCCCGCCCACCCAACGTCTGGATCACACGTGCCGTGCACGCTTACTGTCGCGGTGTGGAACTCCGGCACCTCGGCGAGTCCGGGCTCGTGGTGAGCGCGGTGGGCCTGGGCTGCAACAACCTGGGCAGGCCGGGCACCGCCGCCGAGTCGCTGCCGGGCGCGCGGGCCCTGGTCCGCTCCGCGCTGGAGGCCGGGATCACCCTCTTCGACGTCGCCGACGTCTACGGCGCCCCGCGCGGACGCAGCGAGGAGCTGCTGGGCCTGGCCCTGTCCGGCCGCCGCGACCACGCCGTCATCGCGACCAAGTTCGGCGTCGACATGCAGGGCGCCAACGGCCCGGACTTCGGCGCCCGCGGCTCCCGCCGCTACGTGCGCCGGGCGGTCGAGGCGTCGCTGCGCAGGCTCAACACCGACTGGATCGACCTCTACCAGCTGCACCGCCCGGACCCGTCGACCCCGATCGAGGAGACCCTGGCGGCCCTCGACGACCTGGTCCGCGACGGGGTGGTCCGCTACGTCGGGGTGTGCAACCTCGCGGGCTGGCAGATCGCCGACACGGCCTGGACGGCCCGCGACGCCCGCGTCGCGCGCCCGGTCTCGGCCCAGGCGCACTACTCGCTGCTGGAGCGCGAGGCCGAGCGCGAGGTGCTGCCCGCGTGCGCCCGCTTCGGCGTCAGCCTGCTGCCGTACTTCCCGCTGGCCAACGGCCTGCTCACCGGCAAGTACGCCCGCGGGGCCGAGCCGCCTGCGGGCAGCAGGCTCGCGGGCCGCCAGCGGATGCTCGACGCCGCCCCCTGGGACCGCGTCGAGAAGCTGCGCGCCTTCGCGGGCGAACGCGGCATCGCCATGGCCGCGCTGGCGATCGGCTGGCTGGCCGCGCAGCCCGCGATCGGCTCGGTGATCGCCGGGGCCACCACGCCTGAGCAGGTCATCGCCAACGCCGCGGCGGGCGCCTGGCGCCCCACCCCGGACGACCTGGTCGCCCTGGACGAGATCTGCCCACCGGGCAGGCGCTAGTTGTCCACAGGACTTGTCCACATGTGCACAAGTGTTCGATGGGAACAAGAAGGTCTTTAGCAACGGTAACTAGTGGGGTAGCTTGACCGCGTGTTCACCACGAGACCGGAGCTGACGGGCACGCACGGCATGGTCGCCTCGACGCACTGGCTGGCGTCGGCGGCAGGCATGGCGGTGCTGGAGGACGGGGGCAACGCCTTCGACGCCGCGGTGGCGGCCGGGTTCGTCCTGCAGGTGGTGGAGCCGCACCTCAACGGGCCGGGCGGGGAGGTCCCCGCGATCTTCGCCACGGCGGCCGACCCGGAGCCGCGGGTGCTCTGCGGGCAGGGCGTCGCGCCCGCGGCGGCCACCCCGCAGCGCTTCGCCGAGCTGGGGCTGGAGCTGATCCCTGGCAGCGGCCTGCTCCCCGCGACCGTCCCCGGCGCGTGGGACGCCTGGCTGATGCTGCTGCGCGACCACGGCACCAAGGAGCTGTCGGAGGTCCTGTCCTACGCGATCGGCTACGCCCAGGACGGCTTCCCGCTGCTCGAGCGCGTCCCGTTCGTGGTCAACACGGTGCGCGACCTGTTCACCGACCACTGGCCGACCTCGGCGCAGCTGTGGCTGCCCGCCGTCGGCGAGCGCTTCGCCAACCCGGTGCTCGCCGGCACCTGGCAGCGCCTGCTGCGCGAGGCCGTCGGCCCGACGCGCGAGGCGCGCATCGACGCCGCCCGCCGCGCGTGGTCCTCGGGCTTCATCGCCGAGGCCGTGGACAAGTTCTGCCGCACGCCCTTCCGCGACGACTCCGGCCGCGACCACGCCGGACTGCTGACGGGCGCGGACATGGCGGCCTGGCAGGCGTCCTATGAGGACCCGGTGACGGCCGACTTCGGCGACTGGACGCTGGCCAAGTGCGGCCCGTGGACGCAGGGACCGGTGCTGCTGCAGCAGCTGCTGATCCTCGAAGGGCTCCCGGTGTCCTATGTGGATGGCCTGCCCACCGCCGACACCGTGCACAACGCCCTGGAGGCGACCAAGCTCGCCTTCGCCGACCGCGAGGCGTGGTACGGCGACACCGAGGTGCCGCTGGAGACCCTGCTCTCCCGCGCCTATGCCGCCGAGCGCCGCGCCCTCATCACCGACAAGGCGTCCCTGGAGCTGCGCCCCGGCAGCCCCGACGGCCGCGCCCCGCGCATGCCCGAGTTCCTCATCGCCGGACCCACCCGCGCCGCCGAGCCCAGCGGCGCCCTCGGCGAGCCCACCGTCCGCCCCGACGGCTCCACCAAGGGCGACACCGTGCACGTCGACGTCGTGGACCGCTGGGGCAACATCATCTCCGCCACCCCGTCCGGCGGCTGGCTCCAGTCCTCGCCGACCATCCCGGAGCTGGGCTTCTGCCTGGGCACCCGGGCGCAGATGTTCTGGCTGGAGCAGGGCCTGCCCAACAGCCTGGCCCCCGGCAAGCGCCCCCGCATCACCCTCACCCCGAGCCTCGCGCTGCGCGACGGCGTGCCCAGCACCGCCTTCGGCACCCCCGGCGGCGACGGCCAGGACCAGTGGCAGCTGTGCTTCTGGCTGGCCCACGTCGAGGCCGGGCTGAACCTGCAGGCCGCGATCGACGCCCCCGCCTGGCACAGCAACGCCGTGCCCAGCAGCTTCTACCCGCGCGACCACACCCCCGGCGAAGCCCACGTCGAGTCCCGCCTCGGCCCGGCCACCCTCGCCGCCCTGGCCGAACGCGGGCACAAGCTGGTCGACCTCGGCCCGTGGACCCTCGGCAGGCTCTCCGCGGTCTCCCGCCACAACGGCCTGCTGCGCGCCGCCGCCAACCCGAGGGGCATGCAGGGCTACGCCGTCGGCCGCTGAACCAGCTCGTACAGCTTCATCACGGTGTTCCAGTTCCGCGCCGTCCCGGTGACCTGCCACCGCCGCTCGACGAACGGCACCACCGGCGGCGACTTGGAGATCCCGTCGGGGCACCACTGGTAGACCACGCGGTCCTCGAGCACCGCCCGCCCGGGGTCGAGGCCGTCGAGCCCGTGCTCGGCCACCAGCCCCGGATCCGGCTCCGCATCCAGGAACACCGCAACCATCCGCGACCCGTCGTCGGCGACCTCCCGGAACGGATGCCCGTCGACCACCCCCTTGAGCTGCCCACCCGTCCGCACGAGACACCGAGCCCCCACCCCGGTCCGCTCGGCCACCGCAGCCTGGATCACCCCCTCATCCGGCTCCCCGTCCGCACTGAACACCGCATTCCCCGACTGCAGCACGGTCTGCACATCCCCGAACCCGAGGTCGCCGAGCACGGCCCGCAGATCGGCCATCGCCACCTTCGTCCGCCCACCGACGTTCACACCGCGCAGCAGGAGCGCATACCGGGTCACAGGCGGATTCTGCCCCCGTCGGCGCCGCTGGGAGCGGTGGGACCCGCTTCGGCGGGCTCCGGCTTCACCCGGGCGAGTTGCCGCTTCTTCCGCCGGGCGCGCAGCCACCGGTCCGCCGGGACTTCGACGAACCGGTGGAGGACCTCGGCGACCACGGCGACGGTGGCCAGGCCCGCGAGCACCGCGGGCTCCACGCCGATGCGCGGCACCAAGGCGTCCATCACCGGGTAGAGGCAGCCCAGGTGGACCAGGTAGATCGCGTAGGTGCGAGCCGCGAACGCCCGGACGAACCGGGAGCTGCTCACCGGCCCGCTGACCCGCATCAGGACCAGCAGCACCAGCAGCATGATCATGGTCGTGCGGGGCAGCGCATCGCCCTGGAAGGTGAAGCCGCTGACCCGGTCGACCCACACCCACAGCAGGAAATGCACAGCCGACAAGGCGATCGCGGTGTAGCGGTGGACGCGGCCCAGGTATGCCAGCGCGATGAGCTGGCCGATCACGAGCAGCGGGATGTAAGAGGCCCAGATGCCTGCGTGGTGCCACCACACGCGCACGGTTTCGCTCTCGTGCCCGCGCAGGGTCACCGAGGCCAGGATCACCACGAAGCACAGCGCGGCGACCACCGCTGGCGGGATCCAGGGGCGCCTGCGCAGGACCGGGATCGTCACGGCGACCCAGACGTAGAACACGACCTGGATGAGCAGCGTCCACGTGACGCCGACGAACGCCACCTGCGGGACCTGGAAGAAGTTGCCCAGGACCATGCCGATGAGCAGGTCGTCGACGCCCAGCCGCCGGTCGAGCCGGGGGGTGATCCGCTGGCCCAGGTTGATCATGATCCAGGCCAGGGCGGTGACCGCCCAGAGCAGGGGGACGAGCCTGCTGATCCGGCGGAACAGGAACTGCCCGGCCCGCTCCCGGAACGCCGATGCGGTGATCACCACCCCGGTGATCAGGAAGAACGAGCCCACGCCGATGAACGCCAGCTGCGGGTTGAGGTGCAGCGGTTCGCCCACCGCGGTGTCCGCGGCCTTGGTGAACCACCAGTCCTGCCGTTCGATGGCGAACCAGGCCATGAGGTGGCCGAGCACCACCGCGGCGCACGCGACGCCCCGCAGCAGGTCCAAGCCGTCGCGGCGGCCGATCGACCCGGCAGGCGCGGTCATCGCGCACCGCCCAGCGCCAGGAGCCGGTGCCCCGCCTCGGCGGCGGCGGCGGTGGCCACCACGCCTGCGAGCACGATCAGCGGCCAGGGGGCGGCCGGGTGGAGCAGGTCCTGCACGGTCAGCCCCACCGGGCCGATGAGGCCCACGACCCATGCCGCCCTGGTGGCGACGGCGCGCACGGGAGCGGATCGGCCCAGCAGCTCACCTGACGGGAGGGCGACGAGGACCACGAGCACGGCGTAGCACACGGTGACCGGGAACCACCGGCCCTCCCAGGCCGGGTGGTGCGGCTCCGCCGCGGCGACCACGGCCCACCCGGCGACCACGGCGATCCCGCCCGACACGGCGGTGATGGCCTTCGCGCGCACCAGCCAGAGCACCTGGCCCATGACCGGCAGCACCGTGAACGCGAGCTTGTCCAGAGCCTCCTGGTCTCGCGCGCCCACCAGCACCACCGCACAGGCCACGGCGACCAACTGGACCGCGAGCGTGATGAGGGGACGCCCGCGCAGCGGCGCCGTCACCAGCAGGAGAAGCGCGTAGGCGACCAATACGGCGAACGGCCAGACCAGCGCCGACAGCCCGAGCGCCGCCGCGCCGACCGCCAGCGCGCCTGGGATGCCCACCGACAGCGCCGCGCGCACGCCGGTGCGGGCGGCTCCGGCGTAGCCCGCCACCATCAGCAGGACGCACAGCGCGAGCACCCCGAAGTCCTCGCCGACGCCGAGGGGCCGGTTGACCCAATCGCGCACCACGACCAGGAAGTCCGGCGAGTAGCCGTGCTGGTTGAGCCAGAGCCCGCCCAGGTAGCTGTAGCAGACGACCGGCACGGCCAGCGCGGCCGCCAGCACCAGGCCGGGCGGCATCGCCCGGCCCCGCCCGCCGTCCAACCCGGCGGCGGTCCGCGTGCGCTCAGCCATCGGCGGGCAGCAGGTCGAGCTGCGGGGCGAGCAGCGCGGTGAAGTCGGCCGACAGGGCGGCCTCGGACTTGCCGGTCAGCTCGACGCGCACCAGCAGCGCCTCGTGCGCGTACACCGCGCGGGCGATCGGGCGCTCCCGGCCGGTCAGCTCGCTGCGCCGCACCCACGTCCGGTCGGGCGCCGGGACGAACCCGCCTGCGACCCACAGCGCGTTCAGCTCATCGGCGGCGGCGCGCGCCGCGCTGCGGTCGGCCATGCGCACTGCGACCCCCACGATCTTGCCCTCGGGCAGCGTGGACGCCACCGTCGCGCGGGCGGCCCTGGCGCCGTGCGCGCGGAACACCGCGATCTCCCGGTCGCTGAGGAACTTCATCTCGACGACCTGGTCGAAGGTGCGGACGCTGCCGTAGTCCTCCCGGCCGTTGCCGTAGACGACCAGCGCCAGGCTGTCGCGGGCGTAGCGGCCGTCCACGCCGACCGGCGGGACCGCGCGGTCCTCGGGGTCGGGCACCCGGTGGCCCATCAGCGACCAGGCCACCGCGCACACCGCGACGAGGACGGCGACGACGGAGACCGCGCCCGCCGCCCGGAGGACCGCCCGGGTCGGCGCGCTCGCCCCCTCGCCCCGCTGCCCGGTCACCCGGCCCCCATCCGTTCGGTCAGATCAGGTCGACACCGGCCGCAGCCACAGCGTCACGAACCCCGACTCGGCCTCCCGCGCCAGCGCCACCAGGTCGGCGTCGCCGCGCACGGCAACCTGCCCGAGCCCGGTCTCGTCCACCACGACCGGGCGGAAGCCGAGAGCACGATAACCCGCCAGCACCTCGATCGGGTCATCGCCCAGTTCCTCGATGGCCTCCGGGCAGTACTCGCACAGCACGTCCGGCCGGTCGCGGCGCAGCACGTCGGCCAACCCGGCCAGCGCGCGGTGGTCGCGGCCCTGCAGGTCGACCTTGACCAGGCCGATCTCGGCGTCGCGCACCGCGGGCACCTCGTCGAGGCGCACCGCGGGCACCCGCACGCCCTCGCCGTCGGCGCGCACCCGGTGGTCGCCGCTGTTGCCCGCCTCGGCGTGCACGAGCACCGCCTCGCCGGTGGTGTCCCACGCGGCGCAGGCCAGGACGGTGACCAGGGCGGGATCGGTGTTCGCGGCGATGTTGCGGCGCAGCAGCTCCGCGGTGCCCGGGTTGGCCTCCACCGCGATGGCGCCCGCCACGCCCTCCCCGTGGCCCAGCACCCGCAGCGTGTGGTAACCGACGTGCGCGCCGATGTCGAGGAAGACCCCGCGCCCGGCCAGGCTCGCCAGGAGCTTGCCCTCGGCGCTCTCCCACGAGCGGTTGTGCACGAGCCAGGGCCGCACCACGGCGTCGTGGGGCACCAGCAGCGCGCCTGCGTCGCAGACCACCACGTCCGTGCCCGCCGGGATCGGGGCGAACCGCGCGCGGGCGGCCTCCAGCAGCGCCCCCACCTCGCGCTCGCGCACCACGAGCCGGGCCTCGGCGCCGTCGTACCGGACGTCGCGCTCGGCGAACATCTCGTGCGTGCGGCGGTCGTGCCGCTCGACGGCCTCGCCGATGGCGGCCACGTCGGCCGACAGCGCGCCCAGCGCCGCCCTGGTCTTCGGGTTCTGCTCGACCAGCCCGGCCACCACCGACCGCAGCTCGGCGATCTCGGCGATCGCCTGGTCGGCCCGGGCCGAGGTCGCCTGCGCGGCGGCGAGCTCGGCCTCCGTGCGGGCCAGCCGGGCGTGCAGCGCCGACACGGTCGACTCGATGCCGCCCATCAGCTCGCCGAGAACGGCGCGCTGGTGCACGTCGTAGTGGTCGATGGCGCGCAGCACGGCCTTGCGCAGCGCGGGCGCCAGCGGCAGCCGCGAGGAGGTGTTGGCGTCCGGCCGCCACAGCAGCGCCTGGCGGGCGTCGCGCAGCGGGGTCAGCGGGTCGCCGTCCACCGGCCGGGGGCCGGACTGCCGCTCGCGCCACTGCCGGTGCGCTGCGGTCAGCCTGGTCCGCATCCATGCCGCGGCCGCGTCCATCGACCGCGTGCGCAGGATGTGCTCGCGGGCGGCCGCACCCCGGCGGGCCGCCTCGGCCGGGTCGTCGGCCACCGCCCGCATCGCCGCGGCGGCCGCGTCGACGTCCGGCTCCGCCCACCGGGCCGACGGCGGGTACGGGCCCGCCTCCTTGCCGACGGCCACCGCGGTCCACGGGATCGGCCACCCGGTGCCCGGGGTCAGGAACTCCGCGGTGCCCGAGTAGTCGGTGGCGATGACCGGCAGGCCGCGGACCATCGCCTCGGCGACGGTGAGCCCGAAACCCTCGGAGCGGTGCAGCGAGACGTAGCAGTCGGCCGATGCGTACATCTCGTGCAGTTCCTCGACGCTGAGGTAGCGGTCCACCACCTCGATGCGCGGGTCCGCCGCGGCCAGCACGCGCAGGCGCTCGGCCGGGTCCGGGTGGTCCTCGGCGTTGAGCGTCTTGATCACCAAGCGGACGTCTGAGTCGTCGGGGAAGGCCCGGCGGAACGCCTCGACCACCGCGTAGGGGTTCTTGCGCTTGGCGATGCTGTAGTAATCGAAGGCGAACAGGAATGTAGTCGGGCCGCCGCCGTCGCGGACCGGCCGCGGTCCCGGGTCGCGGATCGGCACCGGGATCACGTGCACCGGGACCGGGGAGTGCGCGGCGATGGCCGACCGGCAGAACTCGCTGATCGTCCACACCTCGTCCACGAGGTCGAACGCCTGGTGCAGCTCGGCGGGGAAGTGGTCGAGCTCCCAGGCCCACAGCCCGATCCGGTAGCGCTGGTGGCCGACCTCGGGGTGGGCGGCCAGCACCGGCTGCGTCTGGTCGGCGTTGACGCACAGCAGGCTGACCGGGAACCGCGGGGCGCCCGCGGTCTCCGGGGTGTCGAGCCCGGTGCGGTTGAGCACCAGCCGATCCTCGACGACAGCGGCGACGGGGACCTCGGCGGCGCGGATCGCGTCGTGCACGATCCGGCCCATCTCGCCGACGCCCAGCTCGGCGGTCAGGTAGCCCAGCACGTTCACGCCCAGCGCGTCGACCGGGGGAGCGGGCGGCGCCTGCTCGGCGGGCACCGCCCAGTCCGGCAGGTTCTCCTCGACCCGCCCTGAGGTGCGGCACCAGGTGCGGAACGCCTCGGCGTCGCGGCCGAAGGGCTGCGGGAACGCCGCGCGCAGGTCGGCGCGAGCGGACCAGACGCCTGCGGCGAGCCTGCTCACCGAGTTCGCGGGCTGGTCGTCGGCGGGCTCGCCCAGCCACTTGACGAACGCCTCGGCCGTCTCGCCGAAGGCGGCGGGCGGCAGCGCCTTGCCCTTCTTCTCCGCGGAGATCCAGGCGGCGCGGAACATCCGGCGCATGGTCGGGGTGAGCTTCGTGCCGTCGGGGAGCGCGGCGAAGCCGTACCCGATGGCCTCCAGCGTCTCGCCGTAACCGGCCTCGCGCAGCAGCGCGGCGTACTCGTCGCACAGCGCCCGCAGCGCGGCGCTGTCGGAGAGCCGGACCCGCGGCCGCAGCGGCGTGTGGTGGCTGAGCAGCCAGGGCTTCTCCGGCCGGTAGCCGCTGAAGTGGAAGAACCGCAGCCGGTGGCCGCCCGCCAGCGGCACCCCGTCCTCGACGGTGACCGGGCGCTCGTGGGCGTTCCAGTAGGCCACGTTGAACCCGGGGTCGCGCAGCACGTGGTTGCCGAACAGCGCGGGCACCTGGTCGACCCAGCGCTGGTCGGTGAACAGCTGCCGGTCCGGGGCGACGATCGCGTCGTGGCGCAGCCGCTCGGCCCAGAAGTCCAGGAACGGCTCGGACCCGGGCCCGGTGGCCACGAAGCCGAGGTTGAAGATCCCGGCCCCCATGATCATCGCCTCGGTCGGCTCGCGGCCGTCGCGCGGCAGCGGCTCCAGGAAGTGCGGGGTGAGCACGATGCCGTGCGCGGTGGCCAGCTCGGCCAGCTCGGGCATCGGCGCGAACACCCGGATGTCGGGGTCGAGGTAGATCACCACGGGGCTGTCCGCGCGCAGCTCGCGCAGCAGGTACGGCTTGACGGCGGTGGCCATTTCGGTGACCGAGTACGCCGTGGCCATGCGCAGGTAGTCGGCGCGGTCGATGCCGAAGCGGGCGGGGCCGAGGATCTCCGGGGAGCCGTCGTCGTCGGCGGTGGTCCAGTCCGCGTCCACCACCCCGATCACGAAGCGGTGACCGGGGTGGTGCTCCAGGTACGAGGCCGCCAGCACGCGGGCGGCAGGCAGGTAGTTCGCCGCGACGATCGTGCAGGCGGTGACGTCAGCCATTGGCGGGCGTCTTGTCCAGCTGCCCGGCCAGGCTGTCGTTGAAGGTCACCTGGCCGCTGGAGGTGTCCTTGGTGCTCAGGTCGAGCCGCACGACGATGTCGCCGCTGGCGAAGTGCGCGCGGAACCGGCCCGCGTTGCCGTCCTCGGCCTCGCGGGTGGCCACCAGCACCCCTGCCGGGCTGCCGGACTGCTGCTTCATCCCGTTGCCGATCTGCACCTTGTTCAGGTCCTTCGCGGCCTTCTCCGCGGCCTCCTCCGAGGGCATCTGCACCAGCATGACCACCAGCCGGTCACCCCCGCCGAGGTCGCAGATCACCAGCTTGGTGTCCGACGCCTTGCCCGCGGTGTACGCGGTGATCTCGCCGTCGGTGAGGTAGCGCTGGCCGGGCATGTCGGCGAAGGTCGTGACGGCGCGGTTGACCGTGACCTTGCCCGGCATGTCGCCCAGCGGCAGCGGGTCCGGCGGCGGGGGCGGGGTCGTCGTGGTGGGCGGCGCGGGCTCGCTGGTCTGCGCCGGGCCCGCCGAGGCGGTCTCCTTGAAGAACATGAAGTACGCGCCGACGCCGAGTCCGCCGACGACGAGCAGGAGCACCACGACCAGCGCGATGACCTTGCCCTTGCCGCCGCCGGGGCTGTCGAAGACCTCCGGGCCCTGCTTGATCCAGTCCGGGTTGCTCGCGGCCAGCGGCGGGAACTCCGACCCGGCCCACGGCGGGGCCATCTCCTCCGGCGCGGGCTGGTGCCCCCACGGCGGGGGCGGGGGGCCGGGCATCGCGTGCGGCGGCATCTGCCCGCCCATCGGCATGGCGGAGCCCGGCACGACCTGGGTGCGGTCGGCGTCGGAGTTCGGCCGGGCGGCCTGCCACCCGCCTGCCACCGCCTGGGTGCGGTCACCGCCGGAGACGACCTGCGTGCGGTCGCCGCCCTCGACCGGCTGCGGCGGCTGCACGGGGGTGACGTACTGCGTCTTCTCCGACTGCTGATCCTGCTGCGGCGGCTGGGCGATCGCCGAGGACATCACCTTGTCGCGGCGGACCCGGTACTCGTCCGCGGAGATCCGTCCCGTGGCGAGTTCCTCGTCCAGGATCCGGAGTTCCTCCTGCCAGGACACGGCGGTCCTCCTTTGGTCTGATAACGAGTGGGCCTGCCGGAACCCGGTCATTGTGCACGGCGGGCGGGGGCAGCCGGGGTGGTAGGGGTATTCCGTGACCAGCCGTACACCTGCGACCTGGCTCACCCGGTCCGCAGGGCGTTGGACACCGCCGCCGACGTGTCGCGCAGGGCCGCGGCGAGATCGGCCGCATCCGCGCCTACGGGCTGCGACAGGCTGATCTGCACCACGACGTCACCGATGGCGAACACGGCGCTGTGGTAGCGGTTGTCGGCGTTCTCCTTCACCGCGGTGGGTCCGTCGACCAGCGGGTCGCCCAGCTCCCGGAACCCGCGGGCGAGCAGGTTGGCGTGCAGTCGCGTGACCGTCTTCGCCGCCGCGTCCGGCGAGGCGGCACGGCCGGCGATGACGGCGGTGCCCAGCTCGCCGTCGAAGGAGGAGCGGAAGACCACCTCCAGCACACCACCGGCGGTCAGCGCCTCGGCGCCTGCTGCGGTGAGGATGTTCGCCTCGGCGGCCGCCGCGACGGTGAGCACGCCGTTCTTCGGATTCGGCCTGCCCTCCGGCGTGGGCACCAGCTCGGCCAGCGACTTGGGCGCCGCGGGTTCAGCCGCCCCGTCGCCGGAGAACGGCTCGAGCAGCACGACCCAGAGCGCGACCGCGGCGACGACGAGCACGGCCACCGCGATCAGCGCGGCCCGCCGCCCCTTCGCCGGTTCGCCTGCCGTGCTGAACACCTCGCCGCCCGCGACCGGCGCGGTCGGCGGCTGCTGCGGCACGGGGCTGAACAGGTCGCGCGGGGGCGGCTGCATGACCGGGATCGGCCCGGTGGGCGGGCGGGAGCCCGGGTGGCGGCGCAGCGCGGGGGCCGAGGACGCCTCGGCCAGCAGCTCGTCGCGGCGGGAGCGGTACTCCCCCTGGCTCAGCTCGCCCCTGGCCAGCTGGGCGTCCAGCTCGCGCAGCCTGTCCTGCCAGTCCACTAGTCGCCCCTCTCGACCGAACCGGTCGGCTATCTAATCGGACGCTTGGCCAGCTCGGCCGCGAGGGTGTCGATGAAGGTCTGGTCGAGCACCGACGGGATGCCGCCCGCCAGGTTGCGCTCCACGATCTCCAGCACCACGACCTCGTGGTCGGCGACCGTCCGCGCCACCAGCCCGGGATCCGGCCGCGCCGTGCTGTAGAAGAGCTGGGTGACGTCGGAGAACGCCGCAGGCAGGTAGGGCGCGGCGCCGAGGGCGAACGAGTCGCCCAGCACGACGGTCGGCGCGGTGATCATCCCGTTGCTCGGCATCTCCGCGGTGCGCACGGGTTTGCGCAGATCCCAGGTGCGGAACTCGGTGCGGTCGGCGTCCCCGTCCGGGCGCACCTGGTAGGTCGGCGAGGCGTTCTCGCCGGTGCGGCCGAGCAGCGGGGGCAGGTCGGCCGCGAAGACGAGCGGCTCGGCGTTCGCGGTGACCTGCCAGTCCCGGGTGACCCCGGGCTCCAGCCGCTCGGCCAGGGCCCGCACCATCTCCAGCCCGCCGTCGTGCGTCCAGTGCGAGTCCTCGCGGTAGTACAGCGGGCGCCCCCGGCGGTCGGCGGCGGCGCGCAGCAGCGGTCGCAGGTCCATCGCGCCCGCGAGCAGGGTCACCTCGCGCCAGAACCGCTCGGTCTCGGCCTCGGCGCAGTCCTTGCCGGGGTAGTCGCGGGGCAGGAACTGCGGCACCATCGTCGACTTGTCCGGCGGCACGACCAGCACGAACGTCCGGCCGGACCGCTCGACCGCGTCGCGGATCTCGTTGAGCTGGCGGATCGTGTCGACCAGCGGCTGGGCGGGCTCGCACTTGGCGACCACGTCGTAGCCGAAGTACAGCCAGTCCTCGTTGCCCTCCAGCACCCGCAGGTAGCCCGGGTACTGCTGGTCGGGCCACTCGGTGCTGCCGGGGCCGTCGTCGTCCTGCCCCTGCGGGCCGGGCTCGCTGGGCAGGGGACCGGTGGTGCCGCGGTCGAAGTTCGCCGACTCCCCGAAGAAGGTCCGGCTGACCCAGTCGACGGTGTGCACGGCGCCGGAGCGGAACGACAGGTGGTCGGTGGCCCAGCCGGGGAGCCCGGTGAACATGCCCCACCCGTCGGCAGGCGTCGGGAACTCGGCGAGCTTGCGGTTCTCGATCTCCCCCGGCCGCATGCCGCCGATCCACAGGACGGTCGGGGTGGCGAAGAACACCAGCGCGCTCAGCAGGGCGAGCGTCTGCCGACCGCCGTGGCGGGGGCGGTGGAGGGAGTGCTCACGGGGCAGCCACGCCTCGTGGACGGCGGGCAGCTCGGGGGAATCCATGACCACGGTTGCACGTTATCCGAAGGGTTCGCGCCGGGTGAGCGATCCGGGCGATCGGCCTATCGTGGAGGAATGATGCTGTTCGGGCGGGGTGGGGGTCAGCTGGTGGAGCCGGGGCGGGCGCTGCCCGGGAGGGCGGAGCCGTTGGCAGGCGTGCCCGACGTGCACGCGGTGAGCGGGCACCGGGTGAAGGCGCCGTTCCCCGACGGGATGGCGACCGCGGTGTTCGGCCTGGGGTGCTTCTGGGGCGCCGAGCGCAAGTTCTGGGAGACGCCCGGGGTCTATTCGACGGCTGCCGGGTACGCGGGCGGCTACACGCCGAACCCGACGTACGAGGAGGTGTGCAGCGGGCGCACCGGGCACGCCGAGGTCGTGCTGGTCGTGTTCGACCCCGCGGTGGTGTCGTACGCGGAGCTGCTGAAGGTCTTCTGGGAGTCGCACGACCCGACGCAGGGGATGCGGCAGGGCAACGACGTGGGCACCCAGTACCGCTCGGCGGTGTACTTCACCGACCCCGCGCAGCGGGCGGTGGCCGAGCAGAGCCGGGCGGCCTACCAGCGGGCGCTGGCCGAGCGCGGCTACGGCGAGATCACCACCGAGTTCGCCGACCTCGACGCCTTCTACTACGCCGAGGAGTACCACCAGCAGTACCTGCACAAGGTCCCGCACGGCTACTGCGGCATCGGCGGCACGGGCGTGTCCTGCCCGATCGGGGTCGCGCCCGCGGAGTGACCGGCGCCTCTTCTGCCGCGCGCGGTCGCGGCGGATGATGCGCGCTCATGGACAAGCGTGTCGCCAGGCAGCTGGGTCGGTGGGTGGAGCCGGAGGAGGTCTTCGCGCGCGGGCGGGCGCTGCGGGAGGTCGTCGGGCTCGACGCGCACCGGAAGGTGCTGCTCGCGGCTGACCGGCCGTCGGTGGTCGACTTCATGGTCGCGTCGAACGAGGGGCGCATCGCGGAGCTGGTGCCGCTGCGGGTGGGGCGGATGCTGGCCTCGCCGTTCGCGTTCTTCCGGGGCAGCGCCGGGCTGATGGCCGCCGACCTCGCCGCCGGGGTGCGCAGCGGGGTGGACGCGCAGCTGTGCGGGGACGCGCACGCGGCCAACTTCGGGCTGTACGGCACGCCCGAGGGGCGGATCGTGATGGACATCAACGACTTCGACGAGACCGTGCCCGGGCCGTGGGAGTGGGACCTCAAGCGGCTGGCCACCAGCATCGTGCTGGCCGGGCGCGAGGGCGGGGTCGCGGAGAAGGCGTGCCGGGCGGCGGCGGAGGACGTGGTCACCGCCTACCGCAAGACCATCGACCACCTCGCCGAGCTGCCGTTCCTGGACTCGTGGTCCGCGCTGGGCGACGAGTCCGTGCTCAGCAAGGTCGACGCCGACGCGCTCACCGACGACTTCGCCAAGGCGGCCAAGAAGGCCCGCAAGAACACCAGCGCCAAGGTCGCCGCGCGCTGGACCAAGCGCGGGGAGGACCAGCGCTGGCGGTTCATCCCGGACCCGCCCGTGCTCACGGCGGTGACGGAGCCGACCTGGCAGGCCGTGGTCGACGCGCTGCCCGACTACGTCGACACCCTCCGCGAGTCCCGTCGCAACCTGATCATGCGCTACGGCGTGTCGGACGTGGCCTTCCGCGTCGTCGGCACCGGCAGCGTCGGGCTGCGCAACTACCTGGTCCTCATGCACGGCAACGGCGACGAGGCCCTGGTGCTCCAGGTCAAGGAGGCGCGGCCGTCCGCGCTCGCGCCGCACGTCGGGCACAAGGCCAAGCACGAGGGCAAGCGGATCGTGCACGGCGCGCGGCTGGTGCAGGCCGAGAGCGACATCCTGCTGGGCTGGACGACCGTCGGCGGCAGGCACTTCATCGTCCGCCAGTTCCGCAACCGCAAGGGCGAGATCGACGCGACCACGCTCGACGCCGACCACCTCGACGACTACGGCCGCTTCGCGGGCGCGCTGCTGGCCCGCGCCCACACCCGCTCGGTCGACCCGCGGCTGCTCTCCGGCTACTGCGGCCCGGCGCTGGACGAGGCGATCGCGGGCTACGCGGTCGAGTACGCCGACCGCACCGAGGCCGACCACGCCGAGCTGGCCGCCGCCGTGCGGGCCGGGCGACTGGACGCGCACCCGGCGTCGTGATCCGATGCGGCGGTGGACCGCAAGCGCCTCGGCCTGCACTACACCCCGCCCGCCCTCGCGGCGTTCGTCGCCGGGCGCGCGCTGGCGGCCGCCCCCGACCGGCCGCTGCGCGTGCTGGACCCGGCGTGCGGGGACGGCGAGCTGCTGGCCGCCGTCGCCGCCATCGCCCCCGGCGCGGCGCTGACCGGCTACGACGTGGACGAGGCCGCGGTGGAGACGGCGCGGCGGCGGCTGCCGGACGCGGCCATCGCGCACAAGGACTTCCTGGAGAGCCCGCCGCCGGAGCGGTTCGACCTGGTGATCACCAACCCGCCGTACGTGCGCACCCAGCTGCTCGGCGCGCGGGCCGCCGAGCTGGCCCGGCGGTTCGGCCTGCGGGGGCGCGTCGACCTGTCGCACCCGTTCGTCGCCGTCGCGCCGGAACTGCTCGATGAGGACGGTGTGCTGGCGCTGCTGTGCTCCAACCGCTTCCTGAGCACGCGCGCGGGGGAGAATGTGCGCACGGTGCTGACGCGCGATCTGTCGGTGCGGGAGGTGTACGACCTCGGCGACACGCGGCTGTTCTCCGCCGCCGTGCTACCGGCTGTTGTTGTTGCGGTGAAAGGGAAGCCGAGCGGGCCGACGCGGTACGCGACGGCGTACACAACGGACAGACCGGCCGCCGAGGGCGACCTCTTCGCGGCGATGCGGGCGGACCAGGACAGCGTCGTGACCGTGCAAGGGCGGCAGATCGCGGTGTCGGTGGGCACGTTCGACGACTGGCGTCTGTCCACTCCCGACCGCGACCGCAGGCGCAGGCGGATCGCGGCGCGCACGTGGCGCTCGGTGGGCGATGTGGCGAACATCCGGGTGGGCATCAAGACGACCGCCGACAGCGTCTTCATCGCCGACTGGGACACCGTGGAGCACCGCCCGGAGGACGAGCTGCTGCGCCCCCTGCTCAACCACGACGACCTGCGCGCGTGGACCCCGCCCGCGACCCCTCGCCGCAAGGTCCTCTACCCGTACCTCGACCGCCCGAGCCGCCAGGTGGTCGATCTCGCCGACTACCCGCGCGCCGCCGCCTACCTCGCCACCCACCGCGAGCGCCTCGAAGGCCGCGCCTACCTGCGCAAGGCGGGCCGAGCCTGGTTCGAGATCTGGGTCCCGCAGCGGCCCGCCCGCTGGCGCGAGCCCAAGATCGTCTTCCCGGACATCAGCCCCGAACCCCGCTTCACCCTCGACCGGACCGGCGCGGTCGTCAACGGCGACTGCTACTGGATCAACACCACCGAAACCGGCGACGACATCGCCCACCTCATCCTCGGCATCGCCAACTCCACCTTCGGCGTCCGCTTCTACGACGAGGTCTGCGGCAACCGCCTCTACGCAGGCCGCCGCCGCTGGATCACCCAGTACGTCGCCCGCCTCCCCCTCCCGGACCCGACCACCCCCGCCGCTCGCCACGTGATCGCCGAGGCCCGCGCCTTGATGGGGGGTCAAGGGATCCAGGCCGCGTTGGATGAAGCGGTGGAGACGGCCTTCACGACATAGCAGTCGTCGTGGGGATCGAATGGCCAGGGGATCGGAGAGCGGGTGGACATGCGCGAGAGCCCCGGGTCGGGTGACCCGGGGCTCTCGGTGGAGCGGACGACGGGATTCGAACCCGCGACCCTCACCTTGGCAAGGTGATGCGCTACCAACTGCGCTACGTCCGCGTAGCGAGGAGAACTATAGCCCCCGTCGGATCGGGCGTGGCGCGGGGGTGGGGAGCGTCCCTTCGGACTGCTGCTGACCTCCCCCCGTGGGAGCGCTCACTACTCCAACCGGGTTAGGCCAATCGTCGGTGATCCCTTCCCGTTATTCACGGATATGGTCTCAGTCTCACCCGAATGTGGCATGTTGTTCGAGATCCCCACGGGGCGGCGTGCGAGGAGGTACCGGGCCGGATGAGTTGGAGCGACCGGCCCGCCGAGGGGTCGGGGGCCGCCGGAGATTTGCAGGACAGCGTGCTGCTGGAGCGGTTGCGGGCCGGGGAGGACGCCGCGTTCGGCGAGCTGTTCTCCCGCCACTGCGACGCCGTGCGGCGGATGGCGCTGGGGCTGGTGGCCGACCGGGCCGAGGCCGAGGACCTGGTCGCCGAGGCGTTCTTCCGGGTGCTGCAGGCGATCCGCCGCGGCTCGGGACCTGTTGACAACGTGCGGGGCTACCTGCTGATCGTGGCCCGCCGCGTCGCGTGGGAGTGGAACGGGCGGCGGCGGGACGTGCCCGTCTCCGACGAGGAGCTGGATGTGCGCGTCGGGGCCGACCCGGACAACACCGGGCAGTCCACCGAGCGCAACCTCATCACCCGGGCGTTCACCAGCCTGCCCGAGCGCTGGCGCAGCGTGCTGTGGAAGGTCGAGGTCGAGGGCGAGCGGCCCGCCGTCGTCGCGGGCAAGTTCGGGCTCAGCCCCAACGCGACCGCCGCGCTGGCCCGCCGCGCCCGGCAGGGGTTGCGCGCTGCCTACTTGCAGGCGCACCTCACCACCGAGACCCGCCCCATAGGCTGCCGCCCGGTGCTCGAAAAGCTGGGCGCGTACACCGCGGGCGCGATAAAGGGCGCCGAGCGCCACCGCGTCGACAGCCACCTGTCGGCCTGCCCGTCGTGCACCGCCACCTACGACGAGCTGCGCGACGTCTGCTCCGGCCTGCGCGCCCACGCCGCCCACCTCGCCGCCCCGGTGCTCGGCGTCGGCGTCTGGCAGCAGCTCAAGGGCTTCCTCGCCGGGACGAAGGCCCAGGTGGCGCTGGCCTCGGCGGCCGCGGTCGGCGCGCTGGGCCTGGCCCTGCTGCCCATCGGCGACGGCGACTCCGGCCCGGTGGCCCTCGACGACCTCGACTCCGACGACGGCATCGTGCTCACCGACGACACCGCCGCCCCCACTGCGCCCGCGATCGTCTCGACCACCGGCCGCGGCGTCCCGCACCAGCGCACCGAGACCATCGTCAAGGAGCTGCCCGCCGCCGCGGTGCAGACCTCCGACCGGCCCGCAGGCCAGCCTGCCACCCAGCGGTCGGCCGCCTCCGGCAGCGGCGGCGCGGGCGCGACGTCGAGCCGGGCGGAGCTGGGCGCGCGGTCGGACACCGAGCCCTACGACGAGAGCCTGCCGGTCGTCTACGAGTACACCTCCACCTACCGCGCCTGGCAGATCTACGACGACCGGGAGGTGCTGACGGTGACCACCGAGCACACCCGGATCAACTCCGCCGACCAGACCACGGTCGCCACGACGACGACGGCCTACACCACCCTGCGGCCCACCTCCGACGTCCAGCTGCTGAGCACACCCACGACCAGCGCAGCACGTTGATCAAGTAACCCCTCGGTGCGACAATCGGTGGCAGACCGCCGCCGAGGGGGTAACGTGACCTTCCGGTGTCACGGATAGTGGTGTTCCGGTTACCGCGCCGAAGGGCTGAACATGACGCGCCAGGTACGCGACGCGAACGGCAGGCTCTGGACCCTCGACGGCACGCTGGAGTGGCGGACCCCGGCCACCGAGGACGACTTCGAGCACGACGTGGCCGCTGGCTACCTGCCCGGCCTGGTCATGATCGGGCTGATCGTCGTGCTGGCGGTGGTGCTGGTCAGCTGGATGCCCGCCGACGTGGTGGTGCCCGGCTGGCTGGTGCTGGTCCTGCTGCTGGTGGCCCTGTTCTTCCCGGCCCGCTGGGCGCTGCGCAGGCCGTGGACGCTGATCGCCGAGACCGGCGACGACGGCGAGGGCGAGCCCGTCGAGCGCTGGGTCGGCACCGTGCGCGGCTACTTCAACGCCCGCGGCGAGCTGGCCCAGATCGCCAAGAACCTGCAGCGCGACGCCATGCCCGGCTGGGAGAGCGTGCTCAAGCCGGTCGAGTGACGGCCCACCCCTGGGTGACAGCGGCGCGCCGCCGGGTGAGACTGGTCGCGTGCCCGAGTTGCCCGAGGTGGAAGCCCTCGCCCACCACCTGCGCGAACACGCCGTCGGCCGGACCGTCGCCCGCGTCGACGTCGCCTCGCTGAGCGTGCTCAAGACCGCGTCCCCGCCGTGGACGGCCCTGCACGGGCGGGTCGTGACCGGCGCGGGCCGCCGCGGCAAGTACCTCGACGTGGACTGCGACGGCGTGCACCTGGTCGTGCACCTGGCCCGCGCGGGCTGGCTGCGCTGGTCGGACACCCTCTCGGCGGCCCCGCCCAAGCCCGGGAAGGGGCCGCTGGCGCTGCGGGTGCACCTCGGCCCGCCCGGCGAGGGGCCCGGCTTCGACCTGACCGAGGCGGGCACCAAGAAGGGCCTGGCGGTGTGGATCACCGAGGACCTCGGCTCCATCGAGCAGATCGCGACCCTCGGTCCGGACGTGCTCGGCCTGACCCGCGACGAGTTCGCCGCGCTGCTCGCGGGCCGCTCCGAGCGGCTCAAGACCGCGCTGACCAGCCAGCGCCTCATGGCGGGCATCGGGAACGCCTACAGCGACGAGATCCTGCACACCGCGCGCCTGTCGCCCTACGCCACCGCGGGCAAGCTCGACGACACCGCGATCGACGACCTGTACGCGGCCATGCGGTCGGTGCTGACCAGCGCCGTGGAGCGGTCGGTCGGGCAGGCCGCGGCGCGGCTGAAGGGCGAGAAGCGCTCGGGCCTGCGGGTGCACGGCCGCACCGGCCTGCCCTGCCCGGTCTGCGGCGACACCGTGCGCGAGGTGTCCTTCGCCGACAAGTCGTTCCAGTACTGCCCGCGGTGCCAGACCGGCGGCAAACCGCTGGCCGACCGCAGGATGTCGCGGCTGCTCAAATAGCCTCGGCCTTGTCACACCGGGGGCGGAACGGGAGCATGACCACGTGGCCGAACTGCTGACCGAGCGCGCCTTCATCGGCGTCGCCGCCACGCTGCTCGTCCTGGGGCTCTTCGTGGTGCTGTGCAGGCCCCGCAAGTCCGGCTCGGTGCAGGACGCCGTGCTCGACGCCGTCCAGCGGCTGTCCAAGGCCGCGCCCGGCCTGCGCGGCGGGCTCACCGAGCAGGCCGCCGACCAGGCCAGCAAGCACCTGCTGGAGCTGCTGAAGAACGTCGCCGTGGGCGTGTGCGACGCCGACGGCAGGCTGATGTCCTGGGACGGGCAGGCCAACGAGCACTACGAGGACCTCTCCGCCGCGATCGTGGAGGTCGTCCAGCACGGCACCCGGGCGCACGTCAAGCACGAGAACCTGCAGTGCGGCAAGCGCGGGAGCTGCCCCATGCGGGCCGCGGTGATCGTGCCGCTGATCGTGGACGGGCAGATCGAGGGCGCGCTGATCCTGGTCGGCGGCGTCGACAGCAGGCGGCTGATCCGCGCCGCGGACGAGGTCGCCACGTTCCTGCAGGTGCAGCTGGAGCTGGCCAAGCTCGACGAGCAGAAGCAGCAGCTCGTGCAGGCCGAGATCCGGGCCCTGCGCGCGCAGATCTCCCCGCACTTCATCTACAACGCCCTCAACACCATCTCCGCCCTTATCCGCACCGACCCCGAGCAGGCCCGCGAGCTGCTGCAGGACTTCGCCGACTTCACCCGCTACTCCTTCCGCACCTCCGGCATGTACGCGACGCTGGCCGACGAGCTGGCCAACGTCGAGCGCTACCTGACCATCGAGTGCGCCCGCTACGGCGACCGGCTCAACGTGCGGTTCCGCATCGCGCCGGAGGTGCAGTCGGTGGTCGTGCCGTTCCTGGTGCTGCAGCCGCTGGTGGAGAACGCGGTGCGCCACGGCATCGCCAAGAAGCCCGGCGGCGGCACGGTCAGCGTCTTCGCCCACGACAACGGCTCCGAGGCGCTGATCACCATCGAGGACGACGGCGTCGGCATGGACGCCGAGCGGCTGCAGCGCGACCTGCGCGACGCCCACAAGACCGGCTCGCACGTCGGCGTGGGCAACATCAACCAGCGGATGCGCCAGATCTTCGGCGACACCCACGCGCTCATGGTCGACACCGCGCCCGGCCAGGGCACCAAGATCACCCTGCGGGTGCCGAAGTTCTTCCCCGGGGTGAGCATCGGCGAGACGCCCTTCGCCATCCAGGACCCCGAGCACACCGGGCCGCAGCGGGCGGTGCGCTGACCCCCGCCGCGGCCGCGCCGCCCGACGTAAGCTGGGGCGGTATGAGCGTCACCGAGAAGCTGGCCGCCCGGCTGCCCCGCATCGTCGAGCGGCCCGACCGCGGCCCCGTCGTCGCCGTCGTCCGGCTGCACGGGGTCATCAGCCCGACGCCGACGCCGCTGGCCGCGCGCGGGGTGATCAACGCGGCCACCACCGAGAGCGCGCTGTCGCGGGCCTTCGATCACGACCGCCTGGTCGCCGTCGCGCTGGCGGTCAACTCCCCCGGGGGCGCGCCCACCCAGTCGGCGCTGGTCGCCGAGCGCATCCGGGAGCTGGCCGACAAGCGCGCGGTGCCGGTGCTGGCCTTCTGCGAGGACGTGGCCGCCTCCGGCGGGTACTGGCTGGCCTGCGCCGCCGACGAGATCTACGCCCACGGCTCGTCGATGGTCGGCTCGATCGGCGTCGTCTCGGCCGGGTTCGGCCTGGCCGGGCTGCTGGAGCGCTTCGGCGTCGAGCGGCGGGTGCACACCGCGGGCGCGCGCAAGGTCCGGCTCGACCCGTTCCAGCCCGAGCACCCCGAGGACATCGCCTGGCTCAAGGACCTGCAGGCCCAGCTGCACGAGCAGTTCGCGGCGTGGGTGCGCCAGCGCCGCGGCGACCGGCTGGCGGGCAGCGACGACGAGCTGTTCTCCGGCGAGGTCTGGACCGGGCGGCGCGCCGCGGAGCTGGGCCTGGTCGACGGCATCGGCACGCTGCGCGGGGTGGTCGGGCAGCGCTTCCCCGACGCCGAGATCGCCGTGTCCGCGCCGAAGCGGCCGCTGCTGGCCCGGCTGGGCGTCGGCGGGGCCGGGCTGTCCACAGCGGACCGGGTGCTCGCCGCGATCGATGCGGTGGAGGCCAGGGCGAACTGGTCCCGCTTCGGCCTGTAGCGCGCCACGAATCCGTAAACGCAGCGTCACGATTGGTCGACTTCATTCACTCGCTGGGCGGACCGGGGGTTTGCCCGTAGACAGGCGCCGTCCGCACTGGGCAAGATGCGGATCACCGTGAGTACCGCGAACCCCACCTCCGGTCTCGTCGTTCTGGCCGTCGACGACGAGCCTGCGGGCATGGACCTGCTGGAGGAACGTCTCAACGGCAACCGGAACGTGCGCCGGGTGATCCGGGCCTTCGACGCGACCGAGGCGCTGCTGACCCTGGCGGGCGACGACAGCGAGCTGGCCGCCCGCAAGCAGGCGGGGCTGCCCGTCGTCGACGCCGTCTTCGCCGACCTGGACATGCCGGGCCTCACGGGGATGGAGCTGGCCAAGGTGCTGGCCGGGTTCTCGCCCGCGCCCGTGCTGGTGTTCGTGACCGCGCACGCCCACGAGGCGGTCAACGCCTTCGACCTCGGCGCGGTCGACTACCTGCTCAAGCCCGCCGAGCAGGAGCGGATCAACAAGGCCGTCGAGCGGGTCATCGCCAAGATCGACCAGGACGGCGCAGGCAAGCAGGCCGTCGTCCCCGAGCAGCGCGACGACGAGGTGATCCCGGTCGAGCTGGCGGGCACGACCAAGCTGGTCTCGCGCGCGTCGGTGCGCTGGGTGGAGGCCCAGGGCGACTACGCCCGCCTGCACACCTCCGACGGCTCGCACCTGGTGCGCATCCCGCTGGCGCAGCTGGAGGAGCGCTGGGAGAAGGCGGGCTTCGTGCGCATCCACCGCAGCTACCTGGTGCCGCTGAGCCTGATCACCGAGCTGCGCATGGGCGGGTCGGGCTACTCGGTGGTGATCGGGCACGAGGAGAAGGTGCTGCCGGTCAGCCGCAGGCACACCCGGGAGCTGAAGGACCGGCTGGTGCGGGGCCAGGGCCGATGAGCGCCGCGCGCGAGGAGGGGATGTGAGCAAGCACGCGGCGGGGGACGGCCAGGGCTCGCCGCCGAGCCCGTCGGCCCGGCCGCGCCGCAAGCGGGTCATCCTCGCCGACTCCAGCGCCCCGGTGACGCTGCTGCGCACCGTCGACGAGCTGGAGGAGCAGACGAGCTGGGCCGAGGAGGTCGTCAGCGAGTTCATCCGGACCAAGATCCGCTCGGCCTGCCTGCTCGCGGGCCTGGCCGTCGGCGTGCTCGGCGTGCTGCCCGCGCTGTTCTTCCTGGTCCCCGACCTGGCGCAGGTGAGCGTCGCCGGGATGGCGCTGCCCTGGTTATTGCTGGGCATCCTGCCGTTCCCCCTGCTCTTCGGGATCGGCTGCTGGTACAACGTGCTGGCCGAGGAGCACGAGAAGGCGTTCGTCGGCATGGTCGAGAAGTAGCGCTTCGCGGCGTGGCGGAGATGGACTTCAACTACTGGGCCACCGGCGCCATCGCCGTGGTCAGCCTCGCCACGTTCTACCTGGGGTTCCGCAGCTCGCGGCAGGCCAACACGACCCAGGACTTCCTGGTCGCGCGGCGCACGGTGCGCTCCCGGCGCAACGCGGCGGCGGTGTCGGGGGAGTACCTGTCGGCGGCGTCGTTCCTCGGCGTCGCCGGGCTGATCCTCAAGGACGGCACCGACGCGCTGTGGTACCCGATCGGGTTCACCGCGGGCTACCTGGCGCTGATGCTGTTCGTCGCCGCGCCGCTGCGCCGGTCCGGGGCCTACACCCTGCCCGACTTCTGCGAGTTCCGGCTGCGCTCGGCCGGGCTGCGCAGGCTGGCCGCGGTGTTCGTGATCTTCATCGGGATGCTCTACATGGTCCCGCAGCTGCAGGGCGCCGGGCTGACCCTGCAGCACATCGTGCCCGGCGTGCCGCCCCAGCTCGGCGCCGCGCTGGTCGCGGTGCTGGTGACGGTCAACGTGGTCAGCGGCGGCATGCGCGCGATCACCCTGGTGCAGGCGTTCCAGTACTGGGTCAAGCTGTTCGCCATCGCCCTGCCCGCGTTCGTGCTGTGCGCGGTGTTCATCGGCGACGGGGGCGCCCGCGGCATCGGCGCGGCCGGGCTGTCGGAGCCGCTGCCGCCGCGGTTCACCCAGGACGCCTCGATCACCGTCGAGACCCCGGTGGTGCTCTCCGTCGAGGCCCCGGTCCGGCTGGTCGCCGAGGGCGTCGTCGACGGGCACCCGGCGGCCGGGGAGACGTACTGGAGCCCCGGCGAGCACCAGGTGGCGGCGGGCACCCGGCTGGTCTTCAGCGAGGGCGACCCGGTGCCGGTCGTGCGCGGCGCGGTCGGCGACAACGCCGACTGGGTCAGCCCGGCGTCGGACACCGACGACCTGCTGACGACCTACTCGCTGATCTTCGCGCTGTTCCTGGGCACGATGGGGCTGCCGCACGTGCTCGTGCGCTTCTACACCAACCCCGACGGCCAGGCCGCGCGCCGCACGACCCTGCACGTGATGCTGCTGCTGGGCCTGTTCTACCTGTTCCCGACGGTGATGGGCGCGCTGTCGCGGATCTACCTGCCCGAGCTGCTCGTCACCGGCCAGACCGACCGGGCGATGCTGCAGCTGCCGATGGCGGTGGTGGACAACGTCGTCGGCGAGATCCTCGGCGCGGTGATCGCGGCCGGGGCGTTCGCCGCGTTCCTTTCAACGTCGTCGGGTCTGCTGGTGAGCGTGGCGGGCGTGCTGTCGACGGACGTGTTCAAGTCCCGGGTGCGCGACTTCCGGCTGGCGACCGCGCTCGCGGGCGTGCTTCCGCTGGTCGCGGCGCTGCTGCTGCGCCCGGCGGACCTGTCGCTGAGCGTGGGCATGTCGTTCGCGCTGGCGGCGTCGACGTTCTGCCCGGTGCTGGTGCTGGGTATCTGGTGGCGCAAGATCACGTGGGTCGGCGCGGCGGCGGGCATGCTGACCGGCGGGACCTTGGTGCTGACCGCGCTGGCGCTGACCACCATCAGCGGCTACACCGGCGGTTGGGCGCCGTGGTACGTGCAGCAGCCGGGGCTGGTGACCGTGCCGCTGGCGTTCCTCGCGGTGATCGTGATGAGCAAGGCGACCCAGCGGCACATCCCGCCGGAGACCAAGCACATCCGGATGCGGATGCACGCCCCCGACCGGCTCGGCCTCATCCGCGACCGGGCGAGCGGCCTGGGCGCGGGGTCGGCCAAGCACGCGCTGGGCAAGCACCGCCGCTGACCCGTTCGTGGTCGTCTGCTAACGCCTGGACATTGCGTCACGCCCATTCCCGGATCGAGTGAGAAAGAATTCACTCGAATGCGCGACGAATGCCTGTGCGATGGTCATTTGCGACCGTTTTCACCATAATGCCGCTCGGCGCATCGCCCGGCGGCTTGAACGATTTCTCCCTGATCGGAGGCATACAGTTCCCGCTGGTCGCGCCTAAGGTTGCCGATCGACCACACCCCAGCACGAAAGGTGCGAAAGTGACTGCCACCGCGGAGGAGACCACCACCTGGGAGCAGGTCCAGGACCGGCCGGAGTTCGCCGAGCTGCGGCGCAGATTGCGCGGTTTCGCCTTCCCGATGACCGCCGCGTTCCTGCTCTGGTACCTGCTGTTCGTCCTGCTCGCCGATTACGCGCCGGAATTCATGTCCGGGCGGGTGTTCGGCAACATCACCGTCGGCCTGCTCATGGGGCTGGGCCAGTTCGCCTCCACCTTCCTCATCACCTTCCTCTACGTCCGCCACGCCGACCGCAGGCTCGACCCGCTGGCCGAGAAGATCCGCACCGACCTGGAGTCCCGATGACCCCCGCCCAGGCAGCGCAGTCCGAGCTGGGCCCCAGCACCGCGCTCAACATCGCGATCTTCGCCGCGTTCGTCGCCGTGACGATGGTCGTGGTGTTCCGGGCCAGCCGGAACACCCGCACCGCCGCGGACTACTACGCCGCGGGCCACGCCTTCACCGGGGCGCAGAACGGGGTGGCCATATCCGGGGACTACCTCTCGGCGGCCTCGTTCCTCGGCATCGCCGGGGCGATCGCGCTCAACGGCTACGACGGCTTCCTGTACTCCATCGGCTTCCTGGTCGCCTGGCTGGTGGCCCTGCTGCTGGTCGCCGAGCTGATGCGCAACACCGGCAAGTACACGATGGGCGACGTGCTGGCCTTCCGCATGCGCCAGCGCCCGGTGCGCGCCGCCGCGGCCACCTCCACCCTGGCCGTGTCGTTCTTCTACCTGCTCGCGCAGATGGCGGGCGCGGGCGGGCTGGTCGCGCTGCTGCTGGGCATCGAGGACCGGGGCGGCCAGGCGGTGGTGATCGCCGTCGTCGGCGCGCTGATGAT
Organism: Actinokineospora sp. NPDC004072; assembly: GCF_053604195.1. Taxonomy (NCBI): domain Bacteria; kingdom Bacillati; phylum Actinomycetota; class Actinomycetes; order Pseudonocardiales; family Pseudonocardiaceae; genus Actinokineospora; species Actinokineospora sp. NPDC004072. The sequence continues at coordinate 383,325 of NZ_JBSGHB010000003.1, read as the reverse complement.
CCTCTACGTGCTCATCGGCGGCATGCGGGGCACGACCTGGGTGCAGATCATCAAGGCCGCCCTGCTGATCACCGGCGCGGCCGTGATGACGGTGTGGGTGCTGTCCCGGTACGGCATGGACCTCTCCGCCCTGCTCGGCGGCGCGGTCGAGGCCAGCCCGCAGGGCGAGCGGGTGCTGGAGCCGGGCCTGCAGTACGGCGCGTCGGAGCTGAGCAAGCTCGACTTCCTGTCGCTGGCGGTCGCGCTGGTCCTGGGCACGGCCGGGCTGCCGCACATCCTCATGCGCTTCTACACCGTCCCCAGCGCCAAGGAGGCGCGGCGGTCGGTGGTGTGGGCGATCGCGCTGATCGGCCTGTTCTACCTGTTCACGCTGGTGCTCGGCTACGGGGCGGCGGCGCTGGTCGGCCCGGAGGCGATCCGGTCGGCGCCGGGCGGGCCCAACTCGGCGGCCCCGCTGCTGGCCGAGGCGCTGGGCGGGCCGGTGCTGCTGGGCTTCATCGCCGCGGTCGCCTTCGCCACGATCCTGGCCGTGGTCGCCGGGCTGACGATCACCGCGTCGGCGTCCTTCGCCCACGACATCTACACCAACGTCATCAAGCGCGGCCGCTCCGACGACCGGGGCTCGGAGGTGCGCGTCGCGCGGATCACCGCGGTGGTCATCGGCGCGCTGGCCATCGTCGGCGGCATCGCGGCCAACGGGCAGAACGTGGCGTTCCTGGTCGCCCTGGCCTTCGCCGTCGCGGCGTCGGCCAACCTGCCCACGATCCTGTACTCGCTGTTCTGGCGGCGGTTCAACACCGCAGGGGCGCTGTGGAGCATCTACGGCGGGCTCGGGGTGTGCGTGCTGCTGATCGTGCTGTCCCCGGCGGTCTCCGGCGGGCCGAAGGCGATGTTCCCCGACGCCGACTTCGCCGTCTTCCCGCTGGCCAACCCCGGCCTGGTGTCCATCCCGGTGTCGTTCCTGCTCGGCTGGCTGGGCACCGTGCTCGGCCGCGCGGCCGACCGGCGCAAGTACGCCGAGATGGAGGTGCGGGCGCTGACCGGCGTCGGCGCCGAGAAGGCCGCGGCGGCGGTCTGACGCGGTGGGAGGGGGACGCGGCGCGCGTCCCCCTTCACCCGCGCGCTACGGCCGGGCGTGGCAGCATCGATGCCGTGATGAACGTGCCAACCGCCAGCGTCGCCCAGATCCCGGCCGAGGCCACCCTGCTGGACGTCCGCGAGCCGGACGAGTGGGCCGCCGGGCACGCCCCCGGCGCCGTGCACATCCCGATGGGCGAGCTGGCGGGCAGGCTCGACGAGCTGCCCGACGCCCCGCTGCACGTCATCTGCCGCTCCGGCGGCCGATCGGCGCGGGTGACCGCCTACCTCAACGCCAACGGCTGGGACGCGGTCAACGTCGAGGGCGGCATGCAGTCGTGGGCCGCGGCGGGCAAGCCGATGGCGGCCGAGACCGGGGCCCCGCCCGAGGTCATCTAGGTGCGGCGCCCGCTGCCGCCGCTGCGCTGGGAGGCCACCCCGCCGCCCGGCGCGCTCCCGCCGCCCCCGCCCCCGCGCAGGCCGCGCTACCAGGGCCCGCCCGCCTACCACGCGACGCCCCGCTGGGGCTTCCCCGCGCTGGCCTGGCGGCGGCCCACGCTGATCCCGGGCCTGGGCGACGCGCCCCCGCCGCCGGTGCGGGTGCGCACCCGGGCCGCCCTGGCCCGCTGGGCGCTGTGGACGCTGGCGGCGCTGGCCCTGCTGGCCGCGTGCGCCGAGGTGTTCCGCTACGCGCTGCTGGTGGCCGCCCGGACCAGCGCGCTGGACCGCGGCACCGTGGTCCTGTCGGACACGCTGGTGGTCACCGCCGCCTCCCTGGCCCTGGTCTGCGGGGTGGTCGCCGCGGCGGCCACCGCGTGGTGGCTCTTCGCCGCCCGCCGCGCCGCCGCCGACCAGGCGGGCTACCGCCCGGCCCGGCCGGACTGGCAGATCCTGCCCAGCCTGCTGATCCCGGGCGTCAACCTCGCGGTCGCGGGCTCGGTGGCCGCCGAGCTGGAGCACGCCGCCCTGTCCCGCCCGGCGGGCGAGCGGCCCCGCCCCGGCCCGCTGGTGCGGATGTGGTGGATCACCGCGGCGGTCTGCGGCGGGCTGTTCGCCGCCACCGTGCTGTGGCGCTTCCGCACCGGCGTGCAGGCCCAGGCCGACGGCGTGCTGCTGACCGCGGCCTGCGACCTGGCCGCCGCCGCGACCGCCGCCCTGACCGCGGTGCTGGTCACCCGGCTGACCGGCCTGCTCGCCCCGATCGACCCCGCCGCCGTGCCCCGCCTGCGCCTGGTCCGCGTGACCGGGGCCGCCCCCGACCCCGGCCGCAGGCCGCGTCCGGCGAACTCCCGCCGCTGACCGCGGGCCGGCAGCCGTTCGGCGCAGGTCCTACCCGACCGTCACCGGCAGCTCGGCCCAGCCGCGGATGACGAAGTCCGGACGGCGGGACGGCTCGCCCGCCAGGCGCAGGTCCGGGAGGCGGGTGGCCAGCGCCCGCAGGGCCGCGGCGACCTCCACCCGGGCCAAGGGTGCGCCCACGCAGTAGTGGATGCCCGCGCCGAAGCCCAGGTGCGGGTTGGGGGAGCGGCCGATGTCGAGGCGGTCGGGCTCGTCGAAGACCAGCGGGTCGCGGGCGGCGGCGCCGAGCAGGGCGGCGATCTTGGTCCCGGGCTCGACGCGGTGGCCCGCGATCTCCACCGGCTCGGTCGCGGTGCGCTCGAACAGCTGCAGCGGCGAGTCGTAGCGGATCAGCTCCTCGACCGCGGTCGGGAGCAGCTCCGGGGTCAGGCGCTCCCACTCGGAGCGGTGGGTCAGCAGGGCGTGCACGCCGTTGCCGATCACGTTGACCGTCGCCTCGTGCCCGGCCATCAGCAGCAGCACGCCGGTGGCGACCAGCTCGTCGTCGCTGAGCTTGTCGGAGCCGTCGCGCACGGCCACCAGGTCGCTGATCAGGTCGTCGCCGGGGTGGTCGCGGCGGTGGGCGGCCAGGTCGCGCAGGTAGGCGACGAACTCGCCGGAGGCCTGCTCGGCCGCGGCGGCCTGCGGCGCGGGCAGGCCGTACTCGTACATCTTCACGATCGCGTTCGACCACGGCTGGAGCAGGCCGCGGTCGGCCTCCGGCACGCCCAGCAGCTGGGCGATCACCGCGACCGGCAGCGGACCGGCCAGGTGGGCCAGCAGGTCCGCCGAGCCTGCGCCGTCGATCTCGGCGGCCAGCCCGGCCACCATCTCCTCGGCGACCGACTCCACCCACGGCCGCAGCCGCTCGGTGTGCCCGCGCCCGAACGCCTTCGAGACCAGCCGCCGCAACCGGGTGTGGGTCGGCGGCTCGTTCTCCAGCAAGGAGTTGCGGTGCAGCAGGTTGAAGGCGGCGAACGCCTCCACCGGTCGCGCGTCCGTCCACACCCGACCCAGGCCGCGGTGGCGCAGGATCGCCGAGCACGCGGCGTGGGACACCGCGACGGGCAGGCCGAGGGCCGGGTTGTCGTGCACGTCGGCGACCGAGCGCATCCGGGCGAACACGGGGTAGGGGTCGGCGATGAAGGCGGCGTCGGTCGGGTCGAACATCATGGGCCCACGCTAATCTCCGCCCGTGCAGCCCGCCGTCGTCGCCCACCGCGGGGCGTCCGCGCACGCCGCCGAGCACACCCTCGCCGCCTACGACCTGGCCCTGGCCCAGGGCGCCGACGCGCTGGAGTGCGACGTGCGGCTGACCCGCGACGGGCACCTGGTCTGCGTGCACGACCGCAGGATCGACCGCACCACCAACGCCCGCGGCGTCGTCAGCGCCCTGTCGCTGGCGGACCTGGCGATGCTGGACTACGGCGGCGAGATCGGCGTGCTGACGCTGGACGCGCTGCTGGGCCTGACCAAGGACCACGGCAGCAGGCTGTTCATCGAGACCAAGCACCCGGTGCGCTACGGCGGGCTGGTCGAGGCGAAGCTGATCGCCCTGCTGGCCCGGCACGGCCTGGCCGCCCCCGCGGCCAAGGACGACTCGCCCGTGGTGGTGATGTCCTTCTCGACGCTGGCCGTGCGGCGGGTCCGGGCCGCGGCCCCGCGGCTGCCGACCGTGCTGCTGCTGAGCCAGCTCTGGCCGACCCTGCGCGACGGCACGCTGCCGCCGTGGGCCGACCACACCGGCCCGGGCATCGGCGTGCTGCGCCGCGACCCGGACTACGTGGCCCGCGCCGCCGACCACGGCCACGCCACCTACTGCTGGACCGTCGACCGGCCCGAGGACGTGGCGCTGTGCGCGGCCATCGGCGTGCGCTGGCTGGCCACCAACGCCCCGGCCGCGACCCGCGCCGCCCTGGGCGGGGGATGATTCGGTAGCGTCGGCCGCGCAGCTGTCCCGGTCTCGACGAGGAGTGCCCCACGTGTCCAAGCGATCCGCGGTGAAGAACGCGCGCAAGGCCAAGGAAGCGGACTCCTCGGGCATCAATCCGAGGCAGCCCTGCCCGTGCGGGTCGGGCAAGCGCTACAAGGCGTGCCACGGGTCCGCAGGCGGCGTGGTGGACGTGCCGGTCGCGCGGCCGTTCGAGGGGCTGGCGTTCGAGCGCGAGCTGATCGCGCTGCGCGAGTTCGTCCCGTCCGGCACGGCGAAGCTGCGGCTGCGGGCCGACCTGGCGGGCGAGCCGCGCGAGATCACCGTGGCGACCGTGCTGCCGATGGCCGCGGCCGGCCTGGTCCGCGCCGACGACGCGGCGTTCCTGGGCCTGCAGGTGCAGACCCGGTCCAACGACATCAGCCGCGACCTCGCCCGCGCGCTGCGGTGGCTGCTGACCGCCAAGGCGGGCGACGTGCTGCCGGTGGTCGGGCCGGAGTCCGACCCGGGCCCCGACCCCGAGCGGCTGCAGGACCTGGTCGACCCCGACGCCGAGCTGGTCGCCGAGGTGCACCCGGACTTCGCCTGGTGGCTGCCCGAGGGCAGCGAGCCGACCGGCGACGTCGCGCTGTCGCTGGAGCGGGCCAACCAGGCGATCATGCCCACCGAGCGGATCGGCCCGGCGGCCTACTGGGTCGACGCGGGCGACAAGGCGCACCTGCGCTGGGTGCGGCCCGAGCCCGAGGAGCAGCTGCTGGCCGCGCTGGCCCGGCTGCACGCCCGCGGCGAGCTGACCCTGGGCGAGGGCTCCCGCTACGCCGGGTCGTTCCGGGCGCACGGGCTGCTGGTGCCGGTCTGGGACCTCGACCCCGAGCGGCACGCCCGCGAGTGGACCGCCGCGGCCGGGGAGCTGGGCGAGCGGGTGGACGCCGCGCTGGCCTCGCTGGCCGACGAGCCGCTGACCGGCGCCGAGCGGCGCGCCCGCGACGGCCTGCTCGGCAGGCAGGTCACCATCCGGTGATCCTGCACATCCTGCCGCGCGCCGAGTGGCCCGCGCCGGAGGTGCGCCCGGCCAGCCTGGACACCGAGGGCTTCGTGCACTGCTCCGACCCCGGCACCGTGCACCTGCCCGCGGGCAGGCTCTTCGCCGGGCGCACGGACCTGCTGCTGCTGGAGATCGATCCGGCCGCGGTGGGCGCGCCCGTGCGCTGGGAGCCGGGGTCGCCGCCGGTGCCGGGCGGGCCGTGGTTCCCGCACGTCTACGGCCCGATCCCCGCGGCGGCGGTCGTCGCGGTGCACGACTTCCCGCCCGACCCCGACGGCGGGTTCACCCTGCCCGCCGCGATCGCGCATCGATGAGCGGGGCGGGCGGCCGATCCGGCCGCCCGCCCCATCGCATCCGCTTCCTAGATCGCGCCGCCTGCCGCGCGCGGGGCCAGCGGGTCGTTGCCCGCGTCGCCGACCTGCTCGCGGGCCAGGTAGTCCTCCACGTGGAAGAGGTTGCCGTCGGCGCGCTTGATGACGTTGAGCAGCGTGCTCATCTGCGCGACCTCCTCGACCTGCTCCTTGAGGAACCACTGCATGAACTGCTCGCCCGCGTAGTCGTCCTCGTCCCGGGCGACCTTGGCCAGGGCGATGATGTCGTCGGTGACGCCGCGCTCCTGCTGCAGCGCCAGCGCGACGAGGTCGGCGGGCTCGGTGAATTCGTTGCGCACCTCGTCGACGCCGGGAATCGTCACCGGAATGCCGTTGTCGAGCAGGTACTGCACGATCATCATCGCGTGGTTGCGCTCTTCCAGCGACTGCCGGTAGAAGTGCCCGGCCAGCCGCGGCAGGTCCTGGCCGTCGAACCAGACGGCCAGCGCCACGTACTGCTGGGAGGCGGTGAACTCGTTGCGGATCTGGGCCTGCAGCAACTGGTGGAACTTGGTGGTCATGTCATCCAGAATACGTTCTTCCGGGTGGTTCTCCGATCCGATGGTGCGGTTTTGCGGTGATTCTCCGTCACATTAGGCAAGCCTTGGTGAAGGAGAATTAAGGAAGGCATTCCTAATTTCGGGGGAACCGACCCGGGCGCAGGTGCGCCGAAGCCGCGGTGACAAGATCAGGCCGACTCCCCGGGAGGTTCGCGTGCCCCTCACCCGCCCGGTGCCCGATGGCGCCGCGTGACGGATGGGCGACCGGTGTGCTGGTCGCCCTGCTCGCCGTGTTCGGGACCATCGCGTTCCTCGCCGTCCGCTACCTGCTGGCCTAGCCGGCTGGAGGGCGCGGCTAGAGGCGCGGGCTAGAGGACGTCGCGGCGGATGGGGCAGGACATGCAGCGCGGGCCGCCGCGGCCGGTGCCCAGCTCCGACCCGCTGATCCGCAGCACCTCGATGCCCGCGTCCTCCAGCCGGGAGTTGGTCTCCACGTTGCGCTCGTAGGCCACGACCACGCCCGGCGCGACGGCCAGGGTGTTGTTGCCGTCGTCCCACTGCTCGCGCTCGGCGGTCACCGGGTCGAGGCCGGTGTCGATGACGCGCAGCCGGTCGATCCCCATCGCCGCGGCCGCCGCGTCCAGGAACGGCGCGGGCCCGTCGACGGCCACGGCGCCGTCGACCATGCGCATGGTGAACGCGGTCAGGGTGTCGCGCACCGCCGGGTACATGACCACGGCGTCGCGGTCGACCATCGTGCACACGGTGTCCAGGTGCATCGTGGCGCGGTCCTGGGCGATCGGCACCGCGAGCACGGTGTGCGCCAGGCCGTCGGCGAAGGCCGAGCGGGCCAGCGACTCCGCGCCCGCGGGCGTGGTGCGCTCGCCGACGCCGATGGCGATCACCCCGGGGGCCAGCAGCAGCACGTCCCCGCCCTCGACCGGGGCCGAGCTGGCCCCGTAGGCGCGGCCCGCGGCCCGGAATCGCGGGTGGTAGGCGTAGATCAGGTCCAGCAGCGCGGTCTCGCGCGCCCGCGCGGGCATCGCCAGCGACGCGATGGCCACCCGGTCGCCGATCCACACCGACGAGTCGCGGGTGAACAGCAGGTTCGGCAGCGGGTCGACCACGAAGTCGTGCGGGTGGTGCATCTTGCGCACCAGCGACGCGCCCTCGGCGGCGGGCAGCTCCTCGAAGGTCATGCCGCCCATCAGCACGTCGGCCAGCCCCTTGGCGTCGACGGTGGCCAGGTACCCGGCCAGCGCGTCGGCCAGCTCGTTGCCGATGCGCCGCCGGTCCACCGCCGTGGCCGAGGCCGCCGCGTGGGCGCGCTCGTCGGCCAGCGCCGCGACCAGCGCGTCGGCCAGCAGCATGACCTCGACGCCGCGCCCGGTCAGCACGTCGGCGAAGGCGTCGTGCTCGTCCTGGGCCCGGTCGACCCACGGGATGCTGTCGAACAGCAGCTGGTCGTTGTTGCGCGGCGTGAGCCGCTTGAGCTCGTTGCCGGGCCGGTGCAGCAGCACGGTGCGCAGCGGGCCCACCTCGCTGTCCACGCGGGGGGCGGGAGCGGCCTGCTCGGCGTCGGGCACGGGGAGGTCGGTCACGTCGGCAGCGTAACCACTCGGTACGGGAAATGCCGCTGCCGAGCGGGTCAACTGGAGGAAGAAGCCGGAAACAGCCACGATCGCAGTGGGTTCATTAAACAGATCCGCCGATCGACACGCAGATCGTTGTGTCGATGAACGAGCTACAGCGACGGGCCCGGCTCCAGCAGCGGGGCGAAGAGGTCGCCGTGCTCCTCGATGCGGTCCAGGACGTCGTCCGCGGTGAACACCAGGTCCTCCGGGTCGCGGCAGGCGGCGACCTCGTCCCAGGTCAGCGGGGTCGAGACGGTGGGGTCGCGGCGGGCGCGCAGCGAGTACGGCGCGACGGTGGTCTTCTGCGGGTTGTTCTGGCTCCAGTCGATGAACACCTTGCCCGGCCGGAGGTTGCGCGCCATCCGGGAGACCACCAGCGCGGGCGTCTCCCGCTCGAACTCCTCGGCCAGCGCCTTGGCGAACTCCGAGGGCCGCAGCTCGGCCTCGGCCCGCACGGCGGCGTAGACCTGCATGCCCTTGTTGCCGCTGGTCTTCGCCACCGGGGTCAGGCCCGCGTCGGCGAGCACGTCGCGCAGGCGCAGGGCCACCGCGCAGCACTCGACGATCGTGGCGGGCTCGCCGGGGTCGAGGTCGAACACCAGGCGGTTGGGCAGGCCCTTCCCGCCGTCGGCCGTGATGGTCCACTGCGGAACGTGCAGCTCCAGGCCTGCCAGGTTGGCCGCCCAGACCACCGAGGGCAGGTCGCCGAGCACGGCGAAGTCCAGCGTCTCGGCCCCGGTGCTGCTGCCCGGGGTCGGGATGGTCACCGTGCGGATCCAGCCCGGGGCGTGCCGGGAGGCGTTCTTGTCGTAGAAGCCGGGCTTGGCCACCCCGTCGGGGAAGCGGCGGAAGGTGACCGGGCGCTCGGCCAGGTGCGGCAGCAGCGCGGGCGCGACCCGGCTGTAGTAGTTGATCACCTCGCCCTTGGTGAAGCCGCCGGGGTAGAGCACCTTCTCCAGGTTGGACAGCCGCATCCGCTGCCCCTGCACCTCGACCAGCACCTCACCGGGCATCCGGGGTCCACCTCTCGACGTCCTCGGGGCGTTTGTCGGCGCGCAGGCCGCGCCAGGCGGCGGCGCGCAGCTTGCCGTCGCCGGTCCAGTTGCGGAACACCACCTCGCCGACCATCGTCGGCTCCACCCAGCGCGCGCCCTTGGCCTTGTCCCTGGGCACCTCGTTGCAGAACGGCGAGCGCCGCCTCGCCGACTCCCGCAGCTTCCCCATGATCAGCTGGAGCACCTCGTCGCTGAACCCGGTGCCGACCTGCCCGACGTAGCGCAGGCCCTCGTCGGTGGGCACGCCGAGCATCAGCGAGCCGAAGGCGTCCGACCGCTTGCCCTCGCCCGGCAGCCACCCGCCGACGACCACCTCGACGGCCCGCACGTTGGCGACCTTGATCCAGTCCGGCGACCGCCGCCCGGGCAGGTACCGCGAGGTGAGCCGCTTGGCGACCACCCCCTCCAGCCCGCGCTCGCCCGCGGCGGCCGCGACTGCCGCGCCCTCGCCCGGGTAGCTCGGCGAGGTCAGCCAGCTCGGCCCGCGCAGCTCCAGGGCCTCCAGCAGGGCGCGCCGCTCGTGGAAGGGCAGCGTCAGCGTGGAGTGGCCGTCCAGGTGCAGCACGTCGAAGACGATGTAGGTCGCGGGCAGCTCGGCGGCCCAGCGCCGGGCCGCGCGCTCGTCGGCGGTGTGCATGCGCTTCTGCAGGGCGTGGAACGACGGGCGGCCGTCCTCCAGCACGACGATCTCACCGTCGAGCCAGACCTGGGTCGACCCCAGCTCCTCGGCCAGCGGCCGCAGCTCCGGGTAGTGCGAGGTGATGTCGTTGCCCAGCCGCGACAGCAGGGTCAGCCGGCCGCCCTCGCACCGGGCCAGGCCGCGCACGCCGTCCCACTTGAACTCGTAGGCCCAGAGGTCGTCCTCGTCGGCGGGCGGCAGCCTGCCCGCGGTGGCCAGCATCGGCTCGATCGCCGCGGGCAGCGGCGTCCAGCCCGGCGGGGCGGGCTCGGAGCGCTTGACCATCCAGTTCTTGCCCGACCCGCCGCCGCGGAAGAAGGTGTAGCGGCCCTGGGCGCGGGCGCCGTGGAAGACCACGGCCACCTCCCGGTCGCTCCACTTGACCGTCTCGTACCGGCCGCGGTCCCAGATGGTCATGGTCCCGCCGCCGTACTCCCCGCGCGGGATCTCGCCCTCGAAGGTCGCGTACTCCATCGGGTGGTCCTCGGTGTGCACCGCGAGCCGGATGTCGCCGGGGTCCAGCGGCAGGCCCTTGGGCACCGCCCAGCTGACCAGCACGCCGCCGCGCTCCAGCCGCACGTCCCAGTGCAGGGCGCGGGCGTGGTGCTCCTGGATGACGAAGGTGTCGTCGCGGCCCGCGGGCAGCGCGTCGTCGGCGGGGATCGGCTCCGGGGTGCGCCCGGCGTTGCGCTTCCGGCGGTACTCGCCGAGTCCTCCCATGCCCCATTGGTACCGCGACCTGCGGCGAAACGCCACAGACCGAGCAAGGCAGAATGCGGGGATGACCGACCTCGATGAGGCGCCCGGCTGGGACGCGATCGATGCGGCGCTGGCCGACCTGTACCCGGGTGTGGCCCCGCGGCACGTCGGCTACCCGCCCGGTGTCCACCTCGGCTCCGGGCTGCAGGGGTGCAGCGCCTACCCGACCGACGAGTTCTGGCACTACGTCAGCTACGGCCTGACCGAGCTGTGGGGCAAGGACGCGGGCTCGGACCCGCAGTGGAGCGGCTGGGGCTTCGAGCTGACCATGCGCGTGCGCCGCCACCCCGGCCAGGACCTGGCCCCGGGCTGGCCGTTCTCCCTGCTGGAGCACCTGGCCCGGTTCGTCCGCGAGCAGCGGGTCCTGCTCGCAGGCGGCCACGTGGTCGACCTGCGCCAGCCGCTGACCGACGGCACCGCGCTGACCGCGGTCGCCTTCGCCGCCGACCCCGAGCTGGGCTCGATGGAGACCGTCAACGGCCGGGTCGACTTCCTGACCGCCGTCGGCATCACCGCCGCCGAGCTGGCCGCGCTGCACGAGGGCACGTGGTCGCTGGCCGACCTCGCCGACCCGATGCTGCTGACCGACCCGGCTAGGGCAGCCAGCTGATCCGGTCGCGCAGCAGCGCGTAGCCGACGAAGGCCACCACGTCGAGCAGCGTGTGGGCGATGACCAGCGGCCACAGCCGGTTGGTGCGCTGCCACACCCGGCCGAAGACCAGGCCCATCACGACGTTGCCGATGAACCCGCCGAACCCCTGGTAGAGGTGGTACGAGCCGCGCACCAGGGCCGAGACCAGCAGCGAGGCGTTCTCCGACAGGCCCAGATGGCGCAGCCGGGTGAGCAGGTAGCCGACGACCAGCACCTCCTCGGCCCAGGCGTTGCCGATGGCCAGCAGGACCAGCGCGATGGGCCGCCACCAGGTGTCGTCGAGCGTCGAGGGCGCGACCGCCAGGTTCGCCCCCGCGGCGTGCGCGGCGAGGTAGAACGCCAGGCCGGGCAGGCCGATCAGCGCGGCGAGCCCGACGCCCGCGGCGCTGTCGCGGCCCTTGCGCGTCCCGTCGAGGCCGACCGCGGCCAGCTTCACGCCCGCGCGGTAGAGCAGGTAGGCCCCGAGCGCGCCCCAGGCCAGCAGCCGGAGCGCGGCGAGGAGCTGCTTGGCCAGGTCGATGAGCCCGGCGCGGGCCAGCGGCACGTTGATGGCGACGGTCTGGTCGCGGATCGGGACGGGGGCCAGCAGCGAGTCCAGCAGGGTCAGCAGGCTGGTCAGCCCGGCCATGCCCAGCGTCACGGCGAAGACGATGACCAGCTCGACCCGGATCGGCCCGCGCTCGGCCGGGTCGAGGGCGGGGACGGGGGAGCGGGGGCGCAGCCAGCTCATCCGATGCGCGCCACGGTGAGGAACGGGTAGCCGGGCAGGCCGACGGCGACCGGCCCGCAGGCGGGCGGGCCCGCGGTCCACAGCTGCCCGGTGGCGGCGATGTTGGCCAGCAGCGCGGGGCTGGCCCGGGTGAACCGGATGGTGGCCGTCGCGCCGTCGGGCAGCGTCACCCGGCCGCTGGCCCGGTCGTCGGCGAGCTCGACCGGCGCGCTGGTCCACGGGCCCGCGGACAGCAGCTGGTGGACCCGCGTCCAGTGCCGCAGCCGGTGCACGCGCCAGGCCAGCAGGCCGAGGATGAGCGCGGTGGCCGCGATCAGGCCGACCAGCAGCTCGACCCGCCCGGACACGCCCCGGCGCAGCAGGTCGACCAGCACGAACACGGCGAAGGCGAGCAGCAGCAGCGGGGCGAGCAGGTCGGTGCGCGAGCGCCTGCGCGGCCCGGCGATGGCGCGGGCGAGCACGGCGTCGTCGGCGGCGGTGGCCGCGCCTGCCGGGTTGGTCTGCACCGGGCTGAGCTGGTAGCCCGCGCCGATGTCGGTGTCGGTGGTCCTGGCCTGGCCCAGCGGCAGCACCAGGCCGCGGGCGCGGATGGCGGCCCAGCCGCGCGCGTCCGGCCCGACCAGCCAGACCGCGCCGGTGCGGGCCAGCACCTGCTGGGCCGACCAGGACAGCGCGGGGGCGAGCAGGTCGACGGTGGCGCCGTCGGGCTCGCGCAGCCGCAGCGGGGTCCGCGGGAGGCCCTTGAGCTGGCGGTAGACGCGCACCTTGGCCGGTCGCCAGGGCTCGGTGCGCAGCAGCTTGGCCGCCGGGCGGATCCAGAACCCGGTGGTGGCGACGGCGATCATGGCGCCGAGCACGAAGGCCAGCGCCGCGATCGTCAGCAGCGCGCTGGCCAGGCTGTCGAGCAGGACGGCCGGGACCGCGCAGACCAGGGCGGCCAGCGGTAGCGTGACCAGCGGCAGCCGCAGCGCGCGCAGGGCGCGGGCGGTCGCCGGGTCGGCCAGCGCGGGCCCGTCGGTCGGCGGCTCGGCGGCCGGGACCTCACTCATCCGCCCTCCCCATCGTCTCGGTAGATCGGCAGCGTAGCCACATCGGGCGAGCGGGCTTCCGCCCGACCCGCCAGCAAGTTAGGGTGTCCTAAGTAGGAGGTGGACCGGTGACCGACCCCGCGCCGCGCCCACCCGCCCCGTCCCCGGCGGAGCGGGCGCGCACCATCGCCGCCCTGGGCGGCCGCGCCGCGCTGGCCCCCGCGGCGGGCGACGAGCGGATCACGCCCGCCTTGCACCACGTCCACCCCGACGGCGGCGTCACCGTGCTGCTGCCCGCCGACCACCCCGTCGTCGCCACCGCCTGGCAGGCCCCGCGCGGGGAGGTCGCCGCGGTGGTCGAGCTGACCGACGCGGCCCCGGTCGAGCTGCGCGAGCCCGTGCGCGGCCTGCTGTGGATCAGCGGCTGGCTGCGGGCGCTCACCGCGGAGCAGGCCCGCGAGCTGGCCGTCGCCGTCGCCGAGCACCGGCCGGACCCGCGCCTGCTCGACGTCGGCCACGGCGCGGCCCTGCTGCGGCTGGTCCCCGCCGCGCTGGTCCTGGCCGACGCCGAGGGCGCCCACCCGATCCGGGTGCCGGACTTCACCGCGGCCGCCCCCGACCCGTTCGCCGCGCACGAGGCCGACTGGCTGCGCCACCTGGAGCTCTCGCACACCGACGTGGTCGGCGCGCTGACCCGGCACCTGCCCGACGAGCTGCGCGGCGGGCACGTCCGCCCGCTCGGCCTCGACCGCTACGGCATCCGCCTGCGCGTGGAGTCCCCGCACGCCGACCACGACGTCCGCCTCGCCTTCACCCGGCCGGTGCGGACGAACGAGGAGCTGGGCGCGGAGCTGCGCAAGCTGGTGGGCTGCCCGTTCCTGGCCGCCCAGCGCTAGACGACCTGGTTCGGCTCGACCAGGGCCAGGCGGATTTCTTCCAACCGCCCCACCACCGCGGCGACCTCGTCACCCGGCGGGTCGTCGGGGGCGGGGAGTCCCGCGATGTGGGAGACGACCTCCTGCAGCTCCAGCGTCGCCCACTCCAGCACGGCCAGCTCGTCGTCGGGCTCGGCGCCCGCGCGCCGGACCGCGGTGGCCGCCTCGGCGACCCCGTAGAGGGCCGTGACGGCCTCGTCCACCGCGCCCCGCGCGGCCAGCAGCGGCCCGGCGGGCACCAGCGCGTCGAAGTCGGCCTCGGCGTCGATCGCGCGGTCGAGCCAGAGCGCCTCGGCCGAGCCCGGCTCGACGTCCGGCGGGGCGGGCGGCTCGGCCAGGCGGCCCAGCAGGTACGGGACCAGGGCGCGGCCGACCCACACCGCCAGGCCGACGAGCACGGTCGCCACGGCGGGCAGGTGGATCGCCACCCCGACCGCGGCCGCGCACCCGGCCAGCAGCAGGCCCCACGGGTCACCCAGCGCGCGTGCGTGGCTGGTCATCTCGGCCTCCCCGGTGTCCGCGACAGTATGCGTCCGCGGCGGCCGGGGCACGAGGGCTCATGACCAATCGGGACCGCGCCTGCTCCACGTCCAGGCGTACCGCGGGTCCTCGCTGTCCACCGCGGCCTCGCCGAGGTCCAGCGGGCGGAAAGTGTCGACCATGACCGCGGTCTCGTCGAAGCGCTCCGCGCCCAGCGACGCCTCGGCCGCGCCGGGCTGCGGGCCGTGGGTGAAGCCGCCCGGGTGCAGCGACAGCGAGCCGATGCCGATGCCCGAGCCCTTGCGCGCCTCGTAGTCGCCGCCGACGTAGAACATCAGCTCGTCGGAGTCGACGTTGGCGTGGTTGTACGGCACGGGCACGGCCAGCGGGTGGTAGTCGACCTTGCGCGGGACGAAGGAGCAGACCACGAAGTTGGGGCCCTCGAAGGTCTGGTGCACCGGCGGCGGCTGGTGCACCCGCCCGGTGATCGGCTCGAAGTCGCGGATGTTGAACACCCACGGGTACAGGCAGCCGTCCCAGCCGACCACGTCGAAGGGGTGGTTGGCGTAGGTGTAGCGGGTCAGGCCCGCGCGGTGGCGGACCAGCACGTCGACGTCCTCGCCGTCGACCAGCAGCGGCTCGGCGGGCCCGCGCAGGTCGCGCTCGCAGTAGGGCGCGTGCTCCAGGAACTGGCCCTTGGTCGACAGGTACCGCCGCGGCGGGCCGACGTGCCCGGACGCCTCGATGATGTAGAGCCGCAGCTCGCCGTCGGGCACCACGCGGTAGGTCGTGGAGGTCGGCAGGACGACGTAGTCGCCGTCGGCCACCTGGAGGGCGCCGTAGATGGTCTCGATCGTTCCGGAGCCGCCCTGGACGTAGAGCAGCTCGTCGCCCACGGCGTTGCGGTACAGCCCGCTCGGCCGGGTCGCCACCACGAAGCCGATCACCACGTCGGCGTTGCCGAACAGCGTCCGCCTGCCGGACACCGCGTCGGCGTCGCCGGGGAACTTCAGGTCCTGCGTGCGGAAGTGGCGGGGCTTGAGCGGGTGGTTGGGCACCAGCGGGCCGCGGAAATCCTCGACGACCTGCGCATCCACGATCGCCGTCGGCAGGTGGCGGTGGTAGAGCAGCGCGGAGTCCGACGAGAAGCCCTCCACCCCCATGAGCTCCTCGGCGTAGAGCCCGCCCTCCGGAGAGCGGAACTGGGTGTGCCTTTTCGGCGGAATCTCACCGACCTGGCGGTAGTAGGGCATGGTTCCTCCGGGTGTCCGTTCTACGGACATCTTTGTTCAGTTGCCGGTACGCTATTAGCGTGTCAGGCGTGTCAAGTGCCGTTCCTCTCCCTGCGCCCGGTCCTCGTGGCATCCCGCCCCTGTTCGCGCGGCTGGTCGACGACGCCGCCCTGTTCCCGCCGGGCAGCGCGGCGATGCCCGACGCGGTGCGCCTGCACCTGCGGGGACGGGAGGGCGAGCACGCTGGACTCATGGGCGTGTTCCTCTGCCCGGCCTCGCGCCTGCCCGAGCTGATCACCGAGCTGATCAAGGCGAAGCCCACCAAGCCGGTGGCGCTCTCGCTGGTGATCGACACCGGTCTCGGCGGCGTGCCCAAGGCCCTGTCGATCGTGGAGTCGCGCGCCGAGCTGCTGGCGCTGCGCATGGTCGAGATGCCCGCCCCCGCCGACGTCGACGACGTGTGGCTGGAGCGGGTCAACGAGTTCGTGCCCGAGGACGTCATCCGGGTGGTCGAGCCGCGCCGCGGCGGCCCGGAGTGGCTCGACGGCATCCGCCGGGTGGTCGAGCACGGGAGCTGGCCCAAGATCCGCTGCGGCGGGCTGAGCCGCGAGGCGTTCCCCAGCGTCGACGAGGTCGCCGACTTCCTGTCGGTGATCAGCGCGGGCGAGGCGTCGTTCAAGGCGACGGCCGGGCTGCACAACGCCGTGCGGCACACCGAGGACGCCACCGGGTTCACCCACCACGGCTTCCTCAACCTGCTGGTCGCCACCGCCCGGCTGCTCTCCGGCGGCGACGTGCGCGCGGCGCTGGCCGAGACCGACGGGGCGAAGCTGGCCGCGGAGGCGGGCGCGCTGAGCGACCAGGCCGCGCACGCGGTGCGCGCGGTCTTCGGCTCCTACGGCTCGTGCTCGCTGGCCGAGCCGATCGCTGACCTGGAAGGGCTGGGCCTGCTGTGACCTGGATCGACGACCCCGCGTTCGCCGCCGACCGGCCCTTCGGCCCGCAGACGCTGCCCTACGGCGTCGTCGCCGACGGCGTGGCGGTGCGGGTGGGCGACCACGCCCTCCCGCTGGCCCCGCTGGCCGCGTCCTTCGCCGAGGACCTGCGGCCCCTGGTGGCCGCGCCCACGCTGGACGCCCTGCTGGCCGCGGGCGCGCCCGCCTGGCGGCGGGTGCACGCCCGCGTCCGCGAGCTGGTGACGGCCCCGACCGCGCCCGAAGGCGCCCGCCTCGTGCCGGTCGACACCGCGCGGCTGCCCTTCACCGTGGCCGACTACGTGGACTTCTACTCCTCGCGCCACCACGCCGAGAACGTCGGCCGGATCTTCCGCCCGAACGCCGAGCCGCTGCTGCCGAACTGGACCCACCTGCCGGTCGGCTACCACGGCCGCGCGGGCACGGTCTACGTCTCCGGCACCGAGATCCGGCGCCCGCACGGGCAGCGCGCGGGCGCGGACGGCCCGGTGTTCGGCCCCAGCGTGCGGCTGGACATCGAGGCCGAGATCGGCTTCGTCTGCGGCGGCCCGGTCACCGGCCGGGTGTCCACGGCCGACGCGCCCGAGCACGTCTTCGGCGTGGTGACGGTCAACGACTGGTCGGCGCGCGACATCCAGGCGTGGGAGTACGTGCCGCTCGGCCCGTTCCTGGGCAAGTCGTTCGCCACCTCGATCGGCGCGTGGATCACCCCGCTGGAGGCGTTCGCCGCGGCCCGGGTGCCGGTCAACTCCTCCGGCGACCTGCTCGACTACCTGGTCGAGGACGAGCCGTGGGGGCTGGACATCAGCATCGAGGTCCGGTGGAACGGCACGCTGGTCGCCACCCCGCCGTTCCGCACGATGGCCTACTCCTTCGCCCAGCAGCTGGCCCACATGACCGTCAACGGCGCGACCGTGCGCCCGGGCGACCTGTTCGCCTCGGGCACCGTCTCCGGGCCGGAGAAGGACCAGCGGGGCTCGTTCCTGGAGCTGAGCTGGAACGGCCAGGAACCGGTGGCCGTCGGCGGCGGCGAGCGCACGTTCCTGGAGGACGGGGACACGGTGACCATCACCGCCACCGCCCCCGGCCCGGACGGCTCGGTCGTGGGCCTGTCCGAGGTCACCGGCACGATCGTGGCGGCGGGGTAGCGTGCCCGGCATCCGCTCGTCGGCCCCGCGCCCGTCCAACCCGGCGGGCAAGGAGAGCTCGCTGACCCTCGACCGCGGCCTGGCCCTGCTCCAGGCGGTCGCCGACGCCGACACCGAGGCGCCGACGATCAGCGACCTGGCCGCGGCGATCGGGGCCAGCCGGGCGGCGGTGTACCGGCTGCTGGTGCCGCTGCAGACCCGCGGCCTGGTCCGCCGGGAGGGCTCCAAGGTCCGCCTCGGCCTCGGCCTGCTCCAGCTGGCGGCCAAGGTGGCCCCCCAGCTGCGCGTCGCCGCGCTGCCCGCGCTGCGCGAGCTGGCCGAGGCCGTCGGGGCGACCGCGCACCTGACGGTGGCCGACGGCGACGAGGCGCAGGCCGTCGCGGTGGTGGAGCCGTCGTGGACGGCCTACCACGTCGCCTACCGCGTGGGCACCCGCCACGCCCTGCACAAGGGCGCGGCGGGCAAGGCGATCGGCCTGCGCAACGAGGGCCAGCCGTGGGTGACCACGGTCGGCGAGCTGCAACCCGGCGCCCACGGCGTCGCC
This sequence comes from Actinokineospora sp. NPDC004072, assembly GCF_053604195.1. Lineage (NCBI taxonomy): Bacteria > Bacillati > Actinomycetota > Actinomycetes > Pseudonocardiales > Pseudonocardiaceae > Actinokineospora > Actinokineospora sp. NPDC004072. Next base: position 365,214 of record NZ_JBSGHB010000003.1, on the reverse strand, counting down.
GCGCCCGTGCGCGGCGTGCCGGGGCTGCGGGCCAGCGTCGGGGTCGTGACCTTCGAGCAGCTCGACCCCGACCTCGTCGGGCCGCGGGTGGTGGCCGCGGCGACGGCGATCGCTACGGCCCTGCGGTGATCACCTGGTAGAGCGCGAACAGCGCGAACCCGGCGAACACCACGCCAGCGACCCGCTGGATGAGCTTGGGCCGCAGCCGGTCGGCGATCTTGCGGCCGACCAGCACCGCCACCCCCGCGACGGTCACCAGCGCCAGGAACGACCCGATGGCGACGAAGACCGGCTCGGCGTACTTGGCGCTCAGGCCCGCGGTGGCGATCTGCGAGGCGTCGCCCCACTCGGCGGCGAACAGCACGCCGAAGGACGTCAGCGCGATGCGGGTGAAGGTCGCCGGGCCGTTCGCCGCCGCGGCGGTCTCCTTGTCGTCGTCCTTGCTGAAGCCCTCCTTCAGCAGCAGGAACGCGCCGATGCCGAACAGCAGCGCGACGATCCCGGCGACCACCCGGTCGGGCAGCAGGGTGAGCACGCCGCCGAACGCGGCGGCGATCACCACCTGCACGGCGAACGCGGCGGTCACGCCGACGAACACCGGCCAGGCCCGGTAGCGGGTGGTGAGGATGAGCGTGGCGACCATCGTCTTGTCCGGCAGCTCGACCACGAACACCAGGGCGAACGCGCTCAGCAGCGCGATCAGGGCGGTTCCCACCGTGTGTGCACCTCTCGTCCGACATGCGAACCCGGACGGAGGGATGGCAGCTCCGACCGGGCATTCCTACCCGGCCGGAGGTCTCGTTCGCCCGCGCTGGACGCGGGTGGGGCGCCGGACTCGATGCGAGCCAGTGTGTCGACGGCCCCGCCGGAAACCGCTGGCTGCGGTCCGCGGGAACTACTCCCCTCAGGCGCGTCCAGTGTAGTGCCCCGGCGGGGCGCGGCGACGTGAACCGGCTCACGGGACCTACGTCCCGCGGCGGCGGGACCGCGGGACCTGCCGGCTGATCACGCCGCTGGGCACGCTGGGCGCGTGGACGTTCTCGACCTCGCGCGGTGGCAGTTCGGCATCACCACCGTCTACCACTTCCTGATGGTGCCGCTCACCATCGGACTGTCCATCCTGGTCGCCGGGATGCAGACGGCGTGGGTGCGCACGGGTGACGAGAAGTACCTGCGGATGACCAAGTTCTGGGGGAAGCTGCTGCTGGTCAACTTCGCCATGGGCGTGGTGACCGGCATCGTCCAGGAGTTCCAGTTCGGCATGAACTGGAGCGAGTACTCCCGGTTCGTCGGCGACGTCTTCGGCGCGCCGCTGGCGATGGAGGGCCTGGTCGCCTTCTTCGTCGAGTCGACCTTCCTCGGCCTGTGGATCTTCGGCTGGGACCGCCTGCCCCGGCGGGTGCACCTGGCCTGCGCGTGGGCGTTCAGCCTGGCCACGGTCGCCTCGGCCTACTTCATCCTGGCGGCGAACTCGTGGATGCAGCACCCGGTCGGCGTCGCGCTGGTCGACGGCAAGCCGGTGCTGACCTCGATCTGGGCCGTGCTGACCAACAACACCGCGCTCGCGGCCATCCCGCACACCATCGCGGGCACCTTCGCCGTGGCGGGCTCGTTCCTGGTGGGCATCGCCGCCTGGCACCTGTGGCGCAAGCGGGGCGCCGAGGACGCCGACCGCCCGGTGTGGCGGTCCTCGGTGAAGGTCGGCGGCTGGGTGTCGGCGGTGGCCTTCGCCGCGCTGGCGATCACCGGCGACCTGCAGGGCAAGCTGATGTTCGAGCAGCAGCCGATGAAGATGGCCGCCGCCGAGGCGCTGTGCCACACCGAGTCGCCCGCGGCGTTCTCCGTCTTCGCCATCGGCGACGTGACCCGGCCCGACTGCGAGAACGTCAAGTCCATCACCGTGCCCGCGCTGCTGTCCTTCTTGGCGCACAACGACTTCACCACCGAGGTGCGCGGCATCGAGGACCTGGTGGTGGAGTACCGCGAGCGCTACGGGGAGTTCTACCCGGTCGACGAGCGGCTGGGCGAGCTGTCCGGGCAGCCGATCGACTACGTGCCCAACCTGCCGGTGACCTACTGGGGCTTCCGCCTGATGATCGGCTTCGGCGCGCTCGGCACCGGCATCGCGGTCCTGGTGCTGTGGCTGACCCGGGGCGGGCGCATCCCGCGGGGCCGGTGGTTCCCGCGGCTGGCGCTGGCGGGCATCGCCACGCCGTTCCTGGGCAACAGCTTCGGCTGGATCTTCACCGAGATGGGCAGGCAGCCGTTCGTGGTGGTGCCCAATCCGTCCGGTGTGGACGGGGTGTGGATGTTCACCGCGCGGGCCGTCTCCGGGCTGACCACCGGCGAGGTGTGGACGTCGCTGATCGGCCTCACCCTCATCTACGCCGTGCTGGCCGCGGTCGAGGTGTTCCTCATCGTCCGCTACGTGCGCGGCGGGGTGGCCGGGGTGATGCCGCCGCGCAAACCCGATCCGTCCGGCGACGCGCTCGCCTTCGCGTACTGAGGGGGAGGCCGTGGACCTCGCGCTGATCTGGTTCGTCGTCATCGCCCTGCTGTGGCTGGGCTACCTGTTCCTGGAGGGCTTCGACTTCGGCGTCGGCATGCTGCTGCCGGTGCTCGGCCGCGACGACACCGACCGCCGCGTCATGATCAACACCATCGGCCCGGTGTGGGACGGCAACGAGGTGTGGATCATCGTCGCGGTCGGGGCGACCTTCGCCGCCTTCCCCGACTGGTACGCCTCCCTGCTCAGCACGGCCTACCTGCCGCTGCTGCTGGTGCTGCTGGGCCTGATCGGCCGCGGCGTCGCCTTCGAGTACCGCGGCAAGGTCGACTCCGAGCGCTGGCGGCGCACCTGGGACCGGGTGATCGTGCTGGGCTCGTGGGTGCCCGCCCTGGGCGTGGGCCTGGTGCTGACCACGACGTTCCTCGGGCTGCCGCTGGACGAGGGCGGCCAGCGGGTCGGCTCGCCGTTCGCGGCGTTCACCCCGGCGTCGGTGCTGGGCGCGTTCGCCATCGCGGGCTTCGCCCTCGTGCACGGCGCGGTCTTCACCGCCCTGAAGACCGACGGGCCGATCCGCCACCGCGCCCGCGCCCTGGCCCTGCGCATGGGCCCGCTCGCCCTGCTGCCGCTGGCCGGGCTGCTGGTCATCGTGCAGTGGGAGTCGGGCGAGCTGTGGACGTGGGTCGCGGTCGCCCTGGCGTTCGCGGCCGCGGCGGTGGCCTTCGCCCGGCTGCGCGTCGGCCGCGAGGGCCAAGCGTTCGCCGCCTTGGGCGCGGTGATCGCGCTGTCGGTCATCGCCCTCTTCGGCGCGCTGCACCCGGACGTGCTGCCGTCCACTTTGAACCCGGCGTGGTCGCTGACCATCGAGGGCGCGTCGTCGAGCCCGTACACCCTGGAGGTCATGAGCTGGGTCGCCCTCTTCGGCACCCCCGCCGTCCTGGCCTACCAGGGCTGGACCTACTGGGTCTTCCGCCGCCGCGTCACCGCCGCCCACATCCCGCCGGTCCACGTCCCGTGACCGCGACCAACCCCGCGAACTCGCCCCGGGCAACTGTCCATCCCGCCGATCGACCCCGGGGCAGGGGTCCGCTCGGCGCGCTGCCGGAGCTGTCTCCGTCGGCGCGCCGGGCGCTGATCCTCGGCGGCGTCCTCGCGGTGCTGACCGCGGGCGCCCTGGTGGTGCAGGCGTGGGCGCTGGCGACGGTGCTCGCCGATGTCGTGGCGGGCGCGGGGGCGCCCGTCGGCTGGCTGGTCGTGGTCGCCGTCGCGGTGGTGGTCCGGGCGCTGCTCGGGTGGGCCACCCGGGTCGTCGCGGCGCGGGCGGCGGCGGGGGCGAAGGCGGAATTGCGGGCGGTCCTGCTGGACCGGGCGCTGGGCGGCGGTCCGGAGTGGATCGGGCGGCGGGGCGCGGCCGAGCTGACGGCGCTGGCGACCCGCGGGCTGGACGCGCTGGACGCCTACTTCGGCACCTTCCTGCCCGCCCTGGTGACCGCCGTGGCGACCCCGCTGGGCGTCGGCGCGGTGATCCTCTTCGTCGACTGGCCCTCCGCGGTCGTGGTCGCGCTGACCGTGCCGCTGATCCCGCTGTTCGCCATCCTCATCGGCAAGCACACCGCGGACAAGGTCGGGGCGTCGGCGGAGGTGTCCGAGCGGCTGTCGGGGCGGCTGCTTGAGCTGGTGCGGGCGCTGCCGGTGCTGGCGGCGTTCGGCCGGGACCGGGCCCAGCAGCGCACGGTCCGGGAGGTCTCCGACGCCCACCGCCGCACCACCGTCGGCGTGCTGCGGGTGGCGTTCTCCTCGGCGCTGGCGCTGGAGCTGGTGGCGACGCTGTCGGTGGCGCTGGTCGCGGTGGTCATCGGCCTGCGGCTGGTGTCGGGGGAGCTGACCCTGCTGGTGGGCCTGTTCGTGCTGATCGTCGCGCCGGAGTGCTACCTGCCGCTGCGCGCCGCCGGGGCCGCCTACCACGCCTCCGAGGACGGCCTGGAGGCCGTGCGCCGGGTGGCTGCCCTCCCGCCGCCGCCCGCGCCGGGCACGGTGGCGGTGACCGGGTTCGACGTCGTGCGGGTCGAGGACGTGGGCGTGCGGCGGCGCGGCGGGCACGCCCCCGACGGGATCTCCCTCGAGCTGCGGCCCGGCTCGGTGGTCCGGCTCGACTCGCCCAGCGGCAGCGGCAAGTCCACGCTGTTCGCCGTCCTGCTGGGCTTCCTCGCGCCCGACCGCGGCCGCGTGCTGGTCGACGGGGTGCCGCTGGCCGAGGTCGACATGTCGACCTGGCGGCGGCTGGTGGCCTGGGTGCCGCAGCGGCCGGTGTTCGCCGCGGCCACCGTCGCCGAGGAGGTCGGCCCGCTGCCGCGCGGCGAGCTGCTCGCCGCGGCCCGGTCGGTGGCCGCCGAGCACCTGCTCGACCGGCGGGTGGAGGGCCTCTCGGCGGGCGAGCGGCAGCGGGTGGCGGTGCTGCGGGCGCTGGTCCGCCGCGACGTGCGGCTGCTGCTGCTCGACGAGCCGACCGCCCACCTCGACCCCGCGACCGCGGCGCTGGTGCTGCGCGCGGTGTCCCGGCTGGCCGCGCGCGGGGTGGCCGTGTGCATCGCGTCGCACGCCTCGGTGGTCGGCGACGGCGCGGTGCCCGCCGCACCTGCCGTGGCCGAGGTGGCCGAGGCGCCCGCCGCGCCCGGCAGGCTGCGGGAGCTGCTGGGCGGCCGGACGCTGGGCGGGGCGCTGCTCGGCGCGGTGGCGCTGGCCTGCGGGGTCGCGCTGACGGCGCTGTCGGCCTGGCTGATCGCCCGGGCGTCGCAGCAGCCCGCGCTGCTGGTGCTGTCGGTGGCGATCGTCGGCGTGCGCACCTTCGGCCTGGCCCGCGCCGGGCTGCGCTACCTGGAGCGCCTGGTCAGCCACGACGCCGCCTTCCGCGAGGCCACCCGGCTGCGCGAGCGGCTGTGGGCGGCCCTGGTCCGCCGCGGCCCCGCCCGGGCGCTGCGCGCCGGGGAGGGCCTGCGGCGGCTCGCCGACGACGTGGAGACCGTGCGCGACCTGACGCCCCGCGTGCTGGCCCCGCCGGTCGTCGCCCTGGGCGTCGCGCTGGCCGCGGTGGCCGTGCAGACCGCGCTGCTCCCGCCCGCGGGGCTGGTGCTGGCCTGCGCCCTGCTGGTGGCCTGCCTCGCCGCGCCGCTGCTCACCCTCGCCGCCGAACGCCGCGCGAGCGCGGCGCTGGCCGAGGGCGCGCGCACCCTGGCCGACCGGGTGCTCGCCCTGCTGGCGGGCGCCGCCGACCTGGTCGCCTTCGGCCGCGACACCGGCCGCCGGGCCGAGCTGGCCCGGCTGGACGCCGAGCTGACCGCCCGCGCCCGCCGCCAGGCGTTCGGCGCCGGGCTCGGCGAGGCCGTGATCACCCTGGCGCTCGGGCTGGCCGCGGTGCTGTCGACCGCCTTGGCCGCGGGCCGCATCGATCCGGTCCTGGCGCCGATCGTCGCCCTGGTCCCGCTGGCCGTCGCCGAAGCCGTGCTCCCGCTGACCACCGCGATGACCCACCTGCGGCCCCTGCGCGCCGCCTACGGGCGGGTGACCGGGCTGCGGGCGGACGCGGGCGAGCAACTCCCGGAACCCCAGGTGTGCACGGGTGTGCGGTTGGTCGCCCCACAGCTGCGGTGGCCGGACGCGGCCGCGCCCGCGCTGCGCGAGGTGGACCTGCGGATCGCGCCCGGCACGCACGTCGCGGTCGTGGGCCCGTCCGGCTCCGGCAAGTCGACCCTGCTCGCCGCGATCCTCGGCTTCCTGCCCGCGCCCGTGCTGGCCCGCCCGGCCGCGGTCGCCTGGGCGCCGCAGGACCCGATGCTGGTGTCGACCACCGTCCGGGAGAACCTGCGCCTGGCCGACCCGCACGCCGACGACGCCCGCATCGCCGACGCCCTGGCCCAAGCGGGCCTGCCCGGCTTCGACCTCGACGCGCCTGCCACCGCGGTGTCCGGCGGCGAGGCCCAGCGGCTGGCCATCGCCCGCGCCCTGCTGGCCGACGCCGAGGTCGTGCTGCTCGACGAGCCCACCGCCCACCTCGACGAGGCCACCGCCGACGCCGTCCTGGCCCGGCTGCGCGCGGCGCTGGCCGACCGCATCGTCGTCCACGTGACGCACCGGCCCGCCGAGGCCGCCGCAGCGGACGCGGTGATCGAGGTGGCCGACGGGCGCGCGCGGATGCTGAGCCGGGTCTGATGGCGCTGTGGCGGGGATCTCGGCCGCAGCCGTCGGAGCGCGCCGGGCAGGCGGGGGAGGCCTAGCCTTGGTCCTCACCATGGACCCCACGCTGGCAGCCCGCACCCTCACCGCGTCCACCGAGATCGCCACCGCGGCGCTGGCGGGCGACGACCCCGACGCCGTCCTCGGCCTGGTCGTGCGCAGCGCCGCCGCGCTGGCCGAGGCCGACCTCGGCCTGGTCATGGCCCTGGCCGACGACGGCAGCGTCACCGTCGAGGCCGCGCACGGCGCGCTGAACCCGGTCGGCCTGGTCCTCTCGGCGCGCTCGTCGGCGGCCCGGGTCGCCCGCGGCGGGGTCACCATCACCGCCGACGACGTGACCACCGACCCGCGGACCGCCCCCTACGTCCCGCGCGAGCTCCAGGTCTACGGCCCGTTCGCCGCGGTGCCCTTCGGCACCCGCGAGCGGCGGCTCGGCGCGCTGACGGTCTACCGCAAGCGCGGCGCCCACCCGTTCACGCCCGCGGGCATCGAGGTCCTCACCGCCTTCGCCGCCCAGGCCGGGCTGGTGCTGGTCCTGGCCGAGGGGGCCATCGCCCGCCGCCGGGTCGGGGTGTACGAGGAGCGCGAGCGCATCGCCCGCGACCTGCACGACGTCATCGTCCAGCGGCTCTACGCCGCGGGCATGCAGCTGGACCTGCTGACCCGCCGCCCGGCGCGCAAGCTGGCCAAGGCCGACGCCGCCCGGGTCGCCGAGGTGATCGACCAGCTCGACAGCGCCATCGCCGACGTCCGCGCGGTCGTGCGCACGCTGCGCAACCCCGACCCCGAGCAGCCCGCGGCCGACCTGGCCGAGTCCGCCGCCGCCGAGGTCGCCACCGCCCGCGAGCTGCTCGGCTTCGCCCCCTCGCTCGAGGTCGTCGGCGACGTCCGCGACCTGCCGACCGCGGTCGCCGACAACACCCGCGCCGCCCTGCGCGAGGCCCTGTCCAACGTCGTCCGCCACGCGGGCGCGCTGCGCGTCACCGTCCACCTGCGCCGCGACGCGGGCACGCTGCGGCTGACCGTCGCCGACGACGGCTGCGGCATCCCCGAAGGGGTCACCCGGCGCGGCCTGCGCAACATCAACGACCGGGCGGAGAAGCTGGGCGGCTCCTGCTCGGTCCGCTCGTCCCCGCGCAGCGGCACCGCGGTGACCTGGGAAGTCCCGCTGGGCTGACGGCTTCCCGCCCTACTTCTCCCGCCGGGCGAACCACGCGACCGCCTGGGTGCGCCGCTGCATGCCCAGCTTCGCCAGCACCGAGGTCACGTAGTTCTTCACCGTCTTCTCGGCCAGGAACAGCCGCTCGGCGATCTGCCGGTTCGACAGCCCCTCGCCCACCAGCTCCAGCACCTCGCGCTCGCGCTCGGTCATCGCCGACAGCTCGTCGGAGGCCGAGCGGCGCATGCGCTCCAGCACCCGGGCGGTGGTCACCGGGTCCAGCAGCGACCGCCCGGCGGCCACCTCGCGCACCGCGGTGATCAGGTCCTGCCCGCGGACCTGCTTGAGCAGGTAGCCCGCCGCCCCGGCCATGATCGCCTCGACCAGGGCGTTCTCGTCGTCGAACGCGGTGAGCACCAGGCACTGCGGCGCGGGCGACAGCGACCGCAGCGACCGGCACAGCGACACCCCGTCCCCGTCCGGCAGCCGCACGTCGACCACGGCCACGTCCGGCGGGTCCGCGCCCGCCCGCACCAGCGCCTCGGCGACCGACCCCGCCTGGGCGACGACCTCGATGTCCGGCTCCCCGTCGAGCAGGTCGCGCAGCCCGCGGCGCACGACCTCGTGGTCGTCGACGAGCAGCACCCGGATCACGCTCACAGCTTACGGAGCCGGACCCGGGTGATGCGGTGGTCCGGGCCCTTGCGCAGCACCAGCGTCGCCCGCGGCCGGGTGGGCAGGATGTTCGACAGCAGGTTCGGCTCGTTGATCCGCTTCCACAGCACCGACGCCTCGGCCCGCGCCTCGTCGTCGGACAGCGCCGCGTAGTGGTGGAAGTGCGACGACGGGTCGGCGAACGCCGTGGAGCGCAGCGCCAGGAACCGCTCGATGTACCAGCGCTCGATGTCCTCGGGGTGCGCGTCGACGTACACCGAGAAGTCGAACAGGTCCGACACCGCCAGCCGCGGCCCCGGCTGCAGGACGTTCAGCCCCTCCACGATGAGGATGTCCGGCTTGCGGACGACCTGCTCCTCGCCGGGCACGATGTCGTAGGCCAGGTGGGAGTACACCGGGGCGCGCACGTCGTCGGCCCCGGACTTGACCTCCGAGACGAACCGCAGCAGCGCCCGGCGGTCGTAGCTCTCCGGGAAGCCCTTGCGGCTCATCAGCCCGCGCCGGATCAGCTCGGCGCGCGGGTACAGGAAGCCGTCGGTGGTCACCAGGTCGACGTGCGGGTGGTCGGGCCAGCGGGCCAGCAGGGTGCGCAGCAGCCGCGCCGTGGTCGACTTGCCGACCGCGACGCTGCCCGCGATGCCGATGATGAACGGCACCTTCGCGCCGTCCTCGCCGAGGAAGGCCGTGGTGGTCTCGTACAGGTGCTGGCGGGCGGCCACCTGCAGCGAGATCAGCCGCGACAGCGGCAGGTAGACGTCCACCACCTCGGCCAGGTCCACCGGGTCGCCCAGGCCGCGCAGCCGGACCAGCTCGTCGAGGGTCAGCGGCAGCGGGGTGTTCTTGCGCAGCTCGCGCCATTGCTCGCGGCGGAGTTCGACGTACGGGCTCAGCTCGCGGACCCGTGCCATGTCCGACTCCTCGCGGCGGGGTTTGTGGGCCTACCGCGTCAACGTAAGCGCTCGGAGCGCGTTTGTGGTGTGACGGACTGCACCGATCGGGTGTGTTGCAGGCAACGTGGACATCACGTGCAGATGACCACTAAGCGCCGAAGACCTCGTCCCACGCGGCCGCCACCTGGCGGGCGCAGGTCTGCGGGGACACCCCGCCGACGCCGGTGCCCAGCCCGGGCATCGCCACCGTCCGCACGGCCCCGCGGATGGGCGCGCCGTCGTCGAACACCCCGTCCCGCCACAGCCGGAACACCGCCCGCGCGGCCAGGTAGGGGTGCACGGTGTCGGGCGGGAGCACCGTCGACGGCTCGCGCATCGTCGGCGCGCTGATCAGCCACCGGGGCGAGCGGGCGCCCGTCGGCACGATCAGCGCCTCGCCGACCGGCAGCTCGCCGCCGTGGTAGGCCAGCACCGCGCTGCGCACCGACTCCTCCACCCGCGGGAAGGCCCGGGCGTACACCGCGTCGATGCCCCCGCGCATCCAGCCGTAGGAGTTGGCGGGGGAGACCACGGCCTGGGCGTCGACGTCGAGCACCGAGCCGCGGTGCACCCGGACGCGGGGCCGTGCCGCCGACCGCCACGCATCGGCCAGGGGCCCGTCCACCGCGCACAGCACCAGTTCGAGCGGGTCGGCCCGCACGCGCGCCGTCCCGGTCTCCGAATCCGCGGTCACCGGACCAGCATGTCACCCCCCTCTGCGGCGCGGTAACCGCCATTCGGTAACCCGCAGCACAACCCCAGGTGTCCGGCTGCGCGCCCAGTAGGGTGGGCGGCGTGCCGCGCATCGCCTACTTCGGACCCCAGGGCACGTTCACCGAACAAGCCGCCCGCGCGTTCGACGGGCAGGCCGAGCTGGTGCCCCTGCCGACGATCCCGCAGGCCGTCGCCGCGGTCCGCGCGGGCGCGGCCGACCTGGCGTGCGTGCCGGTCGAGAACTCCGTGGAAGGCGCGGTCTCGGCCACGATGGACGCCCTCGCCGTCGACGAGCCGGTCGTGGCCGTCGCCGAGCACGTGCTGCCGATCCGCTTCTCCATCCTGGTGCGCCCCGGCACGACCGAGGTGCGCACCGTGGCCAGCCACCCGCACGCCCTGGCCCAGGTGCAGGGCTGGCTCGCGGCGAACCTGCCCGGGGCGACCCAGCTCGCCGCGACCTCCACCGCGGGCGCGGCCGTGGGCGTGGTCGAGGGCCAGTACGACGCCGCCGTCACCGCGCCGGTCGCCATCACCCACTACCCGCTGGCCGAGCTGGCCGCCGACGTCGCCGACGAGCGCGACGCGGTCACCCGGTTCCTGCTGCTCAGCAGGCCGACCACCGCCCCCGGGCCGACGGGGGCCGACCGCACCTCGGTGCTCGCCGTGGTCGCCCACCAGCCCGGGGAGCTGCAGAGCCTGCTCACCGAGCTGGCCATGCGCGGCATCAACCTCTCCCGCATCGAGTCCCGCCCGCTGCGCGGCCGCTTCGGGGAGTACCGCTTCTACCTGGACTTCGACGGCCACATCGCCGAGCACCGGGTCGGCGAGGCGCTGGCCGCCCTGCACCGGCGCAGCCAGCAGGTCCGCTTCCTCGGCTCCTACCCCAAGGCCGACGGCGTGCCCTCGCTGGCCCCCGCAGGCCACCGCGACGTCGACCACACCGCATCGGCCGCCTGGCTGGCCACCCTGCGCACCGGCGGCACCGGATGACCCGCCTGCTGCTGGTCCGCCACGGCGAGACCATCTCCAACGTCCACCACGTCCTCGACTCCGCCCCGCCCGGCCCGCCCCTGACCGACCTGGGCCGCCGCCAGGCCGAGGCGTTCGCCGAGTGCACCGGGGCCGAGCCGCTGACCGCCGTCTACGCCAGCACCGCCATCCGCGCCCAGCAGACCGCCACCCCGATGGCCGCCCGCCGCGGCCTGGCCGTCGACGTGCTGGCAGGCGTCCACGAGGTCCAGGTCGGGGACCTGGAGGGCCGCGCCGACCACGAAGCCCTGGCGGCCTTCGTGGAGGTCTACCGCGGCTGGACCGAAGGCGCGCTCCACTTGGCCATGCCCGGCGGCGACACCGGGCACGACGTGCTCGACCGCTTCATGGCCGACATCGCCACCCTCCGCACCACCCATCCCGACGAGACCATCGCCCTGGTGACGCACGGCGGGATCCTGCGCCTGGGCGCCGAGGCGCTGGCCGACAACGTGGGCCCCCAGCTCGCCAACGCGGGCCTGATCCCCAACACCGGCCACGTCCTCCTGGAGTCCCGCGGCACCGGCTGGCACTGTCTGGAGTGGACCGGGGTCCGCCTCTGACGTCCACAGCGGACAGTCATCCCGGCCCGCCCTTAAAGTTCGGGCGCTGCATTTAATCCGTTGGCATTCGCTGCGGACCATCAGCGCCCGACCATTCGCACGATCAGCGGATGAATCCATTGCCTTCAGCGGTCTGATGGCAGGGGAACCGGGTGGGGGTCCGATTCGCGGGAGCGCGCCAGGAAATGGGGCGCGGATTGTCGGGGGCTGGGGTTACCCTGCGCGGCATGTCATCGGTTGCGGTCCGCGCCGAGGGGCTGGTGAAGACCTTCGGGTCCACCCGCGCGCTCGACGGCGTCGACCTGGAAATTCCTACGGGGACCGTGCTGGGGTTGTTGGGTCCGAATGGCGCGGGCAAGACGACCACGGTGCGGATCCTCACCACATTGCTGCGAGCGGATGCCGGGAGGGCATTCGTCGCGGGGCACGACGTCGCCGCCGATCCGCAGGCGGTGCGGCGGTCCATCGGGTTGTCCGGCCAGTACGCGGCCGTCGACGAGAACCTGACCGGCACGGAGAACCTCTACATGGTCGGGCGGCTCTACGGCATGAGCCGGGCCGACGCCCGGGCCAGGGCGGCCGAGCTGGTCGCGCGGTTCCGGCTGGTCGACGCGGCCGACCGGCCCGCGCGCACGTACTCCGGCGGCATGCGCCGCAGGCTGGACCTGGCGGGGGCGCTGGTCGCCGCGCCGCAGGTCGTCGTGCTGGACGAGCCGACCACGGGGCTGGACCCGCGCGGGCGGATGGACACCTGGGAGGTGATCGGCGAGCTGGTCGCCGACGGCACGACCGTGCTGCTGACCACCCAGTACCTGGAGGAGGCCGACCAGCTGGCCGACCGCATCCTGGTCATCGACCGGGGCAAGGTCATCGCCGCGGGCACGGCCGACCAGCTCAAGGCAGGCGTCGGCGGGGAGCGGCTGGACATCGTGGTCGCCGACGCGGGGGAGCTGGCCGCCGCGGCGGCCGCGCTGGCCGCCGTCGGGGTCGGCGAGCCGGACGTCGACCAGCACCAGCGCAAGCTGTCGATCAAGGTCGACACCGGGCCGAAGGCGCTGGTGGAGGCGCTGCGCCTGCTCGACCGCGACAGCGTCAGCGTGCTCGACGTCGGCCTGCACCGGCCCACGCTCGACGACGTGTTCCTGGCGCTGACCGGCCACGCGGCCGAGGAGGCCGCCCCCGAGACCGGGGCGAAGAAGCGCCGCAAGAAGGGGGATTCCTGATGGCCGTGCTCACCGCTGGCGCCCGCGACAGCGGGGTCGTGGCCTGGCGCAACGTGATGAACGTGCGCCGCCAGCCCGACCTGCTGCTCGGCGCCACCCTGCAGCCGATCATGTTCGTGCTGCTGTTCGCCTACGTCTTCGGCGGCAGCATCGGCGGTGACCCCGACGCCTACCGCGAGTTCCTCATGGGCGGCATCTTCGCCCAGACGGTCGCGTTCAACTCCGCGTACACCACCCTGGGCATGGCCGCCGACCTGGACAAGGGCGTCATCGACCGGTTCCGCTCGCTGCCCATGTCGCGGGCGGCGGTGCTGCTCGGCCGCACCAGCGCCGACCTCGCGGTCTCGGCGCTCGGCCTGGTCGTGATGGCCGTCTGCGGGCTCATCGTGGGCTGGCGCATCCGGGGCAGCTTCCTCGACGCCGTGGCGGCGTTCGCGCTGCTGCTGCTGTTCTCCTTCGCCATGTCGTGGATCGGCGCGTGGGTGGGGATGGTCTCGGGGAACGTCCAGGTCGCGCAGAGCGCGGGCTTCATCTGGATGTTCCCGTTCGCCTTCATCTCCTCGGCGTTCGTCTCCGCGTCGAGCATGCCGGGCTTCCTGCGCACGATCGCCGAGTGGAACCCGGTGACCGCCGCGGCCGACGCCGCGCGCAGGCTCTTCGACAACCCGCGGCCGGGCATCCTGGGCACCTCCGACTCGTGGCCCGCCCAGCACTCGATCCTGTGGTCGCTGCTGTGCTCGCTGCTCATCCTGGCGATCTTCATGCCGCTGGCGGTCGGCAAGTACCGCAAGGTGGCCAGCAAGTAGGGGCTGGTCAGCTGACCGGCGCGCCGTTGAGGGAGTCCACCTCTTCGGCGTGCCGGTCCAGCGCGATCCAGACGAACCCGCCGAGCAGGATCTGCAGCGCCCCGGACACCCCGAACACCGCGCGGGTGCCCAGCCAGTCGGCCAGCAGGCCGCCGAGCAGCGCGCCGAGCGGGATGCCGCCCCACACCGCGGTCCGCCAGACCCCCAGCACCCGGCCGAACAGGTGCTCGGGCACCAGCGCCCCGCGCAGCGCGCCCAGGATGACGTTGATGACCACGACGGCGGCGGCGAACAGCCCGAACAGCAGGCTCGCCGAGATCGGGTCGCCGACGACCGACATCAGCCCGAACCCGAGCCCGCAGAACCCGGTGGCCGCGGTGAGCACGGTGCGGCGGGACAGCCGCTTGGTCAGCCGCGGCACCACCCACGCCCCCAGCAGCCCGCCCGCGCCGCCGACCAGGGCGAACACGCCGAAGGCGGCGGTGCTCAGGCCCAGGTCGTCCACCGCGTAGAGCACCAGCAGGGCCTGGGCCAGCTCCGAGGTGAGCGCCAGGGCCGCGCCGAAGGTGACCAGCTGCACCATCAGCGCGTTGCCGCGCAGCCAGCGCAGCCCCTCGGCCAGCTGCTGGCGCAGCGCGACCTGCTCGACCGGGGCCGCCTTGGGCCGGTACTTGCCGTGCAGCAGCACCAGCAGGACGGCGGCGATGGCGAAGCCCGCCGAGTTCAGCAGGAACGGCAGCGCGGCGAACACCGCGAAGGTGAGGCTGCCCAGCGGTCCGCCGAGGAAGGTCTGGCCGACGATCTCTACGCTCTGCAACTTGCCGTTTGCAGATTCCAGTCCGGCCCGGTCCACCACGGCCGGGATGAGCGCCTGGGCAGCACTGTCCGCAACCGTCTCCACGGTGCCCAGCGCGAGCGCGAAGGCGTACAGCAGCCAGATCGTGGCCTGGTCGGTCAGCACGACCACGGCGAGCCCGCCGACGATCAGCGCGCGGGCGGCGTTGGCGATCAGCATGGCCTTGCGCCGGTCGACCCGGTCGATCAGCACGCCGGTGAGCAGGGAGAACAGCAGCCAGGGCAGGAACGAGGTCGCGGAGAGCCCGGCGATGAGCACGGGGTCGCGGGTCACGCTGACCGCGAGCAGGGGGAAGGCGACCTTCCCGATCCCATCCCCCAGGTTGGACAAGGCGCTTGAGCCAAGCAGCCAAGCCAGCCGTCGATCCTTCGTCACCACACCGCCCTCATGAGCACGATCGGTAATCGTGCTTCCCCAGCACCCGCCATGTCCGCGACGTTACTGTCTGCACATAGGGGTCACCACCCCCGAACGGGCGGCAATTCTTCACACCCGCTCACGACCGGTGTGAATCGGGTCCGGATTTCAAGTGGCGCGCGGTTGATCATTCGCGCATCGTGGAATGGAAAAGTGGGAGGGCAACAACAGTCGCCGGAGGGTGATCATGCGCGGGCGGATGATCGGGCTGGTCGGGCTGCTGGCCGTCGTCGGGGCCTGCGGGAGCGCGCCGCGGGTCGAGGAGGCCGGATCGATCCCCTCCCTCGCCGAACCGCCCGCCTCCGCGACGAGCGAGCCCAGCGCCGTGCCGACCAGCCCCGCGGCCACCGCGTCGCAGGACCGGGCGCCCACCGACTGCCAGTCCACCGAGCTGTCGCTGTCCATCGAGGACGACTCGGCGGGCGCGGGCACCGTCTACCGCGAACTCGTCTTCACCAACACCGGCTCGCGCACCTGCACCATGCAGGGCTTCCCCGGGGTGTCCTATGTGGCGGGGGAGGACGGCCACCAGGTCGGCCCCGCCGCCTACCGCGAGGGCACCAAGGGCGGCCCGGTCTCGCTCAAGCCGGGCAGCGCGGCCGTCGCCCCCATCGGGCTGGTCAACGTCCGCAACTACGACGAGGCCGTGTGCAAGCCGACCGAGGTGCGCGGGCTGCGGGTGTACCCGCCGCAGGAGACCGAGGCGCTGTTCGTGGCGATGGACGGGCTCGGCTGCGCGGGCACCCCGCCGGGCAACCAGCTCGTCGTCAAGACGATCGTCCGGCCATGAGCCCGTTGCGCCACGCCCACGCGGCCACCTCGACCCGGTTGCGCGCCCCGATCTTGGCCTGAACCGCGGCCAGGTGGGTCTTGACCGTGGACAGCGACAGGAACAGCTCCGCGCCGATCTCGGTGTTGGTCAGCCCGCGCGCGGCGGCGACCACCACGTCGGTCTCCCGCTCGGTGAGGGCGGCGACCTGCGGGTCGCGGGCCTGCGGCGCGGCGAAGTGGCGCAGCAGGCGCACGGTGATCTGCGGGGAGACCAGCGCGTCGCCGCGGTCGGCCGCGCGCACCGCCTCCATCAGCAGGGCCGGGCCCGCGTCCTTGAGCAGGAAGCCGGACGCGCCGTTGGCCAGCGCGGTGTGGACGTACTCGTCGAGGTCGAAGGTGGTCACCACGACGACCTTGATCGGGTCGGCCACCTCCGGCCCGGCCAGCGCCCTGGTCACCGCCAGGCCGTCCATCCCGGGCATGCGGATGTCCAGCAGGCACACGTCCGGGCGCAGCTCGCGCGCCCTGGCCACGGCGCTGACCCCGTCCGGCACGTCGGCGACGACCTCGATGTCGTCCTGGGTCTCCAGGATCATCCGGAACCCGGCGCGGACCATCTCCTGGTCGTCGGCGATCAGCACCCGGATCACGGCTGGTCCTTTCGCAGCGGGAAGCGCGCGTCGACGGTCCACCCCGCCGCCTCGCCCGGGCCTGCGGTGAACGTGCCGCCGAGCAGTTCGACGCGCTCCCGCATCCCCACCAGACCGTAGCCGCCGGACCCGCCCGGCGGTCGCACCCGGGGCTCGGCCGCGTCGTCGCTGACCCGCACCCGCAGCTCGTCGTCGACCGGCTCGACGGTGACGACCACCCGCGTGGCGTCCTGGGCGTGCTTGCTGACGTTGGTCAGCGACTCCTGGACGATCC
Organism: Actinokineospora sp. NPDC004072; assembly: GCF_053604195.1. NCBI lineage: Bacteria > Bacillati > Actinomycetota > Actinomycetes > Pseudonocardiales > Pseudonocardiaceae > Actinokineospora > Actinokineospora sp. NPDC004072. Next base: position 348,412 of record NZ_JBSGHB010000003.1, on the reverse strand, counting down.
GCAGCACGGTCCGCCCGGCCTCCGGGGGCAGCCCGTCCGGCAGGGACAGCTCCATCCGCACCTCGGGGCCCGCGAAGTCCGCCGCGACGGCCCGCAGGTCGGCGGCGAGGTCGTCGGTCGCGGCGTCGGCCGCCCCGGCCTCGCCCGCCTGCGTCCCGCGCATGCTGCCGACCAGCATCCGCATGGCCGCCAGCGCCTCGGCGCCGCTGCGCTCGATCCTGGCCAGCGCCTCGGCGGTCCTGGCCGGGTCGGCGACGAGCTGGGCGGCCTGGGCCTGCACCACGATCCCGGTGACGTGGTGGGCGACCACGTCGTGCAGTTCCCTGGCCAGGGCCATGCGCTCGGCCTGCTGCGCGCCGGCCACCGCGACCCGGATCGACTGGTTGCGGGTCCGGTCGCGGGAGCCGAAGTACTGGCCGGTGGCGATCGAGAGCAGCAGCAGGAACGCGGCGATGAGCAGGTAGTCGCTGCCAGGCAGCCGGCGCGTCGCCGCCGACATGGCGATGATGGCCAGCACGTCGGCGCCCACCAGCGCGAGCACCCCGGCGGTCGCCCGCGCCCGGTCGCAGTAGCGCACGACGTAGGCGATCAGCGCCATCTGCGCGGCGACGACGCTCGCAGGCGGGCGCAGCCCGATCATCTGGTGCTCCAGCGCCAGCGCGATCGCGCCGATCAGGGTCGCCGCCAGCACGGTGATCGCGGCCGCGTTGACCGTCCAGCGCAGCGCGTCGCGCGGCCCGAGCACCGCGCACACCGCGATGGCGACCGCGGCCAGCAGCGGGATCGCCGCGTAGGGGCCGAGCCGGTCGATGTCGAGCGTGGCGCTGGTGTCGACCAGCAGGGCCAGCGCGAGGGCGGTGGCCAGCGGCCACTGCCCGCGCAGGAAGGTGCGCATCTGCGAGCCGCCGGTGCCCAGCCGCAGCGCGACGCCCGCGCCCACGGACAGCACCAGCCCCGCGGGGACGAAGTCGAAGTCGTAGAACAGGGCCGCGCGCAGGTAGGCCCCGGCCGCCGCCGCGCAGAGCAGGCCGAGCGTGCCCAGCACGGCGACCGCCCGCGGCGTGCGCCAGATGACGATGGCCACCAGCATCATCCCGGCCAGCGCCTCGGTCGCCGAGTACCCCAGCAGCCACGTGGACCCGCCGTAGCCCTCGCCGGTCACCCGCAGCAGCGCGGAGGTCACCAGCACCGCCCCCGCGCCTGCCAGTCCCCCGAGAACCGGCAGGCGCAGGGCGAGGAACACCGCGGCGACCAGCGGCAGCGGCACCAGCAGGGCGGGCCCCGGCCAGACCAGGCCGACGACCCCGACGTCGACCAGGTAGGCGGCGGCCAGCATCCCCGCCATCCAGCGGCGCGCGGTCGGCACGGTGTCCATGCCGCAGAACGCTAGAACGGCGCGCCGGTTCCCGCCTCAGCCGACCGGCGGCCGCGCATCGGCCGATCGGCCAGGGGTGGCCCGCCTGCGGGTGCCCGGACGGCCGAATAGCCCCACCCGCCCGGCCGATCCGCGGCGGGCGCCCACCGGGAGACGCTGTGAGCAGCGAAAACGACGACCCGGAGGTGTTGGTGATGGTGACTGCGGTGCTGGTGTGGATCGGCGTGGTGCTCGGCCTGGCCGTGCTGCTGACGATGGCGCTCGGCCCGGCGATCGTGCAGATCGACAGCAAGCTCTACGAGCGCAGGCAGCGGCGGGACGCCGGGGTGCGGACCCGGGGGTAGCGGGCCAGACTGGTGATCATGCGACGAGCCCTCGCGGCGCTGGCCGCGCTCGCCCTGGCCGGGTGCGCCTCGACCGGTCCGCCCGGCGCCCCGGTGTCGGTGCCGGAGGTCCCCACCCTGGTCCCGCCGAGCGGGTCGGTGCAGGCCCTTCCGGTGCCGGACGTGGTGGGCATGGAGCACCAGGCCGCCCAGGACGCCCTGCAGGCCGCGGGCTTCCACTACCTGACCGAGGAGGACGCCACCGGTCAGGGGAGACTGCTGGTGTCCGACCGCAACTGGGTCGTCGTCGCGCAGGACCCGCCCGCGGGCGCGGTGGTCCCGCAGTCGGACAAGATCCTGCTCCGCTCGAAGAAGAAGACGGACCCGTGACGATCGAAGACCTCACCGCCCGCCAGCGCGCCTTCGCCGACGCCCGCGGGTGGGGCGAGTGGCACCTGCCGAAGAACCTGGTGATGGCCCTGTCCGGCGAGGTCGGCGAGCTCACCGAGATCTTCCAGTGGCTCACCCCCGAGCAGGCCGCGGCCGCCTACGCCGACCCGGTGCTGCGCGCCCGCATCGACGACGAGCTGGCCGACGTGCTGCTCTACCTCGTCCGGCTGGCCGACGTGCTGGGCGCCGACCTGCTCGCCGCGGCCAACGCCAAGATCGACCGCAACGAGCACCGCTTCCCGGCGCCCGCCCCGCTGGCCGAGTGAGGCTCAGGCGGGCAGCGTCGCCGTCTTGCGGAGGCGGTTGAGCGCGCGGTGCTGGGCCACCCGGATGGCCTCGGCGGTGGTGTCGAGCACCTGGGCGGTCTCGTGCGCCGAGAGGCCCATGACGATGCGCATCTGCAGGATGTCGCGCTGGCGCGGGGTCAGCACGGCCAGCATCGTCGCGGTCTGGTCGGCCAGCTCCCGGCGCAGGGTCAGCTGCTCGGGGCCGTCGTCCTCGCTGACCACGTCCGGGGTGTCGGCGATCGGGTCGGACTTGTCCCGGGCGTTGGCCCGGTGCACGTCGGCGATCTTGTGGGCGGCGATGCCGTAGACGAACGACAGGAACGGCCTGCCCATGTGCTGGTAGGTCGGCAGCGCCCGGTAGACCGCGACGCACACCTCCTGCGCCACGTCGTCGGCGGTGCTGAACGAGCGGGGCAGGCGGCCGAGCTTGGCCCGGCAGTAGCGCAGGACCAGCGGGCGCAGGAACAGCAGCAGCGCCTCGATGGCGCGGGCGTCCCCGGTGCAGGCGGCGGCGACGTGCTCGTCCAGGCTGTCCCGGGAGACCCGGGGGAACGGGATCCGCGCGGGTTCCAGAGCCGTGCACGTCATGGGTTCCTCCTACGCCAGAAGGGTGACTTCACCCCTAACAGAGCGCGCAGGGCCGCACGAAATACCGACTGTCCGCGATTTGTGCCCGACGGGGCCCGACTTTCTCGTTCCGGAAGCGCCGGGCCACCGAGTGCTCACGCGGCGGAGTCCAATCGGTAGAGGTCGTGCTGGACCATCAGGGCGATCACCTTCGCGGCGTACTCCGGGTCGGTCGCGTACTTCTTGGCGACCTCGGTGATGAACCGGTCCGGGTCGGCGGCGTGCGGCAGGGCGGCCGCGTAGTGCTCGCTGGTGGTGATCAGCCGCCCGTAGTCGCGGAACGAGTCGGTCATCGATCCGTACACGCGGAACGTGGCGACGGTCGGCGCGCACTCGGGCTCGCACTCGGTGGTGGGGTGCTGGGCGCAGCCCACCGCGATCGGCCCGGGGCCCGCCGAGGTGCACTTGAAGCCGAAGTAGTTGAGGTGGTGCACGGCCAGCTTGCTGGCCCCCCAGCCCGACTCCAGGATCGACTGGGCCGCGGTCACCGAGGCCGGGATGCCGTACTCGGCGGCCACCGCCCGGGCCGCGGGGGCGGCCTGGGCGAGGTAGTCCGCGTCCGGGGCCATCGCCGCCGCGGCGGCCCTGACCTCCTCCTGGGCGGGCACCGCCTGCTCGGCGGCGGCGGGCTGGACCAGGGCGACCAGGAGCGCGCCGGTGACCCCGGCGGCAGCACACCAGCGCATGGCGGCACCTCCACTCGTCCAATCGAGCCTCGGCGCGCCGCCGGTGTCCCGCAACCGGGGTCACCCGGACGAGTTACACGGCCAGGTCGACCCAGACCAGCTTGTGGTCGGTCGCGGCGTTGAGCCGGTCCAGCGGGGTGCCCGGCAGCGGCCAGAACACCCCCGACCCGCGCGGGCGCAGGCCGCGCGAGGGCAGCACGTAGTCGGCGCGCAGGTTCCCGGGCGAGGTGTCGTTGAAGTCGCCGGTGTCGTGGCGCGGGTCGCCGCGGTGGGCGAGGTTGGCCCCGCCCTGCCGGGCCGCGGCCTCGACGCCGCCCTCCGACGACGGCCGCACGTCCTGCACGCGCGGGGCCTCCAGAAGCTGCTGGATGGCCCCCGGCACGCTGTCGCCGTCGACCTCGTCGGAGTTCTGGTCGCCCGCGACGACGAACCGCGCCCCCGGCGGGAGGCCGCCGCGGGTGCCGCGGTCGTCGTAGATGTAGCGGGACCGGGCGGGGTGCACGTAGTCGGCCCAGAACCGGATCTCGTCGTGGTTGCGCAGGCCGTTGCGGTCCTCGGGGCCGTCGAACACCGGCGGCGTCGGGTGCGAGACGAGCAGGTGCACGGTGTCGCGGCCGATGCGGACCGGCAGGTCCCAGTGCGACTTGGAGGACAGCCGGAACCGGGCCAGGACCTCGGGGGAGTACCAGTCGCCCGGCGCGGCGGTGGCCGGGTCGTCGGGCAGCAGCGCGCCCGGCATGTCCGCCCAGCGGAACCGCTGGAAGGTGCGGGCCGGGCCGATCGGGTGCCGGGAGAGCACGAGCATCCCGTACTGGCCGGGGAAGGCGCCGAACCCGAAGGCGTCGTCGGGGGTGCCGGTGCGCCCGTCCCGGTTGAGGTCGAACCCGCTGGGCACGCCGGTGTTCGACGGGGCGATGAAGGCGTAGGGGTAGTGGATCGGGGCCGCCCCGTTCTGGCCGCGCTCCAGGTAGTTCGCCCGGAACAGGTCCACGGCCGCGGGGGCGTGGTCGAACTCGTTGATCAGCAGCACGTCCGGGCGGGTGCGCTGGACGACCTCGGCGACCAGGCGGGCCTGCGGGTCGTCCGGGGTCGACAGGTCGGCGACCAGCGCACCGGCGGCCGAGCGGTTCAGCGAGGCGTTGTAGGTGGCGAAGCGGACCGGCTCGGGCCGGGCCTGGGCGGCGGGGGCGGCGACCGCGCCCGCGACGAGCGCGAGCAGCGGGGCCAGCAGGAGCGGCTTCACGGGCGACCTCCACGGTGGAGCCGCCACCTTGGCAGCCCCCGGCGACGGGCGGGTGATCGGGACGTGAAGCCTCAGGGGTCCACGCCGGTGCGGGCCACGCACAGGTCCCACAGCGCCGCGCGCTGCTCGGGCTTCTCCCTGGTCCACGGCGCCACGTGGGTCGGGCGGTCGCGCCGGTCGTGCCAGAACCGGCCGGTCGTCCTGCCGGGCTCGTCGGCGGCGGACAGCCACACGACGGTGTCCGCGCCCTGGTCGGGCGAGCGCAGCAGCGGGCCCATGATCCGGCCGAAGCCCGGCAGCGAGGCCGCGACGCCCGGGGTGGCGGCCCAGCCCGGGTGCATGCTGTGCACGACCACGCCGTCGCCGTCGAGGCGGGCTGCCCACTGCTCGGCCAGCACGACCTGCATGCGCTTGGTCCGCGCGTACGCCCGGGCCCCGGAGAAGCCGCCCTCGGCGTACTGCGGGTCGTCGACGCGCAGGCCCGCGGTGTACATCCCGCCGGAGGTGACGAAGATCACCCGGCCGCGGGCGGCGGCGAGCGCGGGCCGCAGCAGGGCGGTGAGCAGGAACGGCCCGAAGACGTGCGTGGCGACGGTGATCTCGTTGCCGTCGGCGGTCTCCCTGCGCTCCGGCGGCAGCGTGCCCGCGTTGTGCACGAGCACGTCGAGGCTGCCGTGGCGGGACAGGAAGTCCGCGGCGAAGGCCCGCACCGAGGTCAGGTCGGCGACGTCGCAGGTCTCGACCTCCAGGTGCGCCTCCGGCGCGGCGGCCAGGACCTCCGCCCGCGCGGCCGCGCCCTTGTCCCGGTCGCGCACCACCATGTGCACCGTCGCCCCGAGCCCGGCGAGCCCCGCGGTCGTGGCCCTGCCCAGCCCGGAGTTCGCGCCGGTCACCACCGCGGTGCAGCCCTCCAAGGCGCCCGGTGGCGGGTCGGCGGGCCAGAACCGGCTGCGCACCGAGTAGCCGATGCGGGTGTACCCGGGCACCACGGCCCGGTCGAGCGCGGTGTCGAGAACCCTCGTGCCCAGGCTCATGGGAGCACGCTAGCGGCCCCGGCCGCACCCCGCCGGATGCTCTTGACAAGCGGCGGGCGCCGCACGAGGCTAGTTCGTGTTACCGCTAGTAACAGGAGGTGGGTCGCGATGGCGCGAGCCCTGCAGCCGAAGGACGCCGACACCGTCGCGTCCCGACTTCTCGACGCATCCGCCCGCGGCAGCTACGACCCGCACATCGATATCGACTGGGGCGCCCCGCTGGTCGACGGCAAGGCGTACATGCCGCTGGAGCGGGTCTCCCTCTACGGCACCGACCTGTGGCGCGGGCTCTCCGACGAGCAGCGCATCGAGCTGTCCAAGCACGAGATCGCCAGTATCGCCAGCGTCGGGCTGTGGTTCGAGATCGTCCTCATGCAGCTGCTGGTCCGCTACGTCTACGACCTCGACCCGCGCTCCCCGCACGCCCAGTACGCGCTGACCGAGATCGGCGACGAGACCCGCCACTCGATCATGTTCGCCAAGGCCATCACCCGCTTCGGCGCCCCCGCCTACGGCCCGGTGAAGCTCATCCACACCGCGGGCAAGGCCTACGGCGCGCTCGCGGGCGGGCCGTCGATGTTCGGCGCGGTCCTGGTCGCCGAGGAGGCCACCGACCGGCTCCAGCGCGCGACGATGGACGACCCGGACATGCAGCCGCTCATCCGCATGGTCAACCGCATCCACGTCGTGGAGGAGGCCCGCCACGTCCGCTTCGCCCGCGAGGCGGTCCTGCGCGACGTCCCCAAGCTCAACCGCGCCCAGCTGGAGGCCCACCGCTGGCTGCTGGCCGCCACCGCCTACGGCGTGATGGACGCCTTGATCAACCCGCGCGTCTACCGCTGCGTCGGCATCTCGCCCGCCCGGGGCCGAGCCGCCGCGCTGGCCAACCCCCACCACCGCGAGACCCGCCGCTGGATGACCGAGAAGGTCATGGCCTTCCTCACCGACGCGGGACTGGTCGGCGGCCCGTCCAAGCGCCTGCTGCGCGCTGCTCACCTGCTGTAATCCGGTCGACCGGCATGCGTTGCGACACCTAGCCTTTCCGGTATGGCAGCGACCACGATCCCCGGCAAGCACGTCGACATCCGCCTGTGGACCCGACCCGAGTCGGTCGAAGACCAGGCGATGGCGCAGCTGCACAACATCGCCGCGCTGCCGTGGACCTTCAAGCACGTCGCGGTCATGCCGGACGTGCACTACGGCAAGGGCGCGACGGTGGGCTCGGTCATCGCCATGCGCGACGCCGTGTCCCCGGCCGCCGTCGGCGTGGACATCGGCTGCGGCATGACGGCGGTGCGCACCTCGCTGACCGCCGAGGACCTGCCCGCCAGCCTGGCCCCGCTGCGCTCGGCGATCGAGGCCGCGGTCCCGGTCGGCTTCGGCCTGCACCGCGAGGCCGCCTTCGACGGGCGCGACTTCGCCGACTGGGACCGGTTCTGGGCAGGCTTCGACGATCTGACCCAGCAGACCGGGCTCAACCGCGAGCGCGCGGTCAACCAGATGGGGACGCTGGGCGGCGGCAACCACTTCACCGAGGTCTGCCTGGACACCGAGGGGCAGGTCTGGGTGATGCTGCACTCCGGCTCCCGCGGCGTCGGGAACCTGCTGGCGCAGCACCACATCGAGGTGGCCAGGAAGCTGGCGCACAACGCCGAGCTGCCCGACCCGGACCTGGCGGTCTTCCTCGCGGGCACCGCGGAGATGGCGGCCTACCGCCACGACCTGTACTGGGCCCAGGACTACGCCCGCCGCAACCGCGCGGTCATGCTGCGCCTGGTGAGCGACGTCCTGCGCGCGCACTTCCCGGCCGTGCGCTTCGACGAGCCGATCTCGGTGCACCACAACTACGTCGCCGAGGAGGTGCACTTCGGCGAGGAGGTCCTGGTCACCCGCAAGGGCGCGATCCGGGCGGGCCGCGGCGACCTGGGCATCATCCCCGGCTCGATGGGCACCGGCTCCTACATCGTCCGCGGCCTGGGCAACCCGGACTCCTTCGAGTCCGCCTCCCACGGCGCGGGCCGCCGCATGTCGCGCAACAAGGCGCGCAAGCGCTTCACCGCCGACGACCTCGCCGCCCAGACCGCGGGCGTGGAGTGCCGCAAGGACTCCGGCGTGGTCGACGAGATCCCGGCGGCCTACAAGGACATCGACGAGGTCATCCGCGACCAGTCCGACCTCGTGGAGGTCGTGGCCAAGCTCAAGCAGGTGGTGTGCGTCAAGGGCTGAGGCCGGTCAGCCCCAGCCCAGCTCGTGCAGGCGGGCGTCGTCGACGCCGAAGTGGTGGGCGATCTCGTGGACCACGGTGATCGCCACCTCTTCGACCACATCCTCTTCGGACTCGCAGATGTCCAGGATCGCCTCGCGGTAGATGAAGATGCGGTCGGGCAGCTCGCCGCCGTACATCGTCGTGCGCTCGGTCAGGGCGATGCCGTGGTAGAGGCCCAGGAGGGTGGGCTCCTCCGGGTTGCGGTCCTCGACCAGGACCACCACGTTGCTCATGGCCGCGGCGAACGACTCCGGGATGAGGTCCAGCGCGTCGGCGACCAGTTCCTCGAAGCGGGCCCTGGTCATCTCCACCGGCATGTCAGCCGCTCGGCGTGGTCGTCGGAACCGCGGTGGTCGCGGTGGTCGTGGTCGGCTGCACGCCGCGGACGCTGCCGGTGACCGGGGCCAGGCCGGTGCCGTCCTTGAGCTTGGCCGCCACCTTGCAGTCGACCTTGCGCGAGCCCGCGACCCAGCTCTCCTCCTTGAGCGCGTCCGGGTAGGGGATCAGGCCCTTCTTCGCCAGGTCGATGCCGTTGGTGTACTCCTTCGTCACCGCCTCGCACAGCTCGATGGCCTTCTCGATCTGCTTCTCCTCCGACGGGTAGCCGTCGGGGAAGGCCGCCGACAGGTCGACGTTGCCGACGATCTCCACCGCGTGCGCCTCCGAGCACGGCACCGGGTCGCCGATGACCTGGCCGTCGAGGGCCAGGCAGGTGCCGGGCTCGTGGATGCCGGACTGGTCGGCGCCCGCGGCCGAGCCGGTGGCGGGCAGCACGGCCCCGGAGCGCGTCGCGGTCTGCGCGCCGCAGCGCAGCTTGCGGTCGCCGTCCTCCCACTGCGCGGCGCTCGGCTTGAGCGCGTTGACCTTGTACCGCCCGTGCGGGTCCAGCGTCCCGCCCAGGTACTCGGTGACGCTGGGTGTGCACTTCTCCACGGCCAGTTGCTGCCAGCGCTCCAGGTCCGGTGGCGGGGCGTCCTCGGAGAACTGCGCTGAGATGTCTATGTTCCCCGTCACCTCGAACAGGTGGGGCTCCGCGCAGTCGATGCGGCGCATGTCCGCGCCGTCGGGGGCCGTCCAGGTCAGGCAGGTGCCCGCGGGGGAGTCGAAGGCCAGGGCGCGCTCGTCCTCGGCGGTGGGCACGTCCGCGCGCACGGTCACCGGCCAGGAGAAGGCCATGCTCGTGCCCAGCACGAGGATCGCCCCCACGCAGGCGGCGATCATCATCAGCCTGTCGGCTGAGCGAAACCAGTCACCGGGTCCAGACATCTACTCCATGATGCCGTGTCCACCGGGGTGGAGCGGCCCGCGGGAGTGAATCGATCGCGCGCGAAGGTTGCGATCGGGCCAACCCTGCGACGTCGGTGCTGGTCTTTGACTAGTGTGCGCGCTTGGGAGTGGTTCATGACTGACAACGGCAAGCCCCCGCCCTACGAGGCCCCCGAGCCGGACGACGAGACGAGCGAGCGCAGAACCGGGTCCATCAGCTACCAGGAGCCCGGCGCCACGGCTCCCCGCAAGCCGAGCCTCGCCGAGCAGCGGGCCCGCCAGGAGGCCCGCCGCCGCGCCCGCGACGCCGAGTACGCCGCGGCCGCCGAGGCCGAGGAGCGGCGCCGGAAGCGCAAGCGCATCCTGATCGGCGCGGGCGTCACCGTCGGCGTCGTCGGGCTGGTGGCGGTCATCTACGCCGCGTCCCAGCCGGACGAGGTCACCGCCCACTGCGTCAACGCCGAGGGCGTCATCGTCGACGACGACTACTGCGACGACGGCTACGCCCGCAGCCACGGCGGCTACGTCAGCGGCGGGTTCATCTACATCGGCGGCACGTCCTACCGCTACAACTACGGCGGCACGGGGGCGGTCGGCCAGCGGGTGACCGGGGGCAGCTACGTCGCCCCGTCCAACGCCACGGTCAAGACCGGCCAGGGCAAGACGATCCAGCGCGGCGGTCTCGGCGTGGGCGGCAGCGGGAAGAGCGGGGGGAGCTGAGGTGCGCCGCGAACGCTCGCGGCCCCGTCCGGACTGGCGCGCCAAGGTCGAGTCGCAGGGCCTGGTCTTCGGCCTGCCCGCGCGCTACGGCGACGGCGGCGCCCGGCCGTACTGGGACGAGTCCGTCCACTACGTGTTCGACATGGACGAGATCCTGTCCATCGAGGCCGATGTGGAGCTGCTGCACTCGATGTGCCTGGAGGCCGTCGAGAACGTCGTCCTGCTGGAGCGCTACCGCGACTTCGGCATCCCGGAGTGGGCCTGGCCGCACATCGCCGAGTCGTGGAAGCGCCACGACCCGCACGTCTACGGCCGCTTCGACCTGCGCTACGACGCCACCGGCCCGGCCAAGCTGCTGGAGTACAACGCCGACACGCCGACCTCGCTGCTGGAGGCGGCGGTCGTGCAGTGGTTCTGGAAGACCGAGGTCTTCCCCGACGACGACCAGTGGAACTCCCTGCACGAGAAGCTGGTCGAGCGCTGGACGGAGGTGGGCGCGCAGCTGCCCTCCCGCGAGGTGCACTTCACCTGGTCGGGGGCCGACCCGACCGGCGAGGACCACATCACCACCGCGTACCTGCAGGAGACCGCGGCCGAGGCCGGGCTGGACACCATCGGCCTGGCCATCGAGGAGATCGGCTGGGACGCCGAGCTGGAGCGCTTCGTCGACCTGGCCGAGGCGCCGATGGCCACCGTCATGAAGCTCTACCCCTGGGAGTGGGCGGTCACCGACGAGTTCGGCCGCAAGGTCGTCGAGTCGCTGCCCACCACGCTGTGGGTCGAGCCGCTGTGGAAGATGCTGCTGTCGAACAAGGCGATCCTGGCGGTGCTGTGGGAGATGTACCCCGGCCACCCCAACCTGCTGCCCGCCTTCCTCGACCAGCCCGGCATCCTCACCGAGTACGTCCGCAAGCCCAAGCTCGGCCGCGAGGGCGCCAACGTGCAGATCGTCGCGCCCGGCTACGAGACGGCCACCGGCGGTGTCTACGGCGCGGAGGGCTTCGTGTACCAGGCGTTCGACCCGCTGCCGGAGTTCGACGGCTACCGGCCCGCCCTCGGCGCCTGGATCGTCGGCGACCACGCCGCGGGCCTGGGCATCCGGGAGACCGCGGGCCTGGTGACCGACGACGGCGCCGCCTTCGTCCCGCACCGAATCCCCGTTTGAGCATGGAGGACCACTTGACTGCCAACCTCGCCGCCACGACCGTGATGGCGCTGCCGGAGAACTTCGGCGCCGACCTGGCCCGCGGCATGGGCGCCATCGTGCTGTACGCCATCGTCGGCTTGGTCCTCATGCTGCTGGGCTTCTACGCGATCGACTTCACCACCCCCGGCAAGCTGTCCGAGCTGGTGCGGGCCGGGCGGCCGAACGCGGTCATCGTGACCTCGTCCGGCATGGTCAGCATGGCGCTGATCATCGTCGTGGCGATCTTCTTCTCGGCCAGCGACCTGACCGCGGGCCTGATCACCTCGGTGGTCTACGGCCTGCTCGGCATCATCGCCCAGGTGCTGGCCGTGCGGACGCTGGAGTGGGTGACCAAGCTCGACGTGGGCAGCACCATCGAGGACGAGCAGTTCGCCCCGGCCAGCGTCGTGGTCGCCGCGGTGCACATCGCGCTGGGCCTCATCGTGGCCGTCGCCATCTCGTAGCAGGCATCTCGTCGGACAGGTGTCAGCGCGGGCGGCTACCCTCAGCCACTGTGATTGACCTCAAGGTTCTGCGCGAAGACCCGGAGACCGTGCGCGCGTCCCAGCGCGCCCGCGGCGACGACCCGGCGGCCGTCGACGCCCTGCTGGCCGCCGACGAGCGGCGCCGCTCCGCGATCTCCCGCGCGGACACCCTGCGGGCCGAGCAGAAGCAGTTCGGCAAGCAGGTCGGCAAGGCCCGCGGCGCCGAGCGCGACGCGCTGATCGCCAAGGGCAAGGAGCTGGCCGCCGAGGTCAAGGCGGCCGAGGCCGAGCAGGCCGACGCCGAGGCGGCGTTCGAGGTGTGCCACCGCGCGCTGTCCAACATCGTCGACCCGGCCGCGCCGGTCGGCGGCGAGGACGACTACGCCGTGCTGGAGACCGTCGGCACGCCGCGGGAGTTCGACTTCACCCCGCTGGACCACCTCGACCTGGGGGTGCGGCTGGGCGCGCTGGACATGGAGCGCGGCGCGAAGGTGTCCGGCTCGCGGTTCTACTTCCTCACCGGGGTCGGCGCGCAGCTGCAGCTGGCCCTGCTGAACATGGCCGCGGCGCAGGCGACCGCCGCCGGGTTCACCCTGGTCGTGCCGCCGGTGCTGGTCCGCCCGGAGATCATGGCGGGCACCGGCTTCCTGGGCGCGCACGCCAGCGAGATCTACCGGCTGGCCGAGGACGACCTGTACCTGGTCGGCACCTCCGAGGTCGCGCTGGCCGGCTACCACGCCGACGAGATCATCGACCTGGCCGAGCCCAAGCGGTACGCGGGCTGGTCGTCCTGCTTCCGCCGGGAGGCCGGGTCCTACGGCAAGGACACCCGCGGCATCATCCGGGTGCACCAGTTCGACAAGGTCGAGATGTTCTCCTACTGCAGGCCCGAGGAGGCCGCCGCCGAGCACCAGCGGCTGCTGGCCTGGGAGAAGGAGATGCTGGCCAAGATCGAGGTGCCCTACCGGGTCATCGACACCGCGACCGGCGACCTCGGCTCCAGCGCGGCCCGCAAGTTCGACTGCGAGGCGTGGATCCCGACCCAGCAGGCCTACCGCGAGCTGACCTCGACGTCGAACTGCACCACCTTCCAGGCCCGCAGGCTGTCGGTGCGCTACCGCGACGAGGGCAACAAGCCGCAGGTCGCCGCCACGCTCAACGGCACGCTGGCCACCACGCGCTGGATCGTGGCGATCCTGGAGAACCACCAGCAGGCCGACGGGTCCGTCGTGGTCCCCGCCGCCCTGCGCCCGTTCCTCGGCCTGGACGTGCTGCGCCCGGTCTGACCGTCAGACCAGCCCGGCGATGTGCCGCCCGATCTCCAGGGCGCACGTCGCCGCGGGCGAGGGCGCGTTGAGCACGTGCACCTGGTTGGGCGCGGACTCGATGATGAAGTCCTGCGCGAGGGTGCCGTCGGGCAGCAGCGCCTGGGCGCGCACCCCCGAGCCCGAGGGCACGATGTCGGCCTCGGTCACCGCGGGCACCAGCTTGGCCAGGCTCGCGGCGAAGCGCCTGCGGCTCAGCGAGCGGCGCACCTCGTCGAGGCCGACCGGGTAGGCGTAGCGGCGGGCCAGCCGCCAGGTGCCCGGGTAGCGCAGCGTCTCCAGCAGGTCGGCGGGGGAGATGTCGGCCCACCGGTACCCCTCGCGGCGCAGCGCGAGCACGGCGTTCGGCCCGGCGTGCACGGTGCCGTCGAGCATGCGCGTCAGGTGCACCCCGAGGAACGGCAGCGAGGCGTCGGGCACCGGGTAGATCAGGCCCCGGACCAGGTGCGCGGCCGAGCGCCGCAGCTCGTGGTACTCGCCGCGGAACGGCACGATGCGCGCCTGCGGGTTCAGCCCGGCCATCCGGGCGATGCGGTCGCTGTGCAGACCGGCGCAGTTGACCAGCGCGTCGGCCCGCAGCACCTCGTCCCCGGTGGCCACCTCGATCCGCCCGCGGGCGCGGATGCCCAGCGCGGCGGTGTTCAGCCGCAGGTCGGCGCCCAGCTCGCCGAGCCGCCGCACCAGCGCCGCGCACACCGCGGGGAAGTCGATGACCGCGGTGCTCTCCACCCGCAGCGCCGCCACGCACGCGACCTCTGGCTCCCACTCGCGGGCCTCCGCCGGACCCACCATGCGCGCGGGCACCCCGTTCGCCGCTGCCCGCTCGGCCAGCACCGCCAGCGCGGGCAGCTCCGCCTCCGAGGTCGCCACGACCAGCTTCCCGCAGACCTCGACCGGCACCCCGTTGGCCCTGGCGAACTCCACAATGGACCGGTTGCCCGCCACCGACATCCGCGCCTTAGCCGACCCCGGCGCGTAGTACAGCCCGGCGTGCACGACGTTGGAGTTGTGCCCGGTCTGGTGGCGGGCCCACCCGCCCTCCTTCTCCAGCACGGTGACCCGCTCGCCCCGCGCGGCCAGCTCGTGGGCCGTCGCCAGCCCCAGGATGCCGCCGCCGATCACCAGCACATGTCGCACGGGGGAACCCTAGGGCACGGCGGTTACGCGGCAGTTGGCAACAGCCCGCGTTGCCAGATGCGTTCCCGAACCGGCCTGCCCGGGTTATCCTGCGGGGTCCCCTTGGCCAGGGCCTCGCCCGCTCTAGTCCCAGGAGCATGGCACATGCGCGCACTGACCTGCGGAATAGCCGTAGCCGCCCTCTTCGCCGCGCTCGCGCTGCCCGGCGCCGCCGCGGCGAGCGGCGAGCCGCAGCACCGCAGCGGCCGGTTCGTCGCCGCGCACCCGGTCCGGGTGCACGACACCCGCGCCGGCGGCCCGATCGGCCAGAACCGGACGCTGCGCATCGCCCTGGACGACCGGCTGCCCGCGGACGCCACGGCGGTCGTGCTCAACCTGACCGCCTCCGGCGCGACCGCGGCGACCCAGCTCACCGCGCACACCGCGGGTGCGGCCCGGTCGGGGGCGACGGTGCACCTGCGCCCCAACGAGATCCGCTCGGCCCAGGTGACCGTCGGCATCGCCGGGCTGTCCGCTGTGGACGTCCACAACAGCGCGGGGGAGACCCACCTCGTCGCCGACCTCGTGGGCTACTACCGCGAATCCGGCGGAGCCGGGTTCCGCGGCGCCACCCCGGTCCGGGTGGTCGACACCCGGACCAGCAGGCCCATCCCCGCCGGGGCCAGCCGCACCGTCGACTTCTCCGCGCGCCTGCCCGGCAACGCCGTCGCGGTGACCTTCCTGCTGACCGGGGCGAGCACCAGCGCCTCGCACCTGACGGCGTGGCCCGCGGGCCGGATCAGGACGGCGACGGCCTCCCTGCAGCTGCCGGTCGGCGACGCCCGGACGAACCTGGTCACCGTCGCCCTCGGCGAGGGCCGCTCGGTGGGCATCTACAACCACGCGGGCAACGCCCACGTCCAGGTCGACCTCGTCGGCTACTACACCGACTCCGGGGGCGCCGCGTTCCGCGCCCGCACGCCGGTGCGCGAGTACGACAGCCGCGCCGACTACGGCAACGGCATGCCCGGCCTGCCCATCCCGGCCAACTCCCGGGCCAGCTTCTCCCTGGCGGGCTCGGTCCCCGACGACACCGCGGGCATCCTGCTCGGGGTCACCGGCATCGAGCCCACCGAGCGCACCCACCTCACCCTCTGGGCCGACGCGCGGGCCCCGCGCCCGGACGTCACCGCCCTCAGCGTCCCGGCGGACCGCACGGTCTCCGGCGGGGTCGTCCTCGGCGCCGCCGCGGGCGACCTGGTGACCGTCTACAACAGCGCAGGCCGCGCGCACGTGGCCGTCGACCTGCTGGGCTACTTCCACACCTAGGCCCGCGGCGGCCCCCTGGCATCATGGTCGCCATGCGCGCTCTCGTGACCGGCGGTGCCGGCTTCATCGGTTCCACGCTGGTCGACCGCCTCGTCCGGGACGGGCACGAGGTCGCGGTGGTGGACACCTTCGGCCGCGGCACCCGGGCCAACCTCGCCGAGGCGCTGGCGTCGGGCCGGTGCTCGGTGCACGAGGTGGACGTGACCGCCCCCGAGCTGGCCGCGGTCGTCGCCGAGGCCGCGCCCGAGGTGGTGTTCCACCTCGCCGCGCAGATCGATGTGCGGGTCAGCGTCGCCGACCCGCTGCTGGACGTGCGCCAGAACGTCATCGGCACGGTCAACCTCGCCGAGGCGGCCCGGGCGGCGGGCGTCCGCAAGATCGTCTTCGCCTCCTCGGGCGGTTCCATCTACGGGACCCCGCAGACCCTGCCCGTGGACGAGGACACCCCGATCAACCCGAAGTCGCCGTACGCGGCGAGCAAGGCCAGCTGCGAGCTGTACCTCAACGGCTACCAGCAGCTCCACGGCCTGGACTGCACCCACCTGGCGCTGGCCAACGTCTACGGCCCCCGCCAGGACCCCGGCGGCGAGGCGGGCGTGGTGGCCATCTTCGCCAACGCCCTGCTGGCGGGCAGGCCCACCCGGGTCTACGGCGACGGCGGCAACACCCGCGACTACGTCTACGTCGACGACGTGGTGGCCGCGTTCATCGCCGCGTCCGGGGACAAGGGCAGCGCCACCCGCTACAACATCGGCACCGGGCTGCAGGTCTCCGACCGGGAGCTGCACACGCTGGTCGCCCGCGCGGCGGGCGCGCCCGACGAGCCGGAGTTCGCCCCGGCCCGGCTCGGCGACCTGCGGGCCTCGGCGCTGGACTCCGGCCGCGCCCACCGCGAGCTGGGCTGGAAGCCTGAGGTCGACATCGCCGACGGCGTGCGCCGCACGGTCGACTACTTCAGGCGTCGGTAGGCGGGTCGGCGGGCTTCTCCGCGCCCTGGATCGCCATCGCGCGGACCAGCTTGGCGTAGCGGTGCTCCAGCTCCTTGAACCGCAGGTAGGTGTTGATGGTGGCGAAGCCGAAGGCCACGACCAGGCCGTAGAGCAGCAGGTCGGTGCCGCGGCCGACGCCGACCAGCGCGGCCAGCTTGCTGGTCATCGACGGCACCAGCACCGCGAGCACGCCGAACACCATGAACAGCGCGAAGCCGATCTTGACCCCGGCCGCGGTGCGGCTCTTGCCGTGGTGGCGCAGGAACGACACCAGCAGCCCGACGACGGCCAGGATGAGCAGGATCTGGATCAGCATGTCAGCGCCTCGAACCGGTGCGGAGGGCGGAGTCGAACAGGATGTTCACGCCGTTGATCAGCGACTGGCCCTTGGACATGGAGTACTCGGTGTAGAGGATCGTCACCGGCTCCTCGGCCACCCGCCACTTGTGCCGGTCGATCATCTCCACGATCTCCGAAGCGTGCCCCATGCCGTTGAGCCGGATGTTCAGCTGCTGGGCCACGGTCTGGTTGAACACCCGCAGCCCGTTGTGCGCGTCGGTCAGGCCCAGGCGGCGGGTGCGCGGGCTGAGCAGCACGACCGTGCGCAGCACCAGCCGCTTGATCCACGGGATGTGGCTGGTGTCGGCCCCGCCGCCGAACCGGGTGCCGACGATGATGTCGACGTCCTCGGCGCGCAGCCGCTCCAGCATCCGGACCACGTCGTCGACCTGGTGCTGGCCGTCGGCGTCGAAGGTGACGAACAGGGCCGCGCCGGGCTGGGCCCTGGCGTACTCGACGCCGGTCTGGATCGCCGCGCCCTGGCCCAGGTTGACCGGGTGGCGCACCAGGTGCGCGCCGGTGGTGCGGATCTTGGCGGCGGAGTCGTCCGCGCTGCCGTCGTCGACGCACACGACGTTGGGGAAGGTCGCCATGGCGTGCCGCACGACGTCGGCGATGACCAGTCCCTCGTTGTAGACGGGGATGACCAGCCAGACGTCGGACCAGTCGGTCACGATTCCTCCGCGTGGTGGTGGCCGCGTCGCCGCGACCCGGCCCTACGACGTGCTGAGGGTATCCCGCCTTCTCCGCCCGGCCGCCGCCGCGCTGCCCGTGCCGCGCTGACCTGCGCGGAAGCGGCCCCGACCCGGGCTGGCGGCGGCGTCGCGCCGGTACGGGTAGCCTGTGCTGGCCGCTCCTGATCGGCGCCGACGCGGTGGGTGACCGCCTGGCGCCAGCGGGCGGAACCCGCGAGAACGACCATCTCGACATCGAGCGATCGCCTGCCTGCGGAGGACTGGAAGACCCATGCCCGGTAGCACTGCGGACACCACGACCAGGGCGGGCAGGCTGACCGCGCAGCGCGGCTTGTTCACCGGACCGGCCGCCGTGGTCCCCGACGAGCTCTACGCCCAGGTCCTGCTGGGGTCGGCGGCCAGGAGCCGGTCGCGGCTGACGGTCAACCCGCACTCGCTGGTCAGCACCGACACCTACTTCGGCCGGTTCCCGGCCAGCTACTGGCAGCGCTGGACCACCGCGGGCGACGTGGTGGCCGAGCTGACCGTCACCGGGTCGGGCAAGGTCTCGCTGGTCGCCTCCGACACCAACGGCGAGACCCGGACCGTGGCCGCTGAGGTGGTCGAGGACGCGCGCGGGGCGACCGTGCGGCTGGCGGCCAAGCTGACCATGTTCCTCGACGGCGGCTTCCTGTGGGTCGACCTGGCCACCGAGGACGGCGCGCTGGCCGTGGACGCGCTGAGCTGGACCGTGCCCGCGCCCGCCCAGCAGCGCATGACCTCCATCGTCATCTGCACGTTCAACCGCGCCGACGACTGCGTCAACACCCTCGGCGCGCTCTCGGCCGACCCGGGCGCGCTCGACCTCATCGAGCACGTCTACGTCGTCGACCAGGGCACCGACACCGTCGAGTCGCGCACCCAGTTCCCGGACGTGGAGAAGGCCCTCGACGGGCGGCTGCGGTACCTGCGCCAGCCCAACCTCGGCGGCGCTGGCGGCTTCGGCCGCGGCATGTACGAGATCACCGAGGCGGGCAAGCCCGCGAACGTCTTCCTCATGGACGACGACATCCTGTGCGAGCCGGAGATCGTCGTGCGGCTCACCGCCTTCGCCAACAGCGCGGCCAAGCCGACCATCGTCGGCGGCCAGATGCTGCGGCTGCTGCACCCGACCAAGCTGCTGGCCAGCGCCGAGTACGCCGACTTCGCCCAGCTCGTGCCCGGCAAGGTGGTCAAGGGCGGCCTGGACGACGTGGACCTGCTCGCCGAGGCCGAGGACGAGGACGGCCTGCCGCTGGGCAAGCCCAACCGCGGCGACGTGCGGGTCGACGCCGACTACAACGCCTGGTGGTCGTGCATGATCCCGTCGGAGGTGGTCGACCGCCTCGGCCTGCCGCTGCCGCTGTTCTTCCAGTGGGACGACGTCGAGTACGGCTACCGGGCCCGGGCCAACGGCATCCCCACGGTCACCCTGCCCGGCGCGGGCGTGTGGCACGCGGACTTCGACTGGAAGGACGCGGACAAGTGGAACGAGTACTTCGCCGTCCGCAACGCGATGGTCGTCTCCGCGCTGCACTCCGAGACCGACCCCAAGCTCGTCGCCCGCACGCTGGTGTCCCGGGTCGTCCGCTACCTGCTGGGCATGCAGTACGGCCTGGCGGCCACGATCATCCGCGGCGCCGAGGACTTCCTGCTCGGCCCGCAGATCTTCGCCGACGGCGGGGCCGCGGCCGCGGCGGCGATCCGCAAGGAGCGCGCCGCCTACCCCGACACGGTGCTGCACAAGCCCACCGACCTCGACGGCGTGCTGCCGATGGTCAAGCCAGCCGGTGAGCCGAGCATGACCCGGCTGGTGCTGCTCAAGCGCCTGATCTACGTGGCGATGGGCCGCGCGTCCTACGCGAAGGGCATCGTCGCGGCCGAGGACGCGGCGTGGTGGCACACCGCCCGGTTCGACTCGGTCGTGGTCACCGACGCCTCCCAGGAGGGCGTGCGCGTGCGCAAGCGCGACCGCGCGCAGGACATCAAGCTGGCCAAGCGCGTCGCCCGGGTGGCCAGGGCGCTGCTCAGCGAGACCCCCCGGCTGCGCGCGGAGTACCGCGCCGCCGTGCCCGAGGTGACCAGCCGGGAGAACTGGCGCAGGCTCTACGACCTGTGACCCCCACGACCCCAAGGAGCGACGTGAGCGACCAGCACAGCGTGCTGCAGCGGGTGATCATGCCCAGGGACTCCGACCCGCTGGACGTGCGCCCGCTGTACCTCGACGAGCCGGACAACGTGCACAGCCACGTGTCCTCGCGGGTCGCGGTCACGGTGCCGACCTCGGCGCGGGTGTCCTTCGCCAGCTACTTCAACGCCTTCCCGGCCAGCTACTGGAAGCGCTGGACGCGGGTCACCGAGGTCACCCTGCGCATGCGGGTGCGCGGCGGCGGGCGGGTCGACCTGTACCGCTCCAAGCCCAACGGCGACCAGGTGCACGTGCTCGGCGAGGCCGTGCGCAGCGGCGAGGAGTGGACCGAGCTGGCCCTGCCGGTCGACCTGGCCCCGTTCGAGGACGGCGGCTGGATCTGGTTCGACGCCTTCACCGACGACCAGGCGCTGGAGATCGCCGACGCGGCGTGGACGACCTCGCTGGTGCTGCCCCCGCGCAAGCTGTCGATCGGCACCACCACGTTCAACCGCAACGACGACCTGGTCAGCACCCTGCTCGCGCTCAGCGAGGACCCCAAGGTGCTCGACCTGGTCGCGCACGTGTTCGTCGCCGACCAGGGCAGCAAGCGGGTCAAGGACCACCCGGGCTTCGCCGAGGCCAGCGACCGCCTCGGCGGGCGCCTCCAGCTCATCGAGCAGGGCAACCTGGGCGGGTCCGGCGGGTTCAGCCGGGGCCTGTTCGAGTCGCTGGAGCACACCGACGTCGACCAGATCATGCTGATGGACGACGACATCGCCCTGGAGCCGGACTCGATCCTGCGGGCCAGCGCGTTCGCCGCCGCGGCGGCCAACCCGCTCATCGTCGGCAGCCAGATGCTCAACCTGCAGGCCAAGGCCCGGCTGCACAGCATGGGCGAGGTCATCGACCGCGGCGCGGTGGTCTGGCGGGCCGCCCCCGGCGCGGTCACCGACCACGACTTCGGCTCCCGGTCGCTGCGCGACACCCCCGAGCTGCACCGGCGCATCGACGCCTCCTACAACGGCTGGTGGATGTGCCTGTTCCCGCGTGAGGTCGTCGAGGCCAACGGGCTGCCGCTGCCGCTGTTCATCAAGTGGGACGACGCCGAGTACTCGATGCGCGCCCTGGACCGCGGCGTGCCGACGGTGACCCTGCCCGGCTCGGCGGTCTGGCACATGCCGTGGACGGACAAGAACGACCTGTCCGACTGGACCGTTTACTACCACCTGCGCAACCGGCTGGTCGTCGCCGCGCTCTACACCGACCACGACCTGCGCAAGACCCTGCTCAAGCAGGGCCTGCGGGCCACCATCCGGCGGCTGCTGTCGATGGAGTACTCCGCGATCGCCGTCGAGCTCAAGGCCATCGAGGACTTCCTGGCCGGGCCCGACCGTATGTTCGAGACGCTGGGCACGACGCTGCCGCAGGTCAACGCCCTGCGCAAGGAGTACGCCGACGCCCGCACCGAGCCCTCGGCCAGCGCGTTCCCGCCGCCGACGATGGACGCCCTGCACGCCGAGCACCTGCTGCACCCGCCGGTGCACCCGGTGAAGATCGCCGCGCGGGCCTCCAAGGCGGTGCTGCACAACCTGCGCGCCCCGCAGCCGGGCGCGGCCGACCGCCCCCAGGTCAACGTGCCCGCGGGCAAGGCGCTGTGGTTCCTGCTCGGCAACCTCGACAGCGCCACGGTGTCCAACCCCGACGGCAGCGGCGTCGCCTTCCGCCGCCGCGACCCCGAGCAGTTCCGGGCGCTGTCCAAGCGGGCCGCGGCCACCTACCGCAGGCTCATCACCGAGTGGCCCAGGCTCAAGGCCGACTACCGGGCCGCGTTCGGCGACCTGACCTCGGTGGAGTCCTGGCGCAAGGTCTTCAACGCCTGACCACGCCGAAGGGCCCCCGCTCCGGAAGTCCGGGGCGGGGGCCCTTCGGTCTAGTGGTGCGTCAGCGCGCTGCTCAGATCACGCGGACCGCGGTGGCCTGCGGGCCCTTCTGGCCCTGGCCGACCTCGAACTCCACGCGCTGGTTCTCCTCCAGCGTCCGGAAGCCGTTGGACTGGATCTCCGAGTAGTGCACGAAGAGGTCCGAAGAGCTGCCGTCCGGGGTGATGAACCCGTAGCCCTTCTCGGAGTTGAACCACTTCACTGTGCCCTGTGCCACGTCGTCGTCTCCTCGACACGTACTACTAGGGCTCGCGCGGCGCGCGTGCCCTGGCCGGTTCCAGACGGCGGGGGATAACCGCGCGCCCGCAACACTCTCTTGCGAGCGTGATCAAACACGTACTCAAGAAACTGCGACCGGTACCTAGTCAACCACACCTAGGCGGGCCTGAGGAGACCTCGCGGGCCGCGGCCGCGGTATCCGGTGGTCAGAACCAGCGGTCGAGCACGGCCGCGACGCCGTCGTCGGAGTTGGGCGCGGTGACCTCGTCGGCGGCCGCGAGCACGTCTTCGTGGGCGTTGGCCATGGCCACCCCGTGCCCGGCCCAGCGCAGCATCTCGATGTCGTTGGGCATGTCGCCGAAGGCCACGACCGCGCTCTGCTCGGCCCCGGTCCGCTCGGCCACGTCGGCCAGGCCGACGGCCTTGGTCACCCCCGGCGCGGAGATCTCGATGAGGCCGCGGCTGGTGGAGAAGGTCACATCCACCACGCCGTCGAGCAGCTCCCGGGCGGCCATCGCCATCTCCTCGCTGGTCATGCCCTGGTGGCGGACCAGCAGCTTGGACGCGGGGTGGCCGAGCACCTCCGCACGCGGGCGCACGTTGTTCTCGGTGTCGCCCCACGGGTTGGAGTAGCCCGGCTCGGTGGCGAACCCGGCCTGGCCGAGGTCGGGGCCGGGTTCGGCGCGCTCGGTGGCCACCCGGATGCCGGGCAGCGCCTTCTCCAGCGCGTGTGTCACATCCCACAGAGCCATCGGGTCCAGGCCGTGCACGGTCAGCACCCGCTCGGCGGCGATGTCGTAGACGATCGCGCCGTTGGCGCAGACGGCGTACCCGCGCAGCCCCGCCTGCCGGGCGACCGGCGGGATCCACCGCGGCGGCCTGCCGCTGACCAGCACGAACGGCACATCCCGGGCCAGCACGCGGTTGATGACCGCGGCGGTGCGCTCGGTCACCCGCTCGTAGGGGTCCAGGAGGGTCCCGTCGACGTCGGAGGCGATCAGCTGGGGGTTGTCCACACGCCCATCCTCCCCGAGCCGACGGCTCGGTAGGGTCGGGTGAGTGCGCGTTGGCATTGTGATCCTGCCCGAATACCGCTGGTGGGCGGCCGAGCCGAAGTGGCGGGCCGCCGAGGAGTACGGCTTCGACCACGCCTGGACCTACGACCACCTGGGCTGGCGCGAGCTGGTGGACGGCCCGTGGTTCGACGCGGTGCCGGTCCTGACCGCGGCCGCCTGCGTGACCAGCACCCTGCGGCTGGGCACCTTCGTCGCCTCGCCGTACGTGCGCGAGCCGGTCCGGTTCTCGCGCAGCGTGCTGGCCATCGACGACATCTCCGACGGCCGCTTCTGCCTGGGCGTGGGCGCGGGCACGGTGACCCCGGGCGCCTACGACTTCGCCGTCTTCGGCGCCCCCGGGCTCACCCCGCGCCAGGCCGCCGACCGCTTCGCCGAGTTCGTCGAGCTGACCGACTCGCTGCTGGTCCGCCCGCAGACCGACTTCGCCGGGGAGTACTACACCGCCGTGGCCGCCCGCGCCCACCCCGGCTGCGTGCAGCGCCCGCGGGTGCCGTTCCTGGTCGCCGCGAACGGGCCGCGCACGATGCGCGTCGCCGCCCGCTTCGGCCAGGGCTGGGTGACCGTCGGGCCGCGCGCCGACGACCTCGACGCCTGGTGGCGCGGGGTGGCCGAGTTGGCCGAGCGCTTCGACGGCGCGCTGGCCGAGCAGGGCCGCGACCGCGCGGGCGTCGACCGGTACCTGAACCTCGACAGCGCGCCCCGGTACTCCCTGGACAGCGCGGAGTTCTTCACCGAGCAGGTCGGCCGGGCCGCTGAGCTGGGCTTCACCGACGTGGTGTCGCACTGGCCCCGGTCGGAGGGCCACTACGCGGGCCGGGAGGCGGTGCTGGAGCAGGTGGCCGCCGACGTGCTGCCGAAATTGGGCGGGAAGACCCGGGAATAGGCGCAACCCCCGCAGGGGTTGTGCGTCCATGTAGGTGACGGCAGCAATGCCGGAGGGGTGTCATCCCGAGGGGGACACGGGCCCGGACCGTTGGGGAGCGGTTCCGGGCCCGCTTCTTTGCTCAGGGCAGGAACCGGCGCGGGATGTGACGAAGGTAGCCTTGCGAACCGTGAACGCGGTGGCAGACACGAACGGCACTAACTACGACGGCTACGACCTGGTCATCGTCGGCTCCGGATTCTTCGGCCTGACGATCGCCGAGCGCACCGCGACCCAACTGGGCAAGCGGGTGCTTGTCCTGGAGCGGCGCGCGCACATCGGGGGCAACGCCTACTCCGAGCCCGAGCCGGAGACCGGCATCGAGGTCCACAAGTACGGCGCGCACCTCTTCCACACCTCGAACAAGCGGGTGTGGGACTACGTGAACCAGTTCACCGAGTTCACCAACTACCAGCACCGGGTGTTCGCCAAGTACCAGGGGCAGGTCTACGCCTTCCCGATGAACCTGGCGCTGATCAACCAGTTCTTCGGCAAGTCGCACACCCCCGACGAGGCCCGCGCGCTCATCGCCGAGCAGGCCTCGGAGATCAAGACCGAGGACGCCCAGAACCTGGAGGAGAAGGCGATCTCGCTGGTCGGGCGCCCCCTCTACGAGGCGTTCATCCAGGGCTACACCGCCAAGCAGTGGCAGACCGACCCGAAGGCGCTCAGCGCGGCGATCATCACCCGGCTGCCGGTGCGCTACACCTTCGACAACCGGTACTTCACCGACACCTACGAGGGCCTGCCGGTCGACGGGTACACCGCCTGGCTGGAGAAGATGGCCGACCACCCGAACATCGAGGTGCGGCTCAACGTCGACTACTTCGACGTGCGCGACCAGATCCCCGCTGGCACCCCGACGGTCTACACCGGACCGGTCGACCGCTACTTCGACTACGCCGAGGGCGAGCTCGGCTGGCGGACGCTGGACTTCGAGATGGAGGTCGTGCCCACCGGCGACTTCCAGGGGACCTCGGTCATGAACTACAACGACCGCGACGTGCCCTACACCCGCATCCACGAATTCCGGCACTTCCACCCGGAGCGGACGAACTACCCGACCGACAAGACGGTCATCGTGCGGGAGTACTCGCGCTTCGCCGAGTCCGGCGACGAGCCGTACTACCCGATCAACACCCCCGAGGACCGCGACAAGCTGGCCCGCTACCGCGAGCGGGCCAAGCGCGAGGCCGCCGAGCGCAACGTGCTCTTCGGCGGGCGCCTGGGCACCTACCAGTACCTCGACATGCACATGGCCATCGGGTCGGCGCTGTCGGTGTTCGACAACAAGGTCGCCCCGCACCTGACCTCGGGCGCCCCCCTCGACGGCTCCCTGGACTGAGGACGACATGGCCGCGATGGAACTGCTGGACGGCGCGCCGCGGGTCTCCCGCGAGACCGCGGCGCTGAGCCGCGTGCAGGGCGCCATCGCGCGCCCGGGCGTGGTCAAGGCGGCGCGCGGGCTGTCGCACTTCGGCGAGCACAGCGCGGGCTGGTTCGCGCTGGGTCTGGTCGGCGCGGCGCTGGACCGCGACCGCCGCCGCGACTGGCTGATCGCCTCCGCCGGGGTGGTCGCCGCGCATGCGGCGTCCATCGCGGTCAAGCGGGTGGTGCGCAGGCAGCGGCCGAGCGACCCGTCGGTGCAGGTCCTGGTGGGCACGCCCAGCAGGCTCAGCTTCCCGTCGTCGCACGCCACCTCGACCACGGCGGCCGCGGTGCTGTACTCCGGGCTGACCGGCAAGCCGCTGGTCCCGGTCCTGGTGCCGCCGATGCTGGTGTCGCGGCTGGTGCTCGGCGTGCACTACCCCAGCGACGTGGTCGCCGGGTCGGTGCTGGGCGCGGTCGTCGGCGGGCTGCTGCGCAGGCGGCTGCGGGGCCGGGCATGAGCAGGGCGCAGGCCGTGGCGCAGCCGCGCGGCGGGCTGGTCGGCGGGCTCGTGCGCACCGCCCGCCCGCGCCAGTGGGTGAAGAACGTCCTGGTCCTGGCGGCGCCGTTCGCCGCGGGCCGGATCTTCGAGAGCGCGGTGCTGGTGGACGCGGCGATCGCCTTCGCCGCGTTCTGCCTGGTGTCCTCGGCGGTGTACCTGGTCAACGACGCCATCGACGTGGAGGCCGACCGGGCCCACCCGACCAAGCGCAACCGGCCGATCGCCGCGGGCGTGGTGCCGGTCCCGGTGGCCTACGCGGGCGCGGCGGTGCTGTTCGCCGCGTCGATGGCCGTCGGCCTGCTCGCGGGCTGGCGGCTGCTGATCGTGCTGGGCGTCTACGCCGCGGTGCAGCTGGGCTACTGCCTCGGGCTCAAGCACCAGACGGTGGTCGACCTGTGCATCGTCGCCTCCGGCTTCCTGCTGCGGGCGACGGCGGGCGGCGTCGCGGCCGAGATCCCGCTGTCGCAGTGGTTCCTGCTGGTCGCCGCGTTCGGCTCGCTGTTCATGGTCGCGGGCAAGCGCTACGCCGAGGTCGTGCTGTTCGAGAAGACCGGCGCCCAGATCCGCGCGTCGCTGCGCAAGTACAGCGCCAGCTACCTGCGCTTCGTCTGGGCGACCTCGGCCGCCATCATGATCACCACGTACTCGCTGTGGGCCTTCGAGCTGCGCGCCAGCCAGTCCGACTCGATCTGGGCGGTGGTCTCGATCGTCCCGTTCGTCATCGCGGTGCTGCGCTACGCCGTCGACGTCGACCAGGGCAACGCGGGCGAGCCGGAGGAGATCGCGCTCAAGGACCGGGTCCTGCAGGTCCTCGGCGTGTCCTGGATCGGCTGCCTGGCGCTATCGGTCTTCCTGTAGTCGGGCGGGGGAGCCCGCTCCCCGTCGGGCTCCCCCGCCCACCCGGTCCCACCCCGGCGTGATCACCCGCAGGTAGCGGCTGGGCCGCAACCCGGCCGCGCACGGGCGGAACGCCATCCGCCGGTGCGCGGTCCCCTCCGGCGACTGCTCGAACCCCCAGTAGTGCTCGTGCTCGACGTCGGCCCACTCGTGGAAGATGACCGAGCCGACGCCGGTGGTCGCGAGCAGCGCGTCCCCCGCGCGCAGCTCCCCCTTGGCGACCACGACGCTGACCCTGGCCAGCCCCGCGTTGTCGAGCCCGCCGTGCCGGGAGGGTGGCACCCCCGGCAACCCCCAGGCCATCGAGACGTAGCCCGAGCAGTCGGTGCGGTAGATCCCGTACTCGTTCTGGTGGAACCGGTGCTCCCCGTACGGCACCGGAGGGCGCAGCCAGCTCTCCGCCCGCTCGACGATCTCCCCGCGGCTGATCGCCGGGCCGAGGTCGAAGCGCTGGGCGGACATCCTGCCTTCCCTTCGCGGTGGGTACGAGGACCACTCTGCCGCCCGGGCCTACAGGCGCGCTCCAAGGCCGCCGCGCCGGTCTAAAGGGGACCTATAGGTGGTACGGGGCGCGCACGGTGTCCAGCCACCGCTGCGGGGTGAGCCGGGCGAGCTCGTCGAGCTCGCGGGTGGGCACGGCGGTGAACAGCTCGATGGCCCGCCGCCAGTGCTTGTCGGCGTTCTCCGGGTCGGCCGCGGCCAGGTCGCGCAGCGTCCGGGCCTGCCAGATGGCCAGGTCCAGCTCGCCCCACCGGGCCAGCGCGTCGGCCAGCAGCTCCCGGGCGTGCCCCGGGTCGCCGGTGGCCAGGTGGTACTCCCCGAGCGTGCGGGTCACCAGCGCGACGCCGAAGCGGTCGCGCCTGCGGGCGCACACCTCCAGGCAGCCCGCCAGCGCCTCGGCCACCCCGTCGGCCACGCCCAGCCGCAGGCTCGCCTTGGCCCAGGACTGGTGGGCGTAGGTGGCGCCGAGGTCGTCGCCGGTGGCCAGCAGGATGGCCGCGGCGTCGGCGCTGAGCCGCGCGGCGGGCTCGTACTCCCCGCGCGCCCGGTGGCACAGACCCAGCCCGCGCAGCGCCAGCGCCTCCCCGCGCCGGTCCCCGATGCGCTGGTAGAGCCCGATGGCGGCGGTGAAGTGCGCGACCGACGCGGCGATGTCGCCGTGGTCGCGCTCGATCGCGCCCAGGCCGTAGCGGGCCGCGGCGACCACGCAGTCGCCCCCGATCGCCGCCGCGGCGGCCAGGTCGGCGCGCGCCTTCGCGAACTCGCCGACGTCGCGGGCCACCGTGCCCAGGCCGACCAGGGCGATGGCCTGCACCGGCCGGTCGGCGACGGCCACCGCCTGCGCGTGCGCCAGCCGGAAGTGCGCGTCGGCGGCGGCGAAGTCGTCCTTCTCGTAGTGCATCTGCCCCAGCCCGGCCAGCACCACCGCCTCGGCCCGCCGGTCGCCGCCCGCCCGCGCGGCGGCCAGGGCGACCTCGTGGGTGCGCTGCCAGCCGTCGAACTCGTTGCGCGCGGCGAACGGCGAGGTCAGCAGCGAGGTGATCAGCAGCGTGGTCATGCCGTCGATGCCCAGTTCGTGGCCGCGCTCCACGGCGCGCACCACGGCCGCGGTCTCCGACTTGAACCACTCGACCGGGTTCTCCTCGGCCTCGGCGACCAGCCGCGGGTCCACCGAGCAGTCGCTGGTGTAGAGCGGGGGAAGGCCCAGCGTGACCCGGGGCAGCCGCCGCGACGCGGCCTCGACCAGCGCCATCCAGGCGCCCAGCGTCCTGGTCAGCGCCGCGGCCACCACCTCGGGCGGCTCCTGGGCCGCCTGCTCGGCGCCGTAGAGCTGCACCAGGTCGTGGAAGCGGTAGCGGACCCGGCCGATGCTGTCGACGCACGCGACGTCCAGCAGCCGCAGGTCGACCAGCCGCTCCACCACGTCCTCGGCGGTGGCCGGGTCGACGTCCAGCAGCGGCGCGGCGACCCACCAGCCGAAGTCGGGCAGGTCGAGCAGGCACAGCAGGTGGAAGGCGCGGCGCTGGGCGGCGTCGAGGTCGGCGTAGTTCAGCGCCAGGCTCGACCGGATGGCCAGGTCGCCGACGGCCAGCTCGTCGAGCCTGCGGCGCTCGTCGGAGAGCCGGTCGGCCAGCGACTTCAGCGGCCAGTGCGGGCGGGCGCGCAGCTTGGCCCCGGCCGCCCGGATGGCCAGCGGCACCCCGCCGCACAGCTCGGCGATGCGCGCCGCGGCGGCGGGCTGGGCGGCCACCCGGTCGGGGCCGACCACCTTGCCCAGCATCTCCACCGCGCTGCGCTGGTCGAGGAAGCCCAGCTCGATCGACTCGGTGCCCGCCAGACCGGCCAGCCGCGAGCGGCTGGTGATCAGCACCAGGCACCGCGGCGCGCCGGGCAGCAGCGCGCGCACCTGGTGCTCGCTGCGGGCGTTGTCCAGCAGCACGACCAGCGCCCGCCCGGCCACCCGCTGCCGGTACGCCTCGACCCGCTCGTCCAGGGAGGCGGGCAGCTCCTCGACGCCGAGCGCGGTCAGGAACCGGCCGAGCACCTCGAAGGCGTCCAGGTCGCGCTCGGCGCCGCGCAGGTCGGCGAAGAGCTGCCCGTCGGGGTAGCGGTGGCGCAGCAGGTGGGCGGCGTGCACCGCCAGCGCGGACTTGCCCGCCCCGCCGAAGCCGGACACCACGACCGTGGGCGTCGCCGTGCCCGCGCCGCCGCGCTGCTCGCCGATGGCCAGCAGGGTCGCCAGCGCGTCCTCCCGGCCGGTGAAGTCGCCGATGTCCGGCGGCAGCGTGCGCGGCGCCGGGTCGGGCTGGGCGGGCGCCTGCGGGGCCACCGAGCCGTCCAGGATCGCGGCGTGCAGGGCGCGCAGCCGCTCGCCCGGCTCGATGCCCAGCTCGTCGAGCAGCAGCCGCCGCCCGGTCCGGTAGACCTCCAGCGCGTCGGCCTGCCTGCCCGCCTCGTGCAGGGCGCGCATCAGCAGCGCGCGGCTGTCCTCGCGCAGCGGCTGGCAGGCGACCACCCGCTGCAGCCGCGCCGCGGCCTCCTCGGCCCGGCCCAGCTCCAGCAGGGACCGCGCCAGGCCGTCCTCGGCGCTGAGCCGGTCCTCGCCGAGCGCGGCCCGCCAGCGCTCGGCGAAGCGGGCGTCCACCCCGCCGCAGGCCGGTCCGCGCCACAGCTCCAGCGCCTGCGCGTAGCCGCGCCCCGCGGCGGCGGCGTCCCCGGCGCGCTCGGCCGCGCGGGCCGCGCCGAGCAGCCGGTCGAACGCCGCGGCGTCGACCTCGTCGGGGTCGACCACGAGCTGGTAGCCGGGGGAGCGGGTGACCAGCGCGTCCTTGCGCCCGGCCGCGGCCAGCCCGCGGCGCAGCAGGGAGATGTAGGTGTGCACCAGCGCGGTCGCCGACTGCGGCGGCGCGTCGTCCCAGAGCAGGTCCACCAGCCGCTCCACGGCCACGACCCGCCCGGCGTGCTGCACCAGCGCGGCCAGCAGCGCCTTGGGCTTGGGACCGCCGAGGTTGACCTCGACCCCGCCCGCCACGACGGCAGGCGGTCCCAGGACCAGGATCCGCACCTGTCGATTCTGTCACACCACCGGGTCGCCGAAGGGCTCACCGACGGCGATCGGCGCAGGTCATCCCACCTCTGGCGGGGTCAGATGGGCAGCTTGCGGAAGACCGGCCGGGGCACGTGCCGCAGCGCCGACATGACGAACCGCCACGGGGCCGGGGCCCACACCAGCTCCTTGCGGCCGCGGACGGCCGCGGCGGTGATCTCGGCGACCTTGGCCGGGGTGGTGGCCATCGGCGCGGGCTTGAGACCGGCGGTCATCTTCGAGTGGACGAAGCCCGGCCGCACGACCGTGACGTGCACGCCGTGCGGGCGCAGGGCCTCGCCGAGGCCGAGGTAGAAGCCGTCGAAGCCGGCCTTGGTGGAGCCGTAGACGAAGTTGGAGCGGCGGACCCGCTCCCCGGCCACCGAGGACAGCGCCACGATCGCGCCGTGGCCCTGCTTGCGCATCCGCTCGGCCAGGGCGATGCCCACCGACACCGGCGCGGTGTAGTTGACCTGGGCCAGCTCGACCCCGGTCGCGTGGTCCTGCCACGCCTTCTCCGGGTCGCCGAGCAGGCCGAAGGCCACCACGGCCAGGTCGATGTCGCCGTCGGCGAACGCCTCGTCGACCACCTTCGGGTGCGAGCCGGTGTCCAGCGCGTCGAAGGCGACGGTGCGGACGGTCGCGCCCAGCCCGCGCAGCTTCTCGGCGGCCTCGTCCAGCCGGGCCGAGGGCCGCGCGGCCAGCACGACCGCCATCGGGCCCGCGGCCAGGTAGTGCTCGGCGATGGCCAGGCCGATCTCGGAGGTGCCGCCGAGCAGCAGCATCGACTGCGGGGTGCCCACTGCGTTGATCAAAGTCCCAGCCTTCGTGATTGGTCGGAGGTGAACAGCCCGTCGGGGTCGACGGCGGCGCGGGTCTTGCGCCACTCGTCCAGCCGCGGGTACATGCGGTGGAAGGTCTCCGGCGCGGTGCGCGACTCCTTCGCCAGGTACAGCCGCCCGCCCGCGGCCAGCACCAGCTCGTCGAGCTCGTCGCAGAACTCCCGCAGCCCCGCCTTGATCGGGAAGTCGACGGTGATCGTCCACCCCGGACGCGGGAACGACAGCGGGGCCGGGTTGGCCTCGCCCATCCGCTTGAGCACGTTGAGGAATGACACGTGCCCGGACTCGGCGACCCGGCGGACGATGTGGCGCAGCGCGGCGTCCTGGTCGAACGGGAGGATGAACTGGTACTGCAGGAACCCGTTGGTCCCGTAGGCCCGGTTCCACTCCCCGAACAGGTCCAGCGGGTGGTAGAACGCCGTCAGGTTCTGGATCTGCCCGCGGCCGCGCTTGGGCGCCTTGCGGTACCACAGCTCGCCGAGCGCGCGGAAGGTCAGCTTGTTGGCCAGGCCGTTGGGGAACACGTCGGGCAGGGTGAGCAGCTGCGGGGCGTCGAAGCGCAGCGGGTCGCGCCGCTTCTTCACCGGCAGCTGGTCCACTGTGGCCAGTGAGCCGCGGGAGAACACCGCGCGGCCGAGCCGCCCGTCGGTGGAGATGGAGTCGAACCAGGCCATCGAGTAGTCGTAGCCGTCGTCGGAGCCGTTGGAGAACAGCGCCAGCGTCTCGTCCAAATCGGACGTGCGGTCGGTGTCGACGACGAAGTAGGCGCTCTCGACGTGCTTGAGCTGCAGCTCCACGCGCAGGATGACGCCGGTCAGCCCCATCCCGCCCACGGTCGCCCAGAACAGCTCCGGGTCGCTGGCCGGGGTGATCGTGCGGACCGACCCGTCGGCGGTGAGCAGGTCCATCGACCGCACGTGGTTGCCGAAGCTGCCCGTCGAGTGGTGGTTCTTGCCGTGGATGTCGCAGCCGATCGCCCCGCCGACGGTGACCTGCCGGGTGCCCGGCAGCACCGGCACCCACAGCCCGAACGGCAGCGCGGCGCGCATCAGCCGGTCCAGGTCGACGCCCGCGTCCAGCACGGCGACGCCGCTGGCCGCGTCGATGGAGTGGATGCGGCGCAGGCCGGTCATGTCCAGGACCAGGCCGCCCGCGTTCTGCGCCGGGTCGCCGTAGGAGCGGCCCAGCCCGCGGGCGATGACCCCGCGCCCGCCTGCCCGCGCCACCGCGGCGACGACCTCGTCGGGGGTGCGCGGTGCGGCGACCAGCGCCGCCGAGGGCGCCGTGCGCCCCCAGCCGGTCAGCGTGCGGGTCTCGAAGCTGTCCACCGCGCCAAGGGTAGCCAAGCGGCCCGCCTAGACTGGTGCGGCGTCTGAGGAGGGAACTGTGGCCGAGGTCAGCGCCCGGCACGGGCTCGTCCAGCAGCTCGTGCGCTTCGTCCTGGTCGGCGGCTTCTGCGCGCTGGTCGACTTCGGGGTGTACTGGCTGCTGCTGCAGGCCGGGCTGTGGGTGCACGCGGCCAAGGCGCTCAGCTTCATCGCGGGCACCACGACGGCGTACTTCCTCAACCGCCGCTTCACCTTCACCGGGGCGCGCACCGGCGGGGCGGCCCAGGTCGGCGGGTTCGCCCTGCTCTACACCACGACGTTCTTCGTCAACGTCGGGGCGAACGCGCTGGTGCTGGCCCTGCTGCCGGACTTCGCCCTGGCCTACGCGGTGGCCTGGGCGGTCGCCCAGGGCCTGGCCACCGCGATCAACTTCGTCCTGCTGCGGACGGTCGTCTTCCGGGCCTAGCCCGCGCTCAGCCGCCGAAGCCCGTCCCGCGGCGCGGGCTGCCGTAGGCCTGCTGGTTGAGCGGCAGCTCATCGATGTGGGCCGTGGCCACCAGACCGAAGTTGATCGCCACCGTCCGGCCGTCGGCCAGCTCGGGGCTGTCCACCCCGCCGGAGCCCATCAGCACCGGCAAACGCGACATCAGGCTCTTGGCGGACTTGTCGGACAGGGCGAACACCAGCGGCTCGGCGCGGCCGGCCAGGTGCAGGATCAGCGCGTGGTTGCTCATGATCCGAACTCGACCACGCCGCCGGGCCCGGGGCAAGCCGGGTTCGCCCCTGGCGGATCCGCCCAGGGCGGAATCAGATCCGGAAGAACTGCTCCCGCCGCCCCTTGCGGACCAGCTTCAGCCAGTCCAGGAACGCCTTCGGGTCGCGCTTGGTGCCGATGAAGTACAGCCCGAACCGCACGACCTCCAGCAGCCCGATGCGCCGCATGCCCGGCTGGGCCATCAGGTACCCGCGGTTGCGGTAGGTGTAGTACCGCTTGACCTCGTTCTCCGGGTCCTGGGCGTGCAGCTTGCCGAACAGCATCGGCTTGAACTCGTCGGACCCGTCCGGGTGCAGGTAGGCCACCCGCAGCGAGGTGCCGAACGGCAGGCCCGAGCGCACCAGCCGCCGGTGCACCTCCACCTCGTCGCCGCGGAAGAACAGCCGGTAGTCCGGCACGCCCACCACGTCCAGCGTCGACGCCCGGAACAGCGCCCCGTTGAACAGCGACGCGATGCCCGGCAGGAAGTCCGCGCCCAGCTCGCGGGCGGTGCGCTTCCAGGTCAGCCCGCGGCGCAGCGGGAAGGCCAGCCGCTCGGGGGTCTCGATGTTGGTCACCACCGGCGACACCGCGGCCAGGCCGCGCGCCTCGGCGACCTCCAGCAGCACCGCCAGCACGTTCTCGTCGGCCGGGCGCCCGTCGTCGTCGGCCAGCCAGACCCACTCGGCGCCCATCGCCAGCGCGTGCAGCATGCCCAGCGCGAACCCGCCAGCGCCGCCCAGGTTGCGGTGCGATGGCAGGTAGGTGGCGGGCAGCCCGCAGCTCTCCACGATGTCGCGCGCCGGGTCGTCCGGGCCGTTGTCCACCACGATCAGGTGGTCCGGCAGGCGGGTCTGGGCGGCCACCATCTTCAGCGAGTCGGCGAGCAGCGCCCGGCGGTGCCTGGTGACCACCACGGCCACGACCGAACCTGCGGGGAGCTGCGCGTCGGTGTTCATCCGGTCTGGCCGAGCCTTTCCAGGGTCTCCGTGCTCATGTGCTCGAACGGGTCGCGGCCCTTGTAGGCCGTGAGCACCTCGCGCAGCGAGCCGTGCATCTTGATCCGGCCCTCGTCCATCCAGATCGCGGTGTCGCACAGCTCGAACAGCAGGTCGTCGGAGTGCGAGGCGAACACCAGCATGCCCGACCGGCGGACCAGGTCGACCAGGCGGTCCCTGGCCTTGGCCATGAACGCCGCGTCCACCGCGCCGATGCCCTCGTCCAGCAGCAGGATCTCCGGGTCGATCGAGGTGACCACGCCCAGCGCCAGGCGCACGCGCATGCCGGTGGAGTAGGTGCGCAGCGGCAGGTGCAGGTAGTCGCCCAGCTCGGTGAACTGGGAGATGTCCTCGACCCGGGCCTCCATCTCCTTGCGGGTCATGCCCAGGAACAGGCCCCGGATCATGATGTTCTCCAGGCCGGAGATCTCCGGGTCCATGCCGACCGCGAGGTCGAACACCGGGGCGATCTTGCCGTTGATCCGCGCGGTGCCCCGGGTGGGCTCGTAGATGCCCGACAGCAGCCGCAGCAGCGTGGACTTGCCCGCGCCGTTGTGCCCGACCAGGGCGACCCGGTCGCCCTCCTTCAGGCTCAGGCTGATGTCGTGCAGCGCCTCGATGATGGGCACCCGCGCCTCGGTGCCGATCTTCCCGCCGACCTTGCCCAGCACGGCCTTCTTCAGCGACCGCGTCTTGGCGTCGAAGATGGGGAAGTCGACGGAGGCGTTGGCGACCTCGATGTTGACCATGTCGTCAAGCCTCGCTCAGACCCAGTAGGAAACTCGTGCGCGGTAGTTGCGCATTGCCAGCAGTGCCAGTCCCCAGCCCACCACGGTGATGGCCAGCACCACAACCCAGTGGTGCCAGCTCTGCTGGCTGCCGATCAGGGGGGCGCGCAGGATCTGGATGAAGTGGTAGAGCGGGTTCAGCTCGGCGACCAGCATCTGCCAGCTGCCGGTCTCCTTGAACTTCTCCGCCAGGATGTCGACCGGCCACACGATCGGGGTGATGAAGAACAGCAGCTGCGTCAGCGCGTTCACCACCTGCGGGATGTCCCGGTAGCGCGTGCTGATGATGCCGAACAGCAGGGCGACCCAGGTGCCGTTGATGGCGATGAGCGCGAACGCCGGGACGGCGGTGATGATCGTCCAGTCCACGCCGGGCTGCGGGGTGCCGTTCGGGTGCAGGAGGTAGCCATCGCGCGACAGCTCGCCGAAGAAGATGGCCAGGACGACGAAGTAGACCAGCAGGTTGTGGGCGAACATCAGGGTCAGCCGCCACACCGTGCGCAGCGCGTACACCGTCAGCGGCGCCGGGAGGTGCTTGATCAGGCCCTCGTTGGAGATGAAGGTGTCCGAGCCCTCCACCATGCAGCCGAGCACGAAGTTCCAGACGATGAACCCGACCGTCAGGTAGGGCAGGAACGTGCCGATGGCGATGTTGAACAGCTGGGAGTAGAGCAGGCCCAGACCGGCCGCGGTGACGGCCATGCTCAGGGTGATCCACAGCGGCCCGATGACCGAGCGCCGGTACCGCTGCTTGATGTCCTGCCAGCCCAGATAGGCCCACAGCTCGCGCTGGCCGAAGCCGCGGCGGATGTCGGAGATGGCCGCCGGGAAGTTCCGTCCGGCGTGAACCACGGTCACCGGCGGCTCCTCCACCACGCTGGTTGCTTGCACGGGGTACGAGCGTACCGGCGGGAAGTCACCCGGTTGTGCGCGGTCGGTGCTACCTGTCCCGGCCCCGGTCAGGTGGGGTAGCTTCCCGCCTGTGGTCCCCATCACCGGTGCGTCCAGCCTGCTCAGGCAACTGCTCGACGCCTACGCCGAACACCCGGGTCCGCGCTCGGTGGCCGTGGTCGGCAACATGCCGATGGCCCCGGACGCCGACCGCGCGAAGGCCGTCGACGCCTGCGACCTGGTCATCCGCGTCAACGGCTTCGTGCTGGACGAGCCGGGCGCGCCGCCGACGGTCGGCAGCGCCTGCCACGTCGTGGTGTTCAACCGGGCGGTGCGGGCCACGAAGTGGCTGTTCCGGGACTACCGCCGCAGGCTCTACCTGATGGTGGAGCCGGGCAGGCTGCACTGGGAGCCCGCCGGGCTGCCCGGCTGGTGGCCGCCGGACCTGGGCCTGGTGCCGGTGTCGAACCGGGAGGTCACCCTGCCGCTGTCGGACGCGGTGGGCATCCCCACCCGGTCGGAGGCGGCGTGGGCGACCACCGGGACAATGGCCGCCTGGATCGCCCGCACCTGCTACCCGGACGCCGACTTGCTGCTCACCGGCTATTCCTTCATCGACGACCCGAACCAGACCGCGTGGGAGCACGCGGCCGGTGACTCGTGCATCGTCGGCCCGGAGCACCGGATCGCGGCCGAGGGCAGGCTGCTCGACTCGTGGACCAAGACCAGCCGCACCCGGCTGCTTCGTTGAGGGGAACCCCATGCGGGAAACGGTGGCCGCCGTGCGCGGCCGAGTGTCCGACCGGATCGCCCGGCTGATCGACTTCCGGATCGATCTGGCCGTCGGGCACCGCATCGCCGAGCACGACCGGCGCGCCGACGAGCACGCCCGCCGCATCGACGAGCACGAGCGCAGGCTGGCCGAGGTGGAGCGGCTGCACGGCTGGACCGCGGGCGAGGTCGAGCGGATGATCCCGCAGATCGCCGCCATCGAGGCGCGCATGGCCGGGATCGACGATCTGCTCGCGGGCGTGCCCGCCGGGGCGCCGGAGGAGGTCGCGCAGGCCCGCTCGCTGATCGAGGAGATCCGCCGCGAGCACGCCCAGATCCGCGTCCGGCTGACCGGCATCGCCCAGTACGAGGAGCGCCTGGGCAGCCTGGAGGACCGGCTCGCATGAGCGGGCTGAGCATCGGCGGGCACCCGATCGGCCCCGACCACCGCCCGTTCGTGGTGGCGGAGATGTCGGGCAACCACAACGGCTCGCTGGACCGGGCGCTGGAGATCGTGGACGCGGTCGCGGCGTCCGGGGCCCAGGCGCTCAAGCTCCAGACCTACACCGCCGACACCATCACCATCGACGTCGACCGGCCCGAGTTCCGGGTCTCCGACGGGCACCAGCTGTGGGGCGGGGAGACGCTGCACTCGCTCTACCAGCGGGCGCACACGCCGTGGGAGTGGCACGGCCCGCTGTTCGAGCGGGCGCGGGAGCGCGGGCTGGTGGTGTTCTCCAGCCCGTTCGACGCCTCGGCCATCGAGCTGCTGGAGTCGCTGGACGCCCCCGCCTACAAGATCGCCTCGTCGGAGCTGGTCGACCTGCCGCTGATCGAGGCGTGCGCCCGCACCGGCAAGCCGCTGCTCATCTCCACCGGGATGGGGACGCTGGCCGAGATCTCCGCGGCGGTGTCCGCCGCCCGCGCCGCGGGCAACGACCAGCTCGTCGTCCTGGGCTGCACGGCGTCCTACCCGGCCGACCCGGGCGAGAGCGACCTGCGCGGCCTGCCGCTGCTGGCCGCCGCCACCGGCGCGCTGGTCGGGCTGTCCGACCACACCCCGGGCATCGGCGCCCCGCTGGCCGCGGTCGCCCTCGGCGCGTGCCTCATCGAGAAGCACGTGACGCTCTCGCGCGCCGACGGCGGCGTGGACAGCGCCTTCTCCCTGGAGCCCGCCGAGCTGGCCGCGCTGGTGGTGGAGAGCGAGCGGGCCTGGTCGGCGCTGGGGACGGCGCGGATCGGGCCGCGGCCCAGCGAGCGGGAGGGCCTGCGGCTGCGCCGCTCGCTCTACGTCGTGGCCGACGTGCGGGCAGGCGATGCCGTCACCCCGGAGAACGTGCGCTCGATCCGCCCGGCGGGCGGGCTGCCGCCCGCGGCGCTGCCGACCGTGCTCGGGCGGACGTTCACCACCGACGTCGCCCGCGGGACGCCGCTGAGCTGGGACCTGGTCTAGGCGCCGAAGAAGCCGCGGACGGCCTCGATGACCCGGTCCACGTCGGCGTCGGCGAGGTCGGGGAACAGCGGCAGGGACAGCTGCTCGGCGTAGAACCGCTCGGCGACCGGGCACAGCCCGCGCCGGTAGCCCAGGTCGGCGAAGACCGGGTGCCAGTAGGCGGGGATGTAGTTCACCTGCACCCCGATGCCCGCGGCCCGCAGGTGGTCGTACAGGGCCCGGCGGCGGCCCTCCAGCACGCGCACCGCGTAGAGGTGCCAGACCGGGTCGGCGTCGGGGTGGCGGGTGGGCAGCCGCAGCCCGGGCACGTCGGCCAGGCCCTCCTGGTAGCGGTCGACGATGGCGGCGCGGCGGGCCTTGAAGGCGGGCAGGCGCCGGAGCTGGCTGCTGCCCAGGGCGCACAGCACGTCCGGCAGCCGGTAGTTGAGGCCGAACCCGTGCACCTCCTGGTGCCAGCCGCCCTCGTCGGGGTGGCGCTGCTCGGCGGGGTCGCGGACCAGGCCGTGGTTGCGGAAGCGGCGGGCCGCGGCCAGCAGGCCCGGGTCGGCGGTGGCCACCGCGCCGCCCTCGGCCGTGGTGAGGTTCTTGGTGGGGAAGAACGAGAACGTGGTCAGGTCGGCCAGCGAGCCGACCGGGCGGCCCGCCCAGGTCCCGCCGACGGAGTGCGCGGCGTCGGCCAGCAGCAGGGCGTCCCCGCTGACCCGGCGCAGGGCGGCGTAGTCGGCGGGGTGGCCCGCGTAGTCGACGGCGGCCACGACCCGGGTCCGGGCGGTCACCTCGACGGCGGCCGGGTCCAGGGTCAGCGTCTCGTCCTCGACGTCGGCGAAGACCACCCGCGCGCCGAGCAGGGCGGCGGTGGCCGCGGTGGCGACGAACGTCATCGGCGCGCACACCACCTCGTCGCCGGGGCCGACCCCGGCGGCCGCGTAGGCGGTGTGCAGGGCCGCGGTGCCGGAGGTGACGGCCACCGCGGGCGTCCCGGTCCACTCCGCCAGGTCGGCCTCGAACCGCGCGACCGCGGGCCCGGTGGTCAGCCAGTCGCCGCGCAGGACCGCCGCGACCGCGGCGATGTCGGACTCGTCGACGGACTGGCGCCCGTACGGCAGCGGCTCAGCCATGCCGCGCGACCAGGTCGCGGAGCGCCTCGTCGTCCAGCCAGAGGTCGTTGGTGTCCGAGCGGTAGGCGAAGCCCTCCGGCACGGGCACGCCCGCCGCGGGCGGCTCGTAGCCCCAGCCCGCGATGTGCGGCATGACGATGTAGCGGTCGCCGTGCAGCAGCGTCCTGCGGGCGTCGTCGGGGGCGATCATCTCCTCGTGCAGCTTCTCCCCGGGCCGCACGCCGATCTCGTGCATCGGGCAGTTCGGGGCGATCACCCTGGCCAGGTCGACCAGGCGCATGCTCGGGATGCGCGGGACGTACAGCTCGCCGCCGCGCATCAGCGCGAAGCTGTCGACCACGAACTGCACCGCCTGGTCGAGGGTGATCCAGAACCGGGTCATCCGCTTGTCGGTGATCGGCAGCGACTCGCCGCGCTCGGCCAGCTTCCGGAAGAACGGGATCACGCTGCCGCGCGAGCCCATCACGTTGCCGTAGCGCACGACGGCGAAGCGGGTGGGGTGCCCGGCGGCGTAGTGGTTGGCGCTGATGAACATGCGGTCGGCGCACAGCTTGGTGGCGCCGTAGAGGTTGATCGGGCTCGACGCCTTGTCCGTCGACAGCGCCACGACCCGCTTGACCCCGCAGTCGATGGCGGCCTCGATGACGTTCTGCGAGCCGTGCACGTTGGTCTGCACGAACTCGAAGGCGTTGTACTCGCCGGTGTCGACCTGCTTGAGCGCGGCCGCGTGCACCACGTAGTCCACCCCGCGCATCGCCCGCTCCAGCCGCCGCCGGTCGCGGATGTCGCCGATGAACCAGCGCAGCCGCGGGTCGTCGCCGAACTCCTTGCGCGCCTCGTACTGCTTGAGCTCGTCGCGGCTGAGCACGATCACCTTCGCCGGGTCGAGCTCGGCCAGCGCGTGGGCGATGAAGGCCCGGCCGAAGGAGCCGGTGCCGCCGGTCAGCAGGATGTTGGCGCCTTGGAGCATGTCCACCCTCGGCCTCGGTTCGTCAGCGGGTGCGCAATCATGGCATCCGTGCGTGTGAACGCCGTAATCCAGGCCCGGATGACCTCCTCCCGGCTGCCCGGCAAGGTCCTGCGCGACCTCGGCGGCAGGCCGGTGCTGGAGTGGGCCGTGCGGGCGGCCCGGCGGGCGGCCGTCGACCGGGTGGTCATCGCCACCTCCGACGACCCGTCCGACGACCCCATCGCCGCCCGCGACTGGGGCGTCGACGTCGTGCGCGGCCCGCTGGAGGACGTGCTGGGCCGGTTCCTGGTGGCGGTCGACCGCCACCCGTGCGACGCCGTCCTGCGCATCACCGCCGACTGCCCCCTGCACGACCCCGTCCTGCTCGACCAGGTGGTCGGGCTGTGGCGGGCGGACCCGTCGCTGGACTACGCCAGCAACACCCTCGTGCGCACCCTGCCCCGCGGCTACGACGCCGAGGTCGTGCGCGTCGACGTGCTGCGCGCCCAGGCCGCGGTCCCGGTCGGCCCGCACCGCGAGCACGTCACGTCCGGGGTCTACACCGATCCGCGCCACCGCTGCGCGGGCGTGGTCGCCGCCCCGGCGGCCGCGGACCTGCGGGTCACCCTCGACACCGAGGCCGACGCCGCGGTCATCGACGCCGTGGTGGCCGCGCTGGGCGAGCCGTCGTGGCGGGAGGTCGTGGCCTTCCTGCGCGCGAACCCGGACATCGCCGCCCGCAACAGCCACGTCGAGCAGGTCGCCCCGTGAGGCTCGCCCTGCGGGCCGACGCCTCGCCGGGCATCGGCGTGGGCCACCTCGCCCGCTGCGCCGCCCTCGCCGAGGAGGCCGTGGCCCGCCGCTGGGCGGTGACGCTGACCGGCGACCTCACCGCGGGGGACTGGCTGGTCGACCGCCTCACCGAGCTGGGCGTGGAGATCCGCCCGGACTGGCCCGACGCGGACATCGCCGTCGTCGACCACTACGGCCCGGTCACCCCGCCCGACATCCGATTGGTCTCCATCGAGGACGGCGCCTTCGGCCGCCGCCGCGCCGACGTGGTCGTCGACCCCGCCCTCGCCCCCGAGCCCCGTCCCGCCGACGGGTCCGCCGAGGTCCTGCGCGGTCCCGCCTACGCCCCCCTGCGCGCCGCCGTCCGCACCGCCCGCGAGCGGCGGGCGGCCCGCTCCGGCGCCCCCGGCACGCCGCCGCGCGTGGTGGTGGCCATGGGCGGCGGTGCCGCCGGGGGCGCCGTGTCGGCCGCGCTGGCCGCGCTGCGCGCGACCGGGCTGGCGCTGGACGTGCTGGTGGTCTCCGCGGCGGCGGTGGACCCGGGCGGGCCGGGGGTGCGGGTCGTCGGGCCGCGCCCGGACCTGCCCGACCTGTTCGCCGAGGCCGACCTGGTGGTCAGCGCCGCGGGCGTCACCCTGCTCGAACTCTGCTGCCTGGGCGTCCCCGCCGCCGTGGCCGTCATCGCCGACAACCAGCGGCCCGGCTACACCGCCGCCGTCGAGCGCGGGCTGGCCGCTGGCCTGGGCGAGCTGGACGACTCCGCCGCGGGCACGCTGCACCACCTGCTCACGACGCCCGCCGCCCGGGTCGCCCTCGCCGCGGCGGCGGGCAAGGTCGTGGACGGCCAGGGCGCGCGCCGCATCCTCAACGCCGCCGCCCGGCTCACCCTGCGCCCGGCCGCGCAGGCCGACGCGGAGCGCCTCCTCGCCTGGCGCAACGACCCCGGCACCCGCCGCTGGTCGCTCAACCCGGACCCGGTCTCCCCGGAGGACCACCGCCGCTGGCTGGCGCGGGACCGGCACCTGCTCATCGCCGAGGAGGCGGGCACGCCCGTCGGCGTGGTCCGCTTCGACCCGCTCCCCGACGGCGTGGAGGTCAGCATCACCATCGCCCCCGAGGCGCGCGGGCGCGGCCTCGCCCGCCCGATCCTGGAAGCCGCCCAGGACACCGTCGCGGGGCAGCGGGTCCACGCCCGCATCCACGAGGACAACGCCGCCTCCCGCCGCCTGTTCGCCGGCGCGGGCTACCGCAGGACCGCAGGCCCCGACGCCCGGGGCTTCGCCGCCTACCAGCGCTGACGCGGACCGGGCCTAGAGGTACTGGCCGGTGCCGCGCAGGTGCGGG
Source organism: Actinokineospora sp. NPDC004072 (assembly GCF_053604195.1). Taxonomy (NCBI): domain Bacteria; kingdom Bacillati; phylum Actinomycetota; class Actinomycetes; order Pseudonocardiales; family Pseudonocardiaceae; genus Actinokineospora; species Actinokineospora sp. NPDC004072. Next base: position 305,924 of record NZ_JBSGHB010000003.1, on the reverse strand, counting down.
CCGTCCGGCGTCGCGCCCTGCCCGGACGGCAGGCCCCGGCGCATCTGCTCCAGCTGCACGCGCGCGGCCATCTGCTGGGCGAACAGCGCGGTCTGGATGCCGTGGAAGAGCCCCTCCAGCCAGCCGACCAGCTGGGCCTGCGCGATCCGCAGCTCGGCGTCGGAGGGCGTGCCGCCCTCGGTGAACGGCAGCGACAGCCGCTCCAGCTCCTCGACCAGCTCGGGGGCCAGGCCGTCCTCCAGCTCCTTGATGGAGCGGGTGTGGATCTCCCGGAGGCGGTTGCGGCTGGCCTCGTCCAGCGGGGCGGCCCTGACCTCCTCCAGCAGCTGCTTGATCATGGTGCCGATGCGCATGACCTTGGCGGGCTGCTCCACCATGTCGCCCACCGACTCGCTGGAGCCGTCCTCGTTGATGCGGGCGGCGCCGAGCGGGGAGCCGTCCGGGCCCACGACCATCACGTGGTGGGCCTGCTCGTTGCTGTCGTCGCGCTGTCCGGGCTCGCTCATGGGTGCGAGGGTAGCCGCCGCGCGGACCCGGGAAACGACCGACGGCGGGCCTGCGTACGGTGTGGCGCATGGCCTTCGACGTCGCTCGAATTCGCGGGCTGTTCCCCGCGCTGGGTGACGGCTGGGTGCACCTGGACTCGCCGGCAGGCATGCAAGTGCCCGAACAGGTGGCCACCGCGGTCTCCACCGCGCTGCGCGCCCCCGTCTCCGGTCCCGGCGGGCTCTTCCCCGCCTCCCAGCGCGCCGAGGCGATCGAGGACGCCGCCCGGCGCGCGGTCGCCGACCTGGTCAACGGCGACGCGGCGGGGGTCGTGCTCGGCCCCAACCCCGCCGTGCTGCTGGACCGGCTGGCCGAGGCGCACGGGGAGCGCTGGCTGATGGGCGACGAGGTGGCCCTGTCCCGGTTGGACCACCAGGCCAACACCGTGCCGTGGCTGCGCGTCGCCCAGCGGGCGGGCGCGACCGTGCGCTGGGCCGAGATCGACATCGAGACCTGCGAGCTGCCCGCGTGGCAGTACGAGAACCTCATCTCCCCGCGGACGAAGGTCGTCGCCGTGACCGCCGCGTCCGGCGCGGTCGGCACCCGCCCGGACCTGCCCAAGATCATCGCCAAGGCCAAGGAGCAGGGCGCCTTCGTCGTCGTCGACGCCTCGTCGGCCGCGCCGTTCGTGCCGCTGGACATCGCCGCGCTCGGCGCCGACGTCATCGCCCTGTCCGCCGTCGCGTGGGGCGGGCCCGCCGTGGCCGCGCTGGTCTTCGCCGACCCGGCCGCCATCGACCGGCTGCCCGCCAGCTCGCTGGACCCGCGCGCCACCGGCCCGCGCAGGCTCGAACTCGGCGGCCACGCCTACCCGATGCTGGCGGGCCTGGTCGCCTCCGTCGACTACCTCGCCGACCTCGACGACGCCGCCACCGGCACCCGCCGCGAGCGCATCGCCACCTCGATCAGCTCGGCCAAGAGCTACCAGGCGGGCCTGCTGTCGCGGCTCATCGGCGACCTGCGCCAGCTGCGGCACGTCATGGTCATCGGCGACGCCATGCGGCGCATCCCGGCGCTGGCCTTCACCGTGGCCGACCGCAAGGCCGCCGAGGTGGTCGAGGACCTGGCCGAGCACGGCATCTGCGCCTTCGCCGACGACACCCCGACCGGGGTGTTCGCCACGCTCGGGGTCGGCGAGGTCGGCGGCGCGGTGCGGGTGGGGCTGGCCCACTACACCACCGCCGTCGAGGTGGACCAGCTCGTCTCAGCCCTCAGCCGCTAGCACCAGCTTCCCGAACACCCCGCCCTCCTCCAGCATCCGGTGGGCGTCGGCGGCGCGCTCCAGCGGCAGCACCTCGTGCACCACCGGCCGCACCGCGCCCGCGGCGACCAGCGGCCACACGTGCTCCACCACCGCCGCGCAGATGACGCCCTTCTCGGCGACCGGCCGGTAGCGCAGGCCCGTCGCCGTGACCGTCGCGTTCTTAGCCAGCAGCGCCCCGAGGTCGAGCTCGGCCTTGGCCCCGCCCTGCATGCCGATCACGACCAGCCGCCCGCCCCGCTTGAGCGCCGCGATATTCCGGGCGAGGTATTTCGCGCCCATGTTGTCCAGGATGACATCGGCGGCGACTTCCTTTTCGAATGCGCTGCTGCGGTAGTCCAGCGTGATGTCGGCCCCCAATTCGGCGCACCGGGTGAGCCGTTCGGCAGAACCGGCGGTCACCGCGACCGTGGCCCCGAGCGCCTTTCCGACCTGGATCGCGTGCGTGCCGATGCCGCCTGCCCCGCCGTGCACCAGCAGCGTCTCGCCGACGCCGAGCCGGGCCGTCTGGACCACGTTGGACCACACGGTGCACGCCACCTCGGGCAGCCCGGCCGCCGACACCAGGTCCACACCGGACGGCACCGGCATGAGCTGGGCGGACGGGACCGCGACCAGTTCGGCGTAGCCGCCGCCCGCCAGCAGGGCGCACACCTGGTCGCCGACGGACCAGGACTCGACGCCGGGGCCCAGCGCCACGACGGTTCCCGAGCACTCCAAGCCGAGGATCTCCGATGCCCCGGGCGGTGGTGGGTAGAAACCCTTGCGCTGCAAGAGGTCTGCCCGGTTGACCGCGGTGGCGGCCACGCGCACCAGCACCTCGCCGGGGCCGGGCGTCGGATCGGGTACGGCCGAGCGGACCAGCGCTTCCGGTCCGCCGGGCGCGGAAATGGTGATCGCCTGCATGTGGACATACGGTAATCGCACCCCGGACGGGTCACAGTCGCAGTTGAACTCTTGACCACGAGCGGATCACAGGTCAGAGTCACGCACGCCGGAAATGTCGGGGATCTTGGCCGGCACGTTCCACCCCCACGAAGGGAAGTTCACTATGCCCACCCGGACACCGGTCAGGGCAGGAGCCGTCCTGCTCGCGGCGTGTGCTGGCCTCGCGTTCACCTCGGTGCCCGCGAGCGCGCAGGCGCAGCTGCCCGACGGCCCCGCGCTCGCCAGGAACCTGGTCAAGAAGGTCACCGTCAGCGGGATCAACCGCCACCTCATCGCCTTCCAGCGCCTCGCCGACCGCAACGGCGGCTCGCGCGCAGCGGGCACCCCCGGCTACGACGCCAGCGTCGACTACGTCGCCGACAAGCTGCGCGCGGCGGGCTACGACGTCACCACCCCCGAGTTCACCTACCCGGTGCAGGTCTACGACGCGGCCTTCGCCAAGGTCGGGACCACCCAGGTCCAGGCGATCCCGATGGAGGAGTCGCCGCAGACCCCCGCAGGCGGGGTGACCGGCCCGCTGGTGGCCGTCCCGCAGGACACGACCCCCGGCTGCGAGGCCGCGGACTTCGCGGGCCTGCCGATGACCGGCGCCATCGCGCTGATCCGGCGCGGCTCGTGCACCTTCGAGATCAAGGCGAAGAACGCCCACGCCGCAGGCGCGGTCGCGGTGCTCATCGCCAACAACGTCGACGGCGCGCTGACCAACGTGACCGTCGGCGAGGGCGTCGTCCCGACCGGCGGCGTCAGCCGCGCCGACGGCGACACCCTGTTCGGCCTCGCCGGCGGCTCGGCCACCGTCGACATGCGCTTCCACATCGAGCAGCGCCCCTCGCGCAACGTCATCGCCCAGACCACGACCGGCCGCAAGGACAACGTGGTCATGGCGGGCGCGCACCTCGACAGCGTCGAGGTCGGCCCGGGCATCAACGACAACGGCACCGGCAGCGCCGCGCTGCTGGAGACCGCGCTCAGCCTCGGCGGCTCGCCGCGGGTGAACAACGCGGTGCGCTTCGCCTGGTGGGGCGCCGAGGAGCTGGGCCTGGTGGGCTCGACCGAGTACGTGCGGTCGCTGACCTTCGAGCAGCAGCTCGACATCGCGCTGTACCTGAACTTCGACATGATCGGCTCGCCGAACGCGGCGTACTTCGTCTACGACGGCGACGACTCCGACCAGGTCGGCGCGGGCGAGGGCCCGTACGGCTCGGCGCAGATCGAGGCGGCGTTCGTCGACTTCCTCGGCGCGACCGGGGTGGAGACCGAGGGCACCGACTTCTCCGGCCGCTCCGACTACGGCGAGTTCATCGCCCAGGGCATCCCGGCCGGTGGCCTGTTCACCGGCGCCGAGGGCGTCAAGACCGAGGCGCAGGCGGCCAAGTGGGGCGGCCAGGCGGGCGTGGCCTACGACCCGTGCTACCACCAGCGCTGCGACAACCTGGGCAACGTCGACCGCGTCGCCCTGGACCGCAACGCCGACGCGATGGCGTGGGTGACCGCGTCCTACGGCATCAGCACCGAGGACATCAACGGCGTCCCGCCGCGGATGGCCACCGCGGGCAAGACCACCACGATGTCGGCCACCTCCGTCCGCGACGCCCGGGCGGCCTACCGCCTCTCGGTCATCGAGAGCGGGGCGCACGACCTCGGCGGGGAGCACTCGCACGCCGCTGCCTCCTGAATCACCCGACCGGAAGAACTCCGTGCCGCCATGTGGCGGCACGGAGTTCTTTTCGTTGCAGGTGCCCACTCGCCGAACATCGGCCTGTGCGGTTGGTAATAGACGCCTCTTGACCCGCGGGCCGGATCGGGACGAGGGTGGCTCTCGCCGGAGCACGGACCGCGTCGGGGCGGTCACCGGCTGGTCATCATCGGAGTGAGGGGACACCTGCATGCCCAGAGCTCGGACCTTCCGCGTCGGCGCCGCCGTGATCACGGCCGCAGGCGCGCTGGCCTTCTCGACCATCCCGTCGGCAGCGGCGCCCGCCGCGACCGGCGACCTGCCCGACGGCCCGGCGCTGGCCAGGAACCTGGTCGCCAAGGTGACCGGCGCGGGCGTCAACCGCCACCTGATCGCCTTCCAGCGGCTGGCCGACCGCAACGGCGGCACCCGCGCCTCCGGCACGCCGGGCTTCGACGCCTCGCTGGCCTACGCCGAGGACAAGCTCATCGAAGCCGGGTTCGAGGTGACCAGGCAGCCGTTCCCGTTCACCTTCACCCAGACGCTGGCCCAGTCGCTCACGGCGGGCGGGCGGTCCATCCCGATCAACATCATGACCTACAGCTCGTCGACTCCGGTCGGCGGCGTGACCGCCCCGCTGGCCATCGCCGCGGTCGACGCCACCCCGGGCTGCGAGGCCAGCGACTACACCGACGCCGCGGGCAAGATCGCGCTCGCGCAGCGCGGCGCGTGCACCTACGCGCAGAAGAACCAGGCCGCCTTCGACGCGGGCGCGGTCGCGGTGATCGTCTACAACAACGTCGAGGGCCAGCTCAGCGGCACCCTCGGCTCGGTCGAGGCGGCCAAGGTGCCCGCGGGCGGGATCACCAAGGCCGAGGGCGCGGCGCTGGCCGCCGCGGGCGGCCCGGTCACCCTGGAGCTGCGGGCGCTGCGCGAGGAGCGCACCACCTACAACCTGCTCGCCGAGACCACGACCGGCCGCAAGGACAACGTCGTGGTGGCGGGCGCGCACCTCGACAGCGTGGTCGCGGGCGCGGGCATCAACGACAACGGCACCGGCAGCGCCGCGCTGCTGGAGACCGCCCTGCGCCTGGGCGGCTCGCCGCGGGTGAACAACGCCGTGCGCTTCGCCTGGTGGGGCGCGGAGGAGCTGGGCCTGGTCGGCTCCACCCGCTACGTGCGGTCGCTGAGCTTCGACGAGCAGCTCGACATCGCGCTGTACCTCAACTTCGACATGGTCGGCTCGCCCAACGGCGGGCACTTCGTCTACGACGGCGACGACTCCGACCGCGTCGGCGCGGGCCCCGGCCCCTACGGCTCGGCGCAGATCGAGGCGGCGTTCGTCGACTTCCTGGGCGCCACCGGCACGCCCACCGAGGGCTCGGACTTCACCGGCCGCTCCGACTACGGCGAGTTCATCGCCCAGGGCATCCCGGCCGGTGGGCTGGCCACCGGCGCCGAGGGGATCAAGACCGCGGCGCAGGCGGCCAAGTGGGGCGGCCAGGCGGGCGTCGCGTACGACCCGTGCTACCACCAGCGCTGCGACAACCTGGGCAACGTCAACCGGGACCTCCTGGACCGCAACGCCGACGCGATGGCGTGGGTCGTCGCCTCCTACGGCATCAGCACCGAGGACATCAACGGCGTGCCGCCGCGCGTCACCGCCAAGCAGGCCGCCGCGGCCAAGGCCGAGCGGGCCGAGGCGCGGCTGGCGCAGAAGTCGGTGATGGTGGCCCGCACGGCCCACTCGGCAGACGACGGCTGCAACCACCAGGACGTCGCGTAGCCGGAGGGCGGACGCCCCTCGCGCGGGGGCGTCCGCCTATCCGAGGTTCCTGGCCCCGAAGGTGTCGCACTGGGTGGGCTGGCCGTTGTTGATCCCGTTGAGGAACCACTTCTCGCGCTGGGCCGACGTGCCGTGGCTGAACTGCGACTCGTCCACCCGGCCGCCGCCGAGGTTCTCCTGGATGAAGTCGTCGCCGATGCGCTCGGCGACGTCCACCGCCCGGTCGACGTCGTCCTGGGTGATGTTCTTGATCAGCGGCTGGCCGCCGGCGCTGGGCGTGGTCGTGGCGTGGTTGGCCCACACGCCCGCGTAGCAGTCGGCCTGCAGCTCCAGCCGCACGCTGCCCGACGTCGGCCCGGTCTCCCGGCCGACCTGGCGCGAGGTGCCCAGCAGGTTCTGCACGTGGTGGCCGTACTCGTGGGCGAGCACGTACGCCTCGGCGAAGGTGCCGCCGCGCGCGCCGAAGCGGGTCTTGAGGTCGTCGAAGAACGACAGGTCGACGTAGACGCCCTGGTCGGCGGGGCAGTAGAAGGGGCCGACGTCGGCCGACGCGCTGCCGCAGCCGGTGTTCACCGCGCCGCGGAAGAACGTGGTGTCGGCCTCGCGGTAGGTCAGCCCGGAGCGGGCGAACTCGTCGGCCCAGTAGGCCTGGATCGAGTTGATGATCGCCACCCGGGCGCAGTCGGGCTTGGTGTTGGCGTCGCGGCCGGTGCGGCACTCCGCCTCCAGGTCGCCGCTGCTGACCGGCCGCCCGGCCGCGGCGTCGTCGGTGCTCAGCGGCGTGCCCGCGGGCAGCCCGCCGAACTGGTTGAGCAGGAAGTAGATGAGGATCCCCACCAGGCCGAGCCCGCCGCCGCCGAGGGCGACCCGGCCCCCGACCCCGCCGCCCCGCGCGTCCTGCACCTGGGAGGTGTCCAGCGCGACACCCTCGTCGAACTCCACGGTTGTCTCCCGTCGGCTCTCGTGCTGGGAAGCCTAGAGCACAAGCCTGGGCGCGGCCCGCCGTCGGGGGGCCGCGCCCAGGTTCCCACGGTGACGTAGCGGCAGTTGTGAGTCCGGTCCGACGCGGAGCCTGGCCGGAAGGCGCAGAGGCTGCATCCGGATGCCAGGCTCAACGGCGCCGGGAGGGCGAACCTCGCGCAGCCACACACGGGGCGACGCCCTGACGACCGGTCCGGTCACTGCTCACAATCGCGGTCGGACCGATGCGGTTCGCCCCGCCCGCGGGGTCGCAGCGGCCGGTTGCCGCTACTGATGGTGTGTCTCTCGATCCGGCACGGCACCACCTGACCTCTCTCGGCCGGTCGCGGCGGCGGGCGCACTGCTGGCTGTGCGTCCGTGTCCACTCGGGCCAGCCACCCCCCATCTTGCGCCTGAGTGCCTGATCACACAACCCTTTGCGCCGTCCTGAACCGGTGAACCTCGCCGTTACTGTCCGAATGGGACGTTCGCGGGTCCGGCCGGGACGGTCGCTGGCCGACCACGACCGCGCCGAGCACCAGGGCCGCGCCCGCGAGCTGCCACCCGGTGAGCGACTGGCCAAGCACCGCCCAGCCCAGCAGAGTCGCGGTGAGCGGGCTGGCGAGTCCGAGCAGCGACACCTGGCCAGCGGTGAGCTTGCGCAGGCCGGAGAAGAACAGGACGTAGGCCAGGGCGGTGCTGATGACGCTCAACCAGACGAACCCGCCGACGGCCACCCAGTCGAGCGATGGCGGTGCACCCTCGGTGGCGATCGCGAGCGGCACCAGGAGGATCGAGCCGCCGATGAGCTGCCAGCCGGTGGCGGTCAGCGCGGTCATCCCCGGAGGTGGGCCCCACTTGCGGGTCAGGACCAGGCCCGCGCCGAGGGAGACCGCGGTGCCCAGCCCGGTGAGCACCCCGATCGGGTCGAGCGCCGCGCTGCCGCGCAGGACCAGCAGGCTCACCCCCGCGATCCCGGCGATGGCCACCGCCACCTTGCGGGTGGTCACCGGCTCCTTCAGCCACAGCGCCGCCAGCCCGAGCACGACGATGACCTGCGCCGCGCCCAGCGTCGCCGCCACCCCGCCGGGCAGCCGCGTCGCCGCGACGAACAGCAGCGCGAAGAACACGCCGATGTTGAGCACGCCGAGCACGAACAAGCGGCCGAGCCAGCCCCGGCTCGGCAGCCCGGGCTTGATCGCGAGCAGGAGCAGGCCCGCCGGGAGCGCCCGCAGCACCGCGATCCACATCGGCGACGGCGGCAGGAACTCGGTGGTCACCAGGTAGGTCGTCCCCCAGAGCAGCGGCGCGACGGCCGTGCGGAGCACCGTGGTCATCTCGGCGACAATCCCCTCGACGTGAAGTATCTCGACATTAAGATACTTCAGGTGGCGGGCGCCTGGCACACTGATCCGATGCGCGACCAGGTGGACGACATCCTCGACCAGTGGCGCCGGGAGCGCCCGGACCTCGACGTGGCCCCGATGGCCCTCTTCGGCAGGCTCGCCCGGGTGTCGGCCCTGGTCGGCAGGGAGCTGGAGGCCAACTTCGCCCGCCACGGCCTCACCCGGGCCGACTTCGACGTCCTGGCCACCCTGCGCCGCTCGGGCGCCCCGTTCACCCTGACCCCCGGCAGGCTCCAGGCCACGATGATGATCAGCTCGGGCACCACCACCCACCGCGTCGACCGCCTCGAACGCCGCGGCCTGGTCGCCCGCGACCCCGACCCGGACGACCGCCGCGGCGTCCGCGTCCGGCTCACCGAGCAGGGCCGCGCCCTGGTGGACGAGGCGGTCGAGACCCACCTGGCCCGGGAGCACGCGCTGCTCGCCGACCTGCCCCCGTCGACCGCCGACGCACTGTCCGACCTGCTGCGCGAACTGCTCGTTTCCCTGTCCGCACCCCGTAATCTGGTCCGGTGACCTCCGAACCACGCTGGTTGAGCCCGGCGGAGATGCGCGCCTGGCGCGCGTACGTCATCGGCAGCGAACTCCTGCGCCAGCAGCTCAACCGCGAGCTCCAGGACCGCCACCAGCTGGCCCTGGCCGACTACGAGGTCCTGGTCCGCCTCTCCGAGCGCCCCGACGGCCGCATGCGCATGAGCAACCTGGCGGGCCAGGTCGCCTCCTCCAAGAGCAGGCTGTCCCACCAGATCGCCCGCATGGAGAAGGCAGGCCTGGTCAAACGCCACAACTGCCCCGACGACGCCCGCGGCGTCATAGCCGAGATCACCCCCCGCGGCCTCGACACCCTCCGCACCGCCGCCCCCACCCACGTCGACGGCGTCCGCGACCACCTCGTAGACCTCATGACCGCCCCGGAACAACAAGCCATCGCCGCCCTCTTCGAGCGCGTCATCGCCCACCTCGACCCCACCTGACCCCGCCCTCTAGGCTTGGCCCCGCACCCAGGAGGCGTGGCAGAGCGGCCGAATGCATCCGCCTTGAAAGCGGAAGACGGGCAACCGTCCGGGGGTTCAAATCCCTCCGCCTCCGCAGCTCGGAAGGGGTGTCAACCCTCCTGTGTGGAGGCTTGGCACCCCTTCGCTGCAGCTACGGGTGCAGCAACGACCGGGAACCCCTTTGGCCACCGTTAGGTTCGACGGGTCGAGCGGGTCGCTCGTTGGGACGTGACGACCAGGGCTTCCGTTCAGGCTCATCCCTGCAATGGAGCGGCGCGCTCCGCGTTGATGTCTTCAATCGACGGACGAACTAGCTGGCGACTATTCGAGTCACCACCACGGGAATGAGTTCGGCTCATTTCGAGAATGGTTGCGCCGAATGGTTGCGAACCATTCGGTCGAACCTTAATAGGATATCCGCCTCGCCCCCGCATCCGCTACTTTCGTTGCAGGCAAAGGCATATCCGCGGAGGTGGCGGTGGACGCGGCGGGGGCGCGGAATGAGTTCTCTGGGCAGGCTGCGGCTGTGGTGCAGGCGCGGGATGTGCATGGGGATGTGCATTTCCACTACCCCGTCCAAGCCCTGCCCGCCCCCCGGCAGCTACCCCCCGACGTCCCCGACTTCGTCAACCGGGTCAACCACCTCGCCCGGTTGCACGAGTGGCTGGATGAGCCGGAGGGGCAGGCGCACCCGGTTGAGGTGATCGCGGGGGTCGGGGGTGTCGGGAAGACGACGTTGGCCACCCACTGGGCGCACCGGGTGCGGGATCGGTTTCCCGACGGGGATCTGTTCGTGGACATGCACGGGTACCACCCGGAGCGGTCGGTGGAGCCGGGGGAGGCGTTGGCGGCGGTGCTGCGGGCGTTGGACATCCCGGCTGAGCGGATACCGAGCGGGGTGGATGCGCGGGCGGCGTTGTACCGCTCGCTGCTGCACCGGCGGCGGATGCTGGTGCTGCTGGACGACGCCGCCACCCCCGAGCAGGTCAGACCGCTGCTGCCCGGCACTCCCACCTGTAAGGTCTTGATCACCAGCCGCAGCCACATGAGCGGGCTCGTCGTGACGAACGGAGCGCAGCGGATGCCGTTGGACGTGCTGCCGCCGGAGCGGGCCAAGGAACTGCTGGGCCAGATCACGGGGGCCGAGCGGGTGCTCGCCGAGCCGGCGGCCGTCGACCGGCTGATCGCCTACTGCGGCTACCTGCCGCTGGCGCTGCGCATCGCCGCGGAGCGGCTCGCCGAGCGGTCGCACGCGCCCATCGCCGAGCTGGTCGAGGAGCTGGCCGTCGAGCGGGAGCGGCTCGACGTGCTGGCCGCGCCGGGGGACGAGGCGGCCGCCGTGCGGGCGGTGTTCTCCCTGTCCTACCGCGCGTTGACCCCCGACCAGGCGCGCGCGTACCGGCTGCTCGGCCTGCCCACCGGCCAGGACATCGGCCTGCCCGCCGCCGCGGCCCTGCTGGGCATGTCCCCGGGCCGGACCCGCCGGGTGCTGTCGGAGCTGACCTCGGTGCACCTGCTCACCGAGCGGGACGACCGGCGCTACCAGCTGCACGACCTGCTCCGGCTGCACGCGGCGGAGTGCGCGGAGGCCGACGAGCCCGAAGCGGAGCGGCGCGCCGCGGTCCGCCGCCTCCTGGTCTGGTACGCCCACGCCACCCGGGACGCGGTGGCCGTGATCATCCCCTTCTTCACCCAGATCCCGGTCGACCTCCCCGAGGCCCCGGCGCCGACCCCCGAGTTCGCCGACCGCGCGGCCGCCCTGGCGTGGGGTGACGCCGAGCGGGCGAACCTGGTGGCCGCCGTCCGGCAGGCCGCGGCGACGGGCATGGACGACCTGGCCTGGCGGCTGCCGGTGCTGATGTTCGGGCTGATGCTCGTCCGCAGGCCGCACGCGGACTGGCTGGCGACCCACGAGATCGGGGTCGCCGCGGCGCGGGCCTGCGGCGAGCGGGCGGCCGAGGCGTGGCTGCTCACCAGCGCGGCCATCGCCGAGCGGGAGTCGCGCGACCCCGAGCGGGCGCTCGACCAGCTGACGCAGGCGCTGGCCCGCTGGCGCGAGGACGGCACCCGGTGGGGCATCGCCTGGGCGCTGCGCGACACCGGCGCGACCTACCGCCAGCTGGGGCGGCACACCGAGGCGATCGCCATGCTCGAGCAGGCGTTGGAGATGCACCTGGCCGACGGGGACACCTGGGGCGAGGCGACCGCGCTGGCCGGGCTGGCGAAGGCGCACGTGCAGACCGGCGAGCTGGACTTGGCGCTGGCCGAGTCGCAGCGGGCGCTGCAGATCCGCCGCGAGCACCAGGACCAGCGCAACATCGGCAACGCCCTCAACGACGTCAGCCACGTCCACCTCGTCAGGGGCGACTTCGCGGGCGCCGAGGAGCTGGCGAAGTCGGCGCTGGAGATCCTGACCGCCGTCGACTACTGGAACGGCCGGGCCCGCTCCTGCGAGCTGCTCGGCGACGCCCTGGACGGCGCGGGCCGCGCCGACGAGGCGGCCGAGCAGTGGCGCGCCGCGCTGGAGCTCTACAGCCTGCTCGGCGATCCCCGCGCGGATGAGATGCGTGGCCGATTGGCCAGCTGACCAGCCGATTCGGTGGGAGTTCCGCGGCGGAAAGAGACACTCGTCGCGTTTCGGGTGCCGCCGCGGGGGCCGGGACTAGCATCTGGCCGATGATGGGACGAAACCCATGACGGTCTGGGAAGCGCTCGGCGTCATCGTGGCGGGGGTGTTCGCGGGCGGGATCAACACCGTCGTCGGATCGGGGACCCTGGTGACCTTCCCCGTGCTGCTGGCCGTGGGCTACCCGCCGGTGGTCGCCAACGTGTCGAATTCGCTCGGGCTGGTGCCCGGGTCGCTGACCGGGGCGATCGGGTACCGCCACGAGCTGGCCGGGCAGCGGGCGCGGCTGCTGCGGCTGGGGACGGCGTCGCTGGTCGGCGGCCTCGTCGGGGCCGTGTCGCTGCTGGTGCTGCCGCCGGAGGCGTTCGAGGCGATCGTGCCGGTGCTGATCGTGCTGGCGCTGGTGCTCGTCGTCGCGCAGCCGTGGTTGGCGCGCAGGCTCGGCGAGCGCAAGTCCGAAGTGCACGTCCACGGCGGGATCGGCCTGCTGTTCGCCGTGTTCGCCACCGGCATCTACGGCGGCTACTTCGGCGCCGCGCAGGGCGTCCTGCTGCTGGCCATCATGGGCATCCTGATGGACGAGAGCCTGCAGCGGATCAACGGCATCAAGAACGTGCTCGCCGCGGTGGTCAACCTGGCCTCGGGCCTGGTGTTCGTCTTCGTCGCCGAGGTCGCGTGGGAGGCGGTCGGGCTGGTGGCGGTCGGCGCGATCATGGGCGGGCTCATCGGGGCCAAGGTCGGCCGCAAGCTCTCCCCGACCGTGCTGCGCGGCGTCATCGTCGTGGTCGGCATCGCCGCGATCGTCCAACTGGTCAGCTGAGCGGGCGTGCGTCCGGGGTGGACGCACGCCCCACCCGGCGTCAGGCGAAGGACTTGGCCGCAGAGAGGAACAGGTCGTTCTCCTCGGGCGTGCCGATGGTGACGCGCGCGCCGTCCCCGGCGAACGCGCGCACGACGACCTTGTGCTCCAGGCAGTGCTCGTTGAACGCCGCGGTCCGCTCGCCCAGCGGCAGCCACACGAAGTTGGCGTGCGACTCCGGCACGGTGTAGCCCATCTCCAGCAGCGCGGCGCGGACCCGGCCGCGCTCGGCCACGATGTCGCGGCAGCGGGCCAGCAGCTCGTCCTCGGCGTCCAGCGACGCCAGCGCGGCCACCTGGGCCAGCGCGTTCACCCCGAACGGCACGAAGACCTTGCGGACCGCCTCGGTCACCGCCTCCGGCGCCACCAGGTAGCCCACCCGCAGCCCCGCCAGGCCGTAGGCCTTGGAGAAGGTCCGCAGCACGGCCACGTTGTCCCGACCGCGCGCCCACTGCTCCTTGGCCACGTCGACCCCGTCGGGCACGGACGGGTCGTCCACGAACTCCCGGTACGCCTCGTCGATGACCACGAGCACGTCGTCGGGCACGGCGTCGAAGAACCGCTGCAGCTGCGGGCGGGTCAGGGCGGTGCCGGTCGGGTTGTTCGGGGTGCAGACGAAGGCCAGCCGGGTCTTGCCGGTGACCGCCGCCGCCATCGCGTCGAGGTCCAGCGCGTGGTCGGCGGTCAGCGGGACCCGGGTCTGACCGGCCCCGACGACCTGGGTGATGATCGGGTACGCCTCGAACGAGCGCCAGCCGAACAGCACGTCGTCATCGGCGGTGCAGGTCGCCTGGACCAGCTGCTGGCACAGGGTCACCGAGCCGCAGCCCACCGACACCTGGCCCTCGGTGACGCCCAGCTTCGCCGCCAGCCGCGCCACCAGCTCGCCCGCCCCGCTGTCGGGGTAGCGGTTGATCCGGCCCGCGGCCTCGGCCACGGCGGCGACCACGCTGGGCAGCGGCCCGAGGGAGACCTCGTTGCTGGCCAGCTTCACCGCCCCGGGGATGCTGCGGCCGGGCACGTAGCCGGGCAGGGCGGCCAGGTCGGCGCGGGTTCGCACGCTCATTCACAGCTCCTCGTCCGTCGCGTGGGTGACGCTACCCGCAACCTAATACGCCACATCAGGTGAGCGGGTGATCACGTTGACTGGAGTTCACCTCGGCATGGTTGGCTGGGGCATGGCCCAGACCCACACGACGGATCACCGGCTCGACGACGGCCGCGCGCTGCGGTTGACGTACGCCGAACCGGACGGGGTGGTGCGCGGCGGTCTGGTGGTGCTGCACGAGTCCCGCGGCATCACCGACACCGTCACCACGATGGTGGCGGGCCTGGCGGCGGAGGGGTGGCTGGTCGTGGTGCCGCACCTGTACCCGTCGGGCTCGGCCGAGGTCGCCGCTGCCGAGGCGGCAGACAAGGTCAGCGAGCTGTCCGGGGACTCGGTGCTGGCCGCGACCGACATCGGGTTCGCCTGGCTGGCCGGGCGCGGGGTCGCCGCCGACCGCATCGGCGTCATCGGCTTCGAGCTCGGCGGCGCGGTCGCCCTGGTGGTGGCCGCCCGGCGGGACATCGGCGCGGCCGTCACGGTCGCAGGCGACGGCATCCTGGAGCCCCTGGCCGAGGGCCTGCCCGCCCTGGTCGAGGTCGCGGGCGAGCTGCGCGTGCCGTGGCTGGGGCTCTACCGCGCCGACGTCGACAGCCCCAGCGCCGAGGAGGTGGCCAAGCTGCGCGACGCCGCCGACACCGCCCAGGTGGCCACCGACGTGGTCCGCTTCCCGTTCCAGACGGGCGCGGCCGAGGCGTGGCAGCGGGCGCTGAACTGGTTCGACGCGCACCTGCGCTGAGGGTGGGGCGGGCAGCGGGCCCGCCCCACCGCGCGCTCACACCATCGAGCCGATGGGGCCCTCGACGAGCAGCTCGGGCTCGGTCTTGGCCCGCACCTCCTCCTCGGTGACGCCCGGCGCCAGCTCGCGCAGCACCAGGCCGCGCTCGGTGATGTCGATGACCGCCAGGTCGGTGATGATCCGGTGGGCCACCCGCTTGCCGGTGTAGGGCAGCGAGCACTCGTTGACGATCTTGTAGGAGCCGTCCTTGGCGACGTGCTCCATCAGCACGATGAGCTTCTTCGCGCCGTGGACCAGGTCCATCGCGCCGCCCATGCCCTTGATCATCTTGCCCGGGATCATCCAGTTGGCCATGTCGCCGTCCTTGGACACCTGCATCGAGCCCAGGATCGCCGCGTCCACCTTGCCGCCGCGGATCATCGCGAAGGACAGGGCGGAGTCGAAGTAGGAGGCGCCCTTGCGCAGGGTCACCGTCTCCTTGCCCGCGTTGATGACGTCGGGGTCCTCCTCGCCGTCGTACGGGTAGGCGCCGACGCCGAGGATGCCGTTCTCCGACTGCAGGACGATCTCGACGTCGTCGGGCACGTAGTTGGGGACCAGGGTCGGCAGGCCGATGCCCAGGTTGACGTAGGAGCCGTCGGTCAGCTCCGCGGCGGCGCGGGCCGCCATCTGCTCGCGGGTCAGCGGCACCTCAGGCCTCCTTCTGGCGGACGGTCCGGCGCTCGATGCGCTTGTCTGCGGCCTGCTCGGGCGTCAGCGGCACGACCCGCTGCACGAAGATGCCGGGCAGGTGCACCTCGTCCGGCCCGATCTCCCCGGGCTCGACCAGGTGCTCGACCTCGGCGATGCTGATCCGCCCGGCCATCGCGCACAGCGGGTTGAAGTTGCGCGCCGAAGCGTGGAAGACCAGGTTGCCGTGCCGGTCGCCCTTCCAGGCCCGCACCAGGGCGAAGTCGGTGACGATCGCCCGCTCCATGACGTACTCCAGGCCGTCGAACTCCCGCACCTCCTTGGGCGGTGACGCCACGGCGACCCCGCCGTCGGCGTCGTACTTCCACGGCACCCCGCCCTCGGCCACCTGGGTGCCGACGCCGGTGCGGGTGAAGAAGGCGGGGATCCCGGTGCCCCCGGCCCGCAGCCGCTCGGCCAGCGTGCCCTGTGGCGTCAGCTCCACCTCCAGCTCCCCGGAGAGGTACTGCCGGGCGAACTCCTTGTTCTCCCCGACGTAGGAACTGGTCATCCGCGCGATCCGCCGCTCGCGCAGCAGCAGCCCCAGCCCCCACTCGTCGACGCCGCAGTTGTTGGACGTCACATCCAACCCGGTGACGCCCCGCTCCAGCAGGGCCTTGATCAGCTCACTGGGTATCCCGCACAACCCGAACCCGCCCACCGCCAGGCTCGCGTTGTCCGCGATGTCGGCGACCGCATCAGCAGCGCTGCGGACGACTTTGTCCATCTCGTTGCCCCTCCTTCTGGGTGTGGCAGACGCGACTCTAGTGCCGCACCCCCCGTCCCCGGCACGTCCGCGACCGCCATATCGCCCGCCTGGCCCATGTCCCCCCGCACCACGCCCCTGACCTGCGCAGTCGGCGCATGCAGGGGGGCGTTTTGCTCCGGCGGACACCCCCTGTGTAGTCTTACCGCCAGCGGCCTGGGGCCCCGGGAGGCTTCGCCTAGTCTGGTCTATGGCGCCGCACTGCTAATGCGGTTGGGGTTCATCGCCCCTCCCGGGTTCAAATCCCGGAGCCTCCGCTGACACCCGGCCCGCCGGGTGACAACTGAACAAGCGCCCGTAGCTCAACGGATAGAGCATCTGACTACGGATCAGAAGGTTAGGGGTTCGAATCCCTTCGGGCGCGCCACACGAACCGCAGCCAGGCTTGACCTGGCTGCGGTTCGTCTATGTCTGAGCAGCGCGGCTCGGCGCAAGCTTCGGACCACGCCAGGACCGCTGGCTCAACGCTGGCGAGGCCGCGCTTGACGGCCACGGCCATGGCAGCACGCCTGATCCGATCTTGGCGGCGTACGAGACGTCATCAGCTGGCCGAGGTGCCAGGCGAGTTCGTCTGGCACCTCGGCTGTGGCGGCTGGCCCCTCGGTCGGCTACGACGTGCCGGTCGACCGGTCCTCGGCACACCCGGCGGATTGGCTCATGTGGGAGGCCAAGGCGCTGACCTGACGGTTGAGCTCGATTTCTGCGGAGGCCTCGTGCCATCGAAGGTCGGCCTCGAAACTGGCCTTCTCCTTGGCGGTCGCTGTCTCCAGGTGCCGCTGCCTCGTGCGCAGCTCGGCCATGGCGGCCAACTCGTCGGTGTGCACCTCCTCGGTGAACACCCGCTTGGCGCTGTTGGCGCGGAGATCGACCAGTTGTTCGTAGCGACTGGTGCCGCTGAAGAACTTCACGAGCACCGGCAGGCAGTCGATCAGGATGAAGAACAACCGGATGAACCACGTCGCCGAAGCCAAGACGGCATTGGAGGAGGTTAGCTCGTTCAGAGCGCTGAACCGCTCCAGCAGGCCCATCGCCCGCTGGTTCTCCTTCAGGTCGTCGATTTCTCGCTGGATGGCCGCGGACCGTTCCTGCTCGTAGCGCGCCTCGGACCTGCTCAGCTCGCCCTGGAGCGCCGTGATCCGGGTCTCGATCGCGGCAAGCTGAGCGGCCCGTGTCCTGGGGTCGTGCGTGACGCGGAACTCGGCGGCTTCCCGCTCACGGGCCAGGCACTCCGGTCCGCGACCGGGCCTGCCGCTCGTTCCCGGGGCGGGGGTGCCGTTGCACTCGTTGCTGGCGAGCATGTCCCTCCTGGCCTGCTCGTCCGTGTCGGCGCGGATGCTCGTTCGCAGGGAGTCCGCCTGCTGGTTGAGGCCGACCAGCTCGTCGCCGAGCGCGGTGTGGACCGCCGCGACATTGAGCCGGTGCGGCTCGCACTCAGGACTGACCGCACGAGCATCGGCGTCGGCGTTGACCTCGGGGTTGCAGGTGACGAGGGCACCAGTCAGCACGCGGACCTCCTCCTCCCGCTCACCTCGGATGTGCTCCTCGATGGCGGTCTCGAAGATCCGCAGGACGAGGGGTTCGGCGATGACCACGCCGAACATGAAGGCCAGCACCAGCCTGGGGATCAGCACGGCGGCTCGGATGCGCCACGCGGTCCCAGCCGAGGTCGACACCAGCCACCGGTCCAAGTTCAAGATGAACACACCCCACACCAGGGCCGCGAGCAGCGCGGCGAGGGTGAAGCCGCCGGACACCGCGCCTAGGGCGAGGGCCATCGAAATCGCGGCGATGGTGGCGGTTCCCAACACCACACCGCCGAGGGCGGTGTACCTGGCGTACTCGGAGGGAGCTTTGGCCAGCAGCTTCTCGTCCACCCCGGTGAGCATCCGGAGCCCGCGCCCCACCCGGGTGCCCCTGCGAACGACGTGGCCGTCATTGGATGCGAGATCGGGCGGGCCGTCCCGTCGGGAGCTGGACGCGGCGGTCACTGCCCCCCACCCAGGAGACGCTCGGGCTTCTCGTCGTCGCGACCGTGCGCTGGCCCCCGCCGGTCAGGGCCGACGATCCCCGACACCGCGGCCGCCACGACGCGCTCGACGTCGATGGCGACCGTGTCGAGTGCGCCTTCCGGGAGCTTCTCCAGCAGCCGCAGGAGTTCCTCGCGCCTTCGGTCGGCGCGCGCGTACTCGCGCTCCGCGGCTTCGGCGAGGTTGGCCTGTCCCCGGGCCGTCGCCAGGCTCGCGACATACTCGGGCCCGCTCTGGTAAACGCGCGCCAGGCGGTCGATCTCCCTGTCTTCGGCGGCGACCTCGCGGTCCTTGACGGACTGGGACCACCCCAGATCGCGCATCTGCTTGGCATGCGCAGCCAGGTCGGACGGGGTCAGGACGTGGACGCTCGTCAGCCGGATCTCCATGCCGTCAACGCTGGGCGGCCTCAGCTTGCAGTAAGCGTGGACCCGCGCTGAGACCGCCGACCGAACGGCCGCGATCTCCTCGACGGAGCGGGTGGCCGCGATCTGGGTGAGGGGCGTGTCCTGTCCCAAGTGCACCGCAAGCGGGGTGGCCACGTCGACGAGGCCCACCTTCGCGACGCGCTCGGAACTGAGCACCTGGCAGGCGAAGTCGACCTGGACAGTGAAGTCGTCCGCCGGGCTCGCGGACGGGATGCGGAGGAAGACGGGCACGAGGCGGGGACGGATGTCGACGACGGCCACGGAGACCGCGTTGACGACCAGGTCCTCCCGGCCGGAGAGGTGGATGCGGTCGGTGAAGGCGATGTGGCCGGAACTGGTCTCGAAGACCAGCTCGGTGCCCGGCGCGGCCTTCGGGAGGTCGGAGAGACTACGACTGCGACCGAGCACCTTGCGGGGTGCCCTGTCCAGCGCCACCTCGGACACCACCGGATAGCGATTCTGCATACTTACTCCTGAGATTGCTCAGCGAATCTGTGCTGTCGTGCCGCTGATGGCCGCAAGCAGGGTCGAAATGAAGATCTTGGGGACTGCCTGGTCGGGCTTCCTGCGCTCAAGCACGCGCAGCAATTCCGGAATCCGGAGCTTGCGGTGTTCAGCGGGCATGCCATGGTGGATCGCGGTGCCGAGTTCGACCAGTGCGCTGTCCGCTGGCCTATCGTGCTCAAGCAGTCGCAGGGTTCGGTAAAGCGCGTCCATCGCCGTCGCTCGGTGCGGCGCGCTGCAGAGCACGTCAGCCCACAACCGGCCGAGAATCGGCACGCTTTCCGGTCGAGTTCGCAGAACCAATGCCGAAACCGGGTTTCCGTCGAGGTCGTTGGCGGCCAATATGGAAACCACCATCTGCCGTGCCGCCCGAACAACCCGCGCGTTCCAACCCTGCTCGTATTCCTCTTTCTTGTCCTTGAGGGATCGGACGAGCGGGTCGGAGGACGTGATGTCGTAGGCGTCCTTGGCGCCGGTCCCCATGGCCCTGCTGTGCTGCTCGCTGATGATCGTCAACATGTGGGTGCAGCTTTCCGCGCTCTCGACGACCGCGTTGGCCCACAGAACCGCCAAGGAGAGCCGGGCGACGGCGGCGATCCGCTTGGCGCGGAACGCCAGGAAGCACAACCTCCGCACCGCTTCGTCCGGGTACCGGAGTCCGAGCGGACCCCCGAGCGCCATTGCCGCGGTGACCGCCCTTTGCAGTCCGCACCCGTCACCCCACCCCATGGCGGTGTGCAAGGCGAGCGGGGCGAGCTTGTCGTCCTTGCCCATGAACCAGAGGACCATCGCCGCGGTCGACCGCTCGGACGCGGTGCCCCCCGACCACCGTTGGAGGAAGGAGTGCAGGACATCGTTGAAGTCGCTGCGACCCAACCAGGCCAGACCCTGGGCGAGTCCAACCTCGATCTCGGGGCGGAGTTTCCGCGCGGACAGGTCGGCCAGCCAGGAACGGACCGGCTCCCACACCTGGTAACCGTATTGTTCGTGCAATTCTTCCAGGGTTGCTACGCGCAGTTCATCAGAGCGGAAGCGCACCCATCGACCGGTTGAGTGCGGCGCCGATTCGACCATGACCAACGGATGCTGCCGGTTGCGCCGGGGGATGCTTTGGCGCATCACGTCGTGTACTACCGGAGCACGGTTTTCAGGCGCTGGTCTTGCGTGCTCGACCAGCATCGCGTGCATCAGCTCGTACTTGGGTTCCTCCTGTGGTCCCACAAGGGCGAGAGTGGTGACCCCCAATAGGTCGAACAGGTTGGGGTCCGTGTCGATCCATCCGGATACCCGCGCCTTCGCCTCGTCCATCAGGTCGTCAAACGCCGAATCGGGGTTGATCCGCAATCTGGCGGCAAGGGAGACGATTTCCCCCGGCGTGCACGACCTGCGCGCAGCCTCCTGGGCGCGTTCGAGGGTCTCGGCGTCGAGGACGACGCCCCCCAAGCAGTGCGTCAGCAGTTCGACCGCGTCGGGCGGCTGGTGCCGGACGGCGTTGGTCGCAAGCCTGCCCTCGTCCAGGCCGAGCGAGCGGGTGGTGAGAACCAGGAATGCGCCTGCCGTCGCGAGCTTGTTCTCCAGCACCACCAAGTCGTGCGCCGCGGTGACGAACTCTGCTGGTTCGGACACGTGATCCACCACTAGGTAGCCGTGCCCGCGCTGGTAGTTGACGCTGGAAGCGAGATCGGACAGCGAGAGCGCCGGGGAGACGCCGATGATCTTGTCGTTTCCGCACACGGCCATCAGCAGGGCCAACGCTTCGGAATGCTTGCCCGTCCCTGCCGGTCCGACGAGCAGCAACACCTTTCGCTCGCGGAGGACGGCGTCCGTCTTGTCCCGGTTCGCCGCCACCAGGTGGTGGGTGAGCGCCGCGGTCACGTCCTGCGGGCGTATCGGGCCCGTCGCACGCCCCACCCGCGCCCGGCTGCCCTCCACGCCGAAGGTCGCGCTGTCAGCTTGCATGTGGTGGATCGTGTTGAACACGATCTGGTGGCTCCGGAACTCTGCTGCGCCTTCGTTCTCATCGATGCCGCGCGCGGGCTCATCCCTCCCAGGCAGGGGCTTGTCACCGTCGGCCCCACCAGTGTCCAGCAGTTGTTCCGAATCGGGAGGTGCTGCCGGATCGCCTTCGGGCGCGACGCCTTCACCCATTGCGGATACCGAAGACGACATCGGTGGCGTTGACCGTTCCGACAGTGGTCCGCAAAACTGGGGGCACGTCCTCGGCGGCGGGCCCGGGTTCTGGCTCAGGTGGAGGTGCGGGAGCGGTGCGGGAGGTGGCGGACGCCATGCGGAGGGGGTGACCTGGGAGCAACAACCAAGCCGTGGCTGTGAACTCCTTGACCGAGACTCGGGTGCTGACGAACTCCTCCGGGCGCCAAGTTGTGTGGTTGGAGGCGATGATGTTGCCGTACACCTCGTCGGATAGCGCCACAGCGAGGTTCGCAGCCGGGTGGTCCTCCAGGACCGAGCGCAGGTCAGCCGAATCCAACAGCCTGCTGACCTCGATGGGAGCCGGCCCCGCGTATCCGTTCGGTCCCGGAACTACCCGGCCGAAGTGGATGGCCAGCCGCAGCCGCAGCCTCCCGTCGGGAATGCGTCGGGCGTTGTGCCGGGCAAGGGCCGCGTCCATCTCGCGAATGAAGCGATCCACCACCGTGACCTCGTCGGTGTCTGCGGGGAGGACAGCCAGTTCGGAGTCACCCGCTTGTTGCCGGTCCCAGTCGGCCCGGTTCAGGCCGCTAGCGGCGGTGGCATTGTCGAGAACGCCGAGGAGACCGTGATGCACTTCGAGGTGCCAGTGGTCGTCTCCCTGGCTATAGCGGCGAGCGTCGACGGCGACGCACAGTCGCCGCTGAGCTCCATTCGGGGGCATGGAGTTGCGCCTTTCGTGTAGCCACAGATAATGGCCACTACGGTGAGGCATGGGAGGAGGAGTCTGTTACGCACCCAGACGGATCAGATGGCACCGTTAGCCCAGAGCACCAGCTGGTCCCGATCATGTACCCTGATCGGCCTTCGACCGAGGGACACTACTCCACGCTTCGCCATCTCGGCGAGGGTCTTCTCCACGGTGCGCGGCTTGAGCATCGCCATGAAGCCGATCTCGTGCTGGGTCAGCTTGGGTTCCAGCTCCCAGTAGCCGTCCGACTCCTTGCCGATGTGGTCCACCAGGTCCACGAGGACTCGGCTCAGCCGGACGAACGGCCGATCGGCCGTGGCGTCCAACCTGCGGCGGTTGGCCCAACGCAGCCTGCTGGCGATCATCTTGCTGACAGCGAGCGCGAACCCGTTGTGGTCGGCCATCAGTTCCAGCAGCTCGGCCTTGTGCAGTTGCACCGCTTGCACGGGCAGGGCCGCTTGCACCGTGGCCGACCGCCTGCCGGTCCCCTCGATCACCGCCATCTCACCGACCATGTCGCCAGCGAGCCGAACGCCCAACAGGCTGCGGTGCCCCTCTGCGCTGTCCACGTAGACCTTCACGGCGCCGCTCAGGAGCACCAAGGCCGAATCCCCCGGGTCGTCTTGGCGCAGGAGGCAACTGCGTTCCTCGAACTTCAGGCGTGGCCTTCCGGCTAGCAAGGCTGTCCGGGTCTGCTCGTCAAGTCTTCCGAGAAGCGTCGATGGCGACCACCGGGGAACTGGTCTGGTCAACATCATCTCCTGTGTGCAGATCAGGCGACCTAGCCTGCCGCAATATCGGGAGTGGTCCACCTGCTGCGCGTGCGATCACCCTGTTGCCTGCTGGCATACGCCGGTTCAGCCCATCGGGGGGTGGGAACTAGGACGCTGGGTAACTGCATGAGCGACCCGGTTGATATCGTGAGTGCATTGCACGCTGGCGCATCGAACGGGATCGCGGACGAGAACGTGTACAAGCATGCGCGCTCCGCTCGATGTCGGACAAATCCGGCGAATTCACGAGAGGGCTTGCCCATGGCGGATGCGATGGCCGCGCAGAGTGCTGAACCAACCGAGCCGGACCGGAACGACGGAACTTTGGTAGTTACCCAGATAGCTGGCTGGATCGTCAACGCGGACACGAAGAGCGGGTTTCTTGCTACCGGCGTCATAGCTGTTGGCGCCGCAGACTTCGTCCAGTTGAGGACGCACTTCAGAGAGCTTCCCCCGCGAGACTTGTTCCACTGGCTCAGTTTCTCTTCGATCGCGGTTTCCACCCTCCTCCTCCTAGGTGCGGCGACCTATCTGGTCCTGGCTCTCACGCCCAAGTTGGAGCTGCCCGTGCGGTTCTCGCGCTATGCGTTTCCGTCGCTGGTGGGCGCAGGTGATGGTTTTGTTCCCGAGCTCGACATGGAAAAGCAGCGCGAAGAGTCCTGGTTCCAGGCTCGGGCGTTGGCGCTGATCGCCAAGGCGAAGTTCGCCTACTTCACGCGAGGCTTGCGGCTGTTTGTCTTCGCCACGCTGACGCTCGGGGTAGCTTATCTCGCCGCGCCTGCGGGCCTTGGGGAGCCTGTACCGAACTAGCACTGGAAATCCGCATCACCACCGGAAAGCGCGAGACCTAGGCCCTACCCCCGGAGTGGGTCCTGTTCTCGTTGTCCGGCCAGCAGGTGGGGCAGAGGTGGCGGGTTCGGGTGGGGGAGTGGCGGTCGGAGATCAGGCAGGGGGAGTGGCAGGCGGCGAACCAGAATGTGAGGCCGCGGACGGTTACGGAGGCCACGACTGCTGGGGGCCAGGCGGGGAATCGGTGGACCAAGGGGCGGAAGACGCCGTAGCCGGGGGAGTCGGGGTCCGGGGGGTCCGGGTCGGGTGGGGTGGGCATGGGGGCCGTCCGGTTCACCTGTGGGTGGGGGTGGGCCGCATGTGGTCTCCCTGGTTGCGGCGACCCGGCCGAGTCGGGGCAGGGCCGGGCCGCCGCGTGCGGTTGGGGGGAGTGCGGAGGCGGGTGCGCGGGAGATCTCCCTCGGGCACTTCCCGTGCTCGTGGAATGACGCTAAGTGGGGTGCGGCGCAGGCGATTTACTAGACGTAAACCGGCGCCGGAGATCACCCGGTTGGGGCCACGCCCATGCGCCAGGCCAGGCCGCGCAGGTCGCGGCCGCCTGCTTCGCGGCGGGACTGGCGGAGCATGTCGGCGACGGCCTCGCGGGCGAAGACGTTGGTGCGGACCTTCTGCGGGGCCAGGGATTCCGCGCGCAGCAAGGCCGAGAGGCCCTGTTCGCGGGACTTGCGGTCGGACATCAGGCCGCGGCCGTAGTCGATCCAGAACGCCGCCTGCCGCGAGCGCGAGACGCCCACCGGGTTCATCCCCGCGGCGAGCTCGACGACCTTCCCGCCGACGCCCATCTCCAGGCCGATCGACACCCGCCAGATGCCGACGTTGGTGCGGCCGAAGTTGGTCTGCATCCACGGGCTCACGTCGGGCTCGATCTGCTCGGCCAGGGTGGCGGCCTCGTCCAGGTGGGTGAGCGCGAGGTCGCCGCTGCCCTGGGCGGCCGAGGACAGGGCGGCGGCCAGGTGGGCCAGGCCGCGGACCTCGACCCGGGAGCTGGGCAGGTCGGCGACGGCGACGGCCAGCTCGTACTGCCGCATGCGGTTGGTGCCGCCGAGCAGCTGGCAGCGCTGGTAGGCGGCATAGGACAGCCACACCGGGTCGCCCAGCTCCTCGGCCACCCGCTGCATCCGCTCCACGGCGAGCATCGGCAGGCCGGGCAGGCCGAGGTCGTGGGTCAGGTAGGCGATCGCCTTGTAGGCGGCGAGCAGGCCGACGAGCGCGGCGGCGCGGTTGGGCGGCTCGGCCACCGCGGCGAGCAGGTCCCGGATCAGCGACGGGAGCAGCGCGGCCTGCGCGGCGTAGTCGGCGTTGGGGCGCAGGCGCAGGTTCAGCTCGTCGAGGTCGGCCTGGATGGCGGGCCAGGGGCGCGGCGGGGAGTCCGGGACCTCGCCGAGCCACCAGCCGGTGAGCGCGTCCTCGATGGCGTGGATCTGCGCGTGGGTCTCGGCGGACTTCGCGTCGGTCGGGTCGAAGGGGCGCCCGGTCAGCTCGCTCGGCGAGACCTTCAGCGCCCGCGCGAGGTTCTCCAGCAGCTTCCGCTTGGTGACCGGCCGCTCGCCGCGCTCGATGAGGCTGAGGTAGCCGGGGGAGATGCCCGCCAGCCCCGCCAAGGCCTTCTGGTCCATCTGCCGCCAGGACCGGATCTCGCGCACGCGCCTGCCGATATTCGCGTCGTCGGTGTCCATGCGCGGTCCAATCCCTCGCGGAGGTGCCCTGCCGCGCTGCCGTTCCCGCCGACCCGCACCGCGCCAGAGGTACCCGATCAGGCTACCTCCCGGTATCCACGGCGTGAATGTCTTTGCCGATCATGTGATGCAGAGCGTCAGCCATTGGCGAGGCCGCCCAATTGGTGGTACAAGCCCTCAGCTATGCCGCTGACCAGCGCAGTTGCGCTCTGCTAAACGGTCGAAAGGGTGGACCGCCGTGGTTTCCGCGCGGTGGGATGTGGTCGCCGGGTGTCGAATTGCCCATGCCCGGGGCAACTGGATGAGGAGGCGTTCTGTGGCCAGGGTTGTCGTCTTCAGCCTCGGCGGGACCATCGCGATGGGGCCGGGTGGCGGGCAGGGGGTGGTGCCCGCGCTGTCCGCGGCGGACCTGGTGGCGGCGGTGCCCGGCTTGGTGGGGGTCGACCTGGAGGTCGTGGACTTCCGGCGGGTGCCGGGGGCGTCGGTGGCGGTCGGGGATGTGCGCGCGCTGGCGGCCGAGGTCGAGGCGGTGCTGGCCGCAGGCGCCGACGGGGTGGTGGTGACGCAGGGGACGGACACGATCGAGGAGACGGCGTTCCTGCTCGATCTGCTGCACCACCGCGATGAGCCGGTCGTGGTGACGGGCGCGATGCGCAATCCGACGCTGGCCGGGGCGGATGGGCCCGCGAACCTGCTGGCCGCGGTGCGGACCGCGGCGAGCCCGCTGGCCCGGGGCCTCGGGGTCGTGGTGGTGTTCGCCGATGAGATCCATGCGGCGCAACGGGTCCAGAAGGCGCACTCGTTCAGCGTGGGGGCGTTCCGGTCCGGTGCGGGCGGGCCGCTCGGGTACGTCGTGGAAGGGGAGGTCCGGCTGATCAACCGGCCGGTCCGGCTGGCGGGGGTGCCGCGCGAGGTCCAGCGGCCGCAGGTGCGGGTGGCGGTGGTGCCGATGGTGCTGGGCGACACCGGGATCGTCTTGGAGGCGGTCGCGGATCGGGTCGACGGCGTGGTGGTGGCCGGGTTCGGGGCGGGGCACGTGCCCGCGGAGCTGGCCGGGCCGCTGGGGGAGCTGGCGGGGCGGATGCCGGTGGTGCTGGCGTCGCGGACCGGCGGCGGGGCGGTGCTGGCGTCGACGTACGGGTTCGCGGGGTCGGAGTCGGACCTGCTAGGCCGCGGGCTGATCTCGGCCGGGTTCCTCGACGCCTACAAGGCACGGGTGCTGTTGCTGCACCTGCTCTCCTGCGGCGTCGACGCCGCAGGCGTGCGTGCGGTGTTCGGGCGCTGCGCCTGAGCGCGTCGGGGCAGGGCGTTGGCCCGGTCGGAGGACTTCCACCGCGCTGGGAGATGAGCCGGTAACACCTCTGCCCGATGCGCTGACCCTGTCGGTGGATTCGGACCGAAAGGGGTGGCAGGTGCAGATCGACGTGTTCAACGAGATCCAGAACCGCGGGCGGGGGTCGGAGGGGGAGCGGTTCCGGCAGGCGATCGAGCAGGCCCGGCTGGCCGACGAGCTGGGGTACGGGTGCTGGTGGCAGGTGGAGCACCACGGCGCGGGGGAGTTCAGCCTCTCGTCGGCTCCGGAGGTGTTCCTGGCCGCGCTGTCGCAGGTGACCTCGCGCATCCGGTTGGGGCACGCGGCGGTGCTGGCGCCGTCGCGGTTCAACCACGTGGTGCGGGTGGCCGAGCGGGCGGCGACGCTGGACCACCTCAGCGGCGGGCGGGTGGAGCTGGGCATGACCCGCTCGACGATCCCGGAGTGGCGGCTGTTCAACATCGACCCCGACGACGTGCGCGGCCAGACGCGGGAGGCGTTCGAGCTGGTGCCGCGGCTGTGGACCGAGGACGCGGTCAGCCACGACAGCGACACCTACCGGCTCGACGGGGTGTCGGTCGTGCCGAAGCCGGTGCAGCGCCCGCACCCGCCGCTGTGGCAGGCGGCGGCGAGCCCGGCGTCGTTCGAGGAGGCCGGCCTGCGGGGCGTGGGCGTGCTCGGGACGACGTTCTGGGAGTCGCTGGAGCGCATCGAGCGCATGGTCCGCCTCTACCGCGAGGCCGCTGCGGCGTGCACGGAACCGGTGGGGGCGTTCGTGAACAACCAGATCGGCTTCTTCACCTTCGTCCACTGCGCCGAGACCGACGAGCAGGCCATGCGCAACGGCGCCGCCGCGGCCGCCGCCTGGTACACGGTCACCGCCCTCAACTTCTTCGAGGCGAGCAAGGACTTCGTCCAGCGCATCGCCGACCAGCAGAAGCTCATGGCCGACCCGGCTGGCGGCGGCCTGACCGGCGACTTCCTGCGCGCCGAGGCCGCCGCCGCCCCGACCCCCGGCCAGCTGCTGATCGGCCGCATCATCCAGGGCGAGCAGATCCCCGACGAGGAGATCTTCGACGTCCTCAGCGCCCAGCAGTCCCTGATCGTCGGCTCGCCGGAGACGTGCCGACGCAAGCTGCGCGCCTACGCCGACCTCGGCATCGACCGGCTCATGTGCCTGCACCAGATCGGCGGCCTGACGCACGAGCAGGTGATGACCAGCATCCGCCTCACCGGCGAACTCATCCCGGAGTTCGCCCCCTAGAGCAGGACCGGCCTGGGCGGCGTCGGTGCAGGAGAGCAGCGCCGGACAAGGGGTTCGCTGTGCGGGCGAGGTAGAGCGGTTCGCTCAGGCGCAATGGGGGTGTGCCTAGGGCGAATCGCTTGCGCGGAACGAGGGTCCGTGAAGACGCGGCTGCTCTTGGGTTTATTGGTCGTGTGGAGGCTCCTGTCGGTCCGGCAGCGGGAAAGGGGTGGACCCCCAGGCGATCCACAGGGAGGTGTGGATCGCCTGGGGATGGATTACTTGGTGGGCGGGGGTCGGCCGATGAGGGTTGCGGTTTCCGGGGTGAGGAGGCGGCCGGGGACGTCGGGGTCGCAGCCGATACGGGAGAGGCGGGCTCGGATGGACGCGGAGGAGCGTTGGCGGGCGGCAGCCAGTTCGCGGATCGCGGTGGCGGCCTTGGTCGACTCCGGGTATGCCTCCCAGTCCGCGCGCAGGGCGGTGTCCTGGTCGAGCGTCCACGGGGCGTGGGAATTCGGGGCGGTGCCGCGTTTTCGGGTGCCGTCGAAGGCGCTGGCGGCGGTCAGCGCGCGGGTGATGAGGCGGGCCGCCTCGGCTGAACCGGTGACCGGCAGGCGGATCGTGCCGCTGGCGACGTCGCCGTCGGGGGAGGCGCCGTGCAGGTCGAGGGTGAGCGAGCCCTCCTCCGAGGTGACGCTCAGCCGGTAGGTCGTGTTCCGATGGGTCGCTGTGTGCTCAAGGGTGAATGCCATGCCCCCAAGCTAGGCCGACCGGCGCACCCGCCGCGGAAGTTGTCCACAGCCCTCACGGGCGCTCGCGCTGGGGGATCGGCTCGTCGGCCGGGGCGGGCTCCGGATCGGCGCGCTCGCGTTCCTCGCGCAGGATGGTCTCCAGCGTGTGGTTGGCCCGCCGCAGCCGCCAGGCGACCAGCAGCACCACCAGCGCGGCGGCAACGATCCACAGAGTCGTCATCACACCCGCCTCCACTCAGACAGGTACCCAGAAGGCTCCCACCTGAATCACCACCCCGCAGCAGAATCGGCCGTACGGACCCGAATTTGCCGCGCAATGCGCTCCAACGGAGTAGCGGTGCGCACGGAGCGTGTAGATCATTCGGACCGGGGCAGGGTCTCCCGGGCGGGCAGCCACGCCAGCGCCGCAGCCAGCAGCAGCGCGCCGGTGACGCCGAAGGCGGCGACGTAGGACAGCTTGTCGGCCAGCACGCCCGCGACGATCGGGCCCAGGATCGCGCCGACGTCCGCGCTCATCTGGAACACCGCGAGCACCTGCCCGCCCCGGGACTTGCCCAGGACGTCGCCCACCGCCGCCTGCTGCGACGGCGCGTACACGCCCGTCCCCAGACCGGCCACGATGGTCGCCACTATGAACTCGAACACCGAGTCGGTGAAGCCCACCCACACCGTCGACGCGCCCGCGATCAGCAGGCCGGTGATCAGCATGGGCCTGCGCCCGATGCGGTCCGAGAGCCGCCCGGACACCAGCAGCATCGCCACGTTGCCCGCGGCGAACAGCGCCAGCGCCGTGCCCGCGAACGACTCGTCGCGGCGCAGGACCTCGGTGATGAACAGCGGGATCAGCGCGGTGCGCACGCCGAAGACCGCCCAGCCGTTGGCGAAGCTGGAGCCCAGCGACGCGCGGTAGCCGCTGTCGCGCAGGGCCGCCCGCAGCGACATCGTGGGCACGTCGGAGTTGCCCACGGGCGCCATCAGCGTCGACTTGCGCAGCGCGAACCAGACGATGAACACCGCGAGGAACAGCGACCCGGCGTAGACCAGGAACGGCGTGCGCAGCGAGATGGCGATCAGCCCGCCGCCCATGATGGGGCCTGCGACGTTGCCCAGCAGGAAGCTCGTGCCCCAGTGCCCGGAGGCCCGCCCGCGCAGCAGCGGCGGGGTCAGGCGCAGCATCAGCGCGACGCCGGAGACGGTGAACATCGTCGAGCCGGTGCCCGCCAGGCAGCGCAGCGCCAGCAGGTGCCAGTACTCGGTGGCGAACGCGCACGCCCCGGTCGTCACCGCGACGACCAGCAGCCCCACCAGGTACACCCAGCGCTCGCCGAGCACGGTGACCAGCCTGCCCGCCACGGGCGCGAACACCAGTCGGGCCACGGCGAAGGCGCTGATGATGATGGACGCCGCGGTGACGCTGACGTCGAAGCCGCGGGCGAAGGTGGGCAGGGCGGGGGCCACCAGGCCGAAGCCGACCGCGATCACGAAGTTCGCGGAGATGATCACCCACACCTCGCGGGGCAGCGTCGCCGGTTTGGCCAACGTCGACACGCTCACGCCGCGGAACCCCCAGGGAAGACGAGATTGTTAGCTGCGCGAACTATAAGCCGCGCGCACCCGATCGGGTCAACCGCGCTCCCGGGGTGGCCATTCCCGCGGGGCCGGTTGGCCCCGCGGAAACGTCCGATCAGCCTATGTCACGCCGCCGGACGCCGGACAGCGCCGCGACCAGCAGCGCGGCGGCCACCGCGGTCAGCGCGAGCAGCGGCCCGAACTCCCAGGTCCGGGGCACGTGGGTGAACGGTGAGATGTCCATCACCCACTGGTCGACCTGCAGCACCGGCCCGAACAGCGTCACCAGCACCACGACCGCCAGCACCGCCCACGCGCTCGGCACCGACACCGACGGCAGCACGCCGAACAGCAGCGCCGCCGCCCCCGCGACGATCCACACCGCGGGCAGCTGGGCCACGGTGATCTCCAGCGCGTGCCCCAGCTGCGCCCCGGGGTCGCCGGTGCGCAGGCCGTGCCCGATGCCCAGGCCCAGCCCCGAGATCGCCAGCAGCAGCGCGGGCCCGACCAGGGCGAACAGCAGGTGCGCGCCTGCCCAGCCGAACCGGCTCGCGCCCGCGGCCAGCACCGGCTCGGCGCGCTGCGTGGTCTCCTCGGCGCGCATGCGCAGCACCGCCTGCACGCCGTAGACGGCGGCGAGGATGCCGAACATGCCCGCCATCGACGCCAGGAAGGCGTCCACCAGCGCTTGCGCGCCGCCCATCCGGGTCAGGATGTCGGTCATCTCGCCGCTGGAGCCGAACAGGTCGGTGATGCCGTTGGCGATCGACCCGAAGATCGCGCTCGTCGCGGCGAACCCGACCGCCCAGCCGACCAGGCCGCCGCGCTGCAACCGCCAGGCCAGGCCCAAGGGGCCGCCCAGCGACGCGGGCGCGTGCGCCGGGCCGAGCCGCTGCGGCAGCAGCCCTGCGCCCAGGTCGCGGCGCGGGGTGAGGGCGTAGGCCAGCCCGCCGAGCACCAGCGCGGTGGCCACCGGCAGCGCGAGCACCCACCAGCGGTCGTCGACGTAGGGCTTGGCCAGCTGCGGCCACGCCAGCGGGGAGAGCCAGGACAGCCAGGTCAGCGACACCGTGGAGTCGCCGATGCCGCGCAGCAGGAACGCCACCCCGAGCACCGCCGTGGCCAGGCCGTTGGCCGAGCGGGCGTACTCGGTGAACTGCGCGGTGACCGCGGCGACCGCGGCGAAGGCGATCCCGGTGCCCGCGATGCCCAGGCCGAACAGCAGCGACGGCGCGGCGGGCACCCCGGCCCCGGCCAGTCCGCCGCCGATCAGCAGGCCGATCACCAGCGCCGCGCCGCCCGCGACGGCCAGCGCGGCGGTCAGCGCCGCGTAGCGCCCGACCACGGCCGAGCCCAGCAGCTCCAGTCGCCCGCTGTCCTCCTCGGCGCGGGTGTGCCGGGTGACGGTGAAGATCGCCATGAGCGCGGCGAACAGGGCGGTGAACATCCCGAAGCGCCACGCGGTGAAGCCGCCCGCGGTGGTCAGGTCGTAGGCCGGTCCGAAGAGGACGGCGATGGACGGGTTGCTGCCCGCCCCCGCCGACAGCGCCGCCCGCGACGCCGCGTCCGGGAACAGCTGCTCGTAGGCGGTGATGCCGGACACCGGGATGAGCCCCAGCAGCACGATCCAGATCGGCAGGATGACGCGGTCGCGGCGCAGCGCCAGCCGGATGAGGTTCCAGGTCCCGGTCATCGCGCGTCCTGGTAGTGGCGCAGGAACAGCTCTTCCAGGGTCGGCGGCTGGCTGGTCAGCGTGCGCACCCCGGTGTGGGTCAGCGCGCGCAGCGCCTCGTCCAGCGCGGCGGTGTCGACGTCGAAGGAGACGTGGTTGCCGCGCACCTGCAGGTCGTGCACCCCGGCCAGGCCCGCGAGCCCGTTCGGCGGCCCGGTCAGCTCGGCGCTGATCGTGGTGCGGGTCAGGTGGCGCAGCTCGGCCAGCGTGCCGGTCTCCACCGTGCGGCCCTGGCGGATGATGCTGACCCGGTCGCACAGGGTCTCGACCTCGGCCAGGATGTGGCTGGACAGCAGGACCGTGCGGCCGCGGTCGCGCTCCTCGCCGATGGCCTGCTGGAAGACCGACTCCATCAGCGGGTCCAGCCCGGAGGTCGGCTCGTCGAGCACCAGCAGCTCGACGTCGGAGGCCAGCGCGGCGACCAGCGCGACCTTCTGCCGGTTGCCCTTGGAGTAGGTTCGGCCCTTCTTGCGCGGGTCGAGGTCGAAGCGCTCCAGCAGCTCGTCGCGGCGGCGCCGGTCGAGCCCGCCGCGCAGCCTGCCGAGCAGGTCGATGACCTCGCCGCCGGAGAGGTTGGGCCACAGCGAGACGTCGCCGGGCACGTAGGCGAGCCTGCGGTGCAGGGCGGTCGCGTCCCGCCACGGGTCGCCGCCGAGCAGGCTGGCCCGCCCGGAGTCGGCGCGCAGCAGGCCCAGCAGGACGCGGATGGTCGTGGACTTCCCGGAGCCGTTCGGGCCGAGGAAGCCGTGCACCTCCCCGGTCTGCACCGTCAGGTCCAGGCCGTCGAGCGCGCGGGTCCGGCCGAAGGTCTTGACCAGCCCGGACACGGAGATTGCGGTACTCATGCTTCAGAACATACACTCAGTTCACGAACTTGTGAACGTTAGGAATCCGCTAATATCGCCGCCGGAGGTGGGCAGTGACCGAGAAGGACCCGCAGGCGGTGGCCAGGTTCATCGAGCGCTTCGCGCTCCTGCTGGCCGAAGGCGGCATGGCGCGGATGCCCGCGCGCGTCTTCGCGTGCCTGATGAGCACCGACGCAGGCCGGATGACCGCGGCCGAGCTGGGCGCGGCCCTGGACGTGAGCCCGGCTGCGGTGTCCGGTGCGGTGCGCTACCTGCTGCAGGTCGGGCTGGTGGCCAAGGGCCGCGAGCCCGGGGAGCGGCGCGACCACTACATGGTCAGCGACAACAGCTGGATGGAGGCGTTCACCAACCGCGACAAGCTGCTGGACAACTGGGCCAGCGCGATGCGCGAGGGCGCCGAGGCCGTCGGGCCCGGCCCGGCCGCCGAGCGGCTGGACACCAGCCGCCGGTTCTTCGAGTTCCTCCAGCGCGAGGTCACGGGTCTGCTGGAGCGCTGGCGGGAGCAGGAGCGCGGCCGCCCGTGACGTACTGTCGGGCGCATGACGACCCCTGGCGACGCGGCCGCCGCCCTGGCCGATGAGCTGACCACGCTGAAGTTCGACGCCGAACCGGTGTTCGCGACCCTGCTGGGCGTGCCCGGGTACGACGACCGGCTGGCCGACCCGTCGGCCGAGGCCGAGGCCCGGGTGCGGGCCACGGCGGTCGACATCGCCGGGCGGGCCGCGGCGCTGACCGGGCTGCAGGGCCAGGACGCGATCACCGCCAAGGTCACCACCCAGCAGGCCGAGGCGATGGTCGACGCCATCGACGCGCGCCTGGGCGAGCACACCGTCACCGACCTGTTCGTCGGCCCGGCGGCGAGCCTGCTGTCGTTCCTGCCGATGATCGTGCTGCCCGACGCCGACCGCGCCGCGTCCTACCTGGCCCGGCTGCGCGCCATCCCGGCCCACCTCGACGCCCACGCCCAGCGCCACCGCGAGGGCGTCGCCGCGGGCCGGGTGCCGGTGCGGCGGCTGGTGGACAACGCCGTCGCGCACCTGGACCGCCACCTGGCGGGCGGGCCGGACCCGCTGCTGGCCCCCGCGGTGCCCGGCGAGGACCGCGGCTTCGCCGCCGAGCGCGAGCGGGTCGTCGCCGAGGTCGTGCGCCCGGCCTTCGCCCGCTACCGGCAGGCGCTGGTGGACGACATCGCCGAGCACGGCCGCCCCGACGACCGCCCCGGCCTGTGCGCGCTGCCCGACGGCGACGCCGCGTACGCCCGGATGGTCCGCGTGCACACCACGACCGACCGCACCCCCGACGAACTGCACCAGACCGGCCTCGACGTGATCGCGGGCCTGCGCGAGGAGTACGCCGCCCTCGGCGAGAAGGTGTTCGGCACCCGCGACCAGGCCGAGGTCTTCCGGCGGCTGATCGAGGACCCGGCCCTGCGCTGGACCAGCGCGGAGGAACTGCTCGACGACGCCCGCGCCTGCATCGAGCGGGCCGAGGCCGTGGCGCCGCAGTGGTTCGGCAGGCTGCCCAGCCAGCGCTGCAAGGTCGAGGCGGTCCCGGCCAACGAGGCGGCGGGCGCGCCCGCGGCGTACTACATGCAGCCGTCGATGGATGGGCTGCGCCCGGGCGTCTACTACGCCAACACCCACGAGGCCGAGAAGCGCGACCGGTTCCTGTCGGAGGTCACCGCCTTCCACGAGGCCGTGCCGGGCCACCACTTCCAGCTCACCATCGCCCAGGAGCTGGACCTGCCGCTGCTGCGCCGCATCGCCGACGTCAACGCCTACAGCGAGGGCTGGGGCCTCTACACCGAGCGGCTGGCCGACGAGATGGGCCTCTACTCCGACGACCTGGCCCGCATCGGCATGCTCGCGATGGACTCCATGCGCGCGGGCAGGCTCGTAGTCGACACCGGGCTGCACGCGAAGGGGTGGAGCCGCGAGCAGGCGGTGTCCTACCTGCGCGAGAACACCCCGCTGTCCGCGGTGGACATCAACGCCGAGGTGGACCGCTACATCGCCTACCCGGGGCAGGCGCTGTCCTACATGGTCGGCCGGCTGGAGATCCAGCGCATCCGCGCCGCCGCCGAGCAGCGGCTCGGCGCGCGGTTCGACATCCGCGGCTTCCACGACGTCGTGCTGGGCAACGGGATGCTGCCGCTGTCGGTGCTCGACGAGGTCGTGCGGGGCTGGGAGGGCTAGCCGACGGCGAGGTCGTCGACCAAGCCGCGCAGGTCCCCACCCGGCGGCGGCGCGGGCTCCTCGGGCCCGCCCGCCGTGTCCTCGATGAAGACCAGCAGCGCCACGCCGCGCTTGGTCGTGGCGGACTCGTTGTCCAGATCGATCGCGAGCAGGGTGACCTTGCCCGCGGTGGCGGCGCAGGCCGGGTCGGCGTCGCGGATGGTGACCGGCAGGGTCATCATCAGGCCGGTGTGGCCGTCGTACTCGGTCAGCTCGCCGTCGGCCGGCGCGGCATCGGGCGGGCCGAGGAAGGCCCTGGCGAACTCGGCGGCGAAGCGGTGCCCGGTCTCGCGCAGGTCCAGCCGCTTGCCCTCGGTGCTCTGCAAGGCCGCGCTGAAGACCACCGCGCGGCTGTAGGACGCGCCGCCGCACTCGTAGCCGCCGTAGGCCGCCCCGCCGGTGAACCGGACGCCCAGGATCTCCGGGGTGTTGTCCGGCACGGGCGTCCACGTCGGCGGCAGCCGGTAGGTGAGCCGCGCGTCCGGATTGGCGATCACGACCGAATCGGCGGTCGCGCTGGTGCTCGGGGCCGGCGCGGGAACGGCGACGCCCGCTTCGCCGCCGCGGTGCACCAGGACAATTGCAACAACCGCGACGACAATTGCGACGATCGCCGCGATGCCGAGCACCGCGGGCAGCCGCGACGGCGCCCCCGTCACGGTTCGGTCTCGATCCGCCGCGCCCGGTTCCTGGTGCCACACGGGCGGTTCCGGCTCCTGCGCCACCGGGTCCACAGGCCGACCCTAGAGCAGGCGGCGCAGGTCGGGAGGCCCATTCCGGCACTTACTCCTAGGAGAGCTTGGTCTGTTCGAGTGACAGTCCCACGCGAATTCGACCCCGAGGTCCGGACCAATTCCACCGATCAGTAGAGTGCGCCATCGCCGGATCGGCTGATCATTCCCCAATCGGGTGAGTTGATCATTTGGGCGGGCCAGTCGGGGCACTCGGACCGAGAGGACAGTCAATGGGCACACTGGGTCGGGTTGGCGCCGCGATCGCGGCGGCAGCGCTTCTCCTGGGCACCGCCGCGCTCCCCGCGGCGGCCGAGGCGGCCAGCGGGCGCCTCGACCGGGACAAGAACATCGAGGGCGAGGCCCTCAACATCGAGGGCCGCAAGGACACCTACCAGGCGTCCCTGCTGCACCTGGACCTCAACGGCGGCGGTCACCTCAAGGTGTACTGCGTGGAGATCAACGTCGGCGCCACCGAGCAGCGCGACATGGTCGAGCAGCCGTGGGACTCCTACCCCAACCCGAACTCGCCGTTCCACGCGAACCGCGGGAAGATCAACTGGGTGCTGCACAACGGCTTCCCGTTCAAGTCCCTGGACGAGCTGAACACCCTGGACCTGGACTTCGCGGCCGACGGGCTGGAGACCAACGAGGCCGTCTCGGCGACCCAGGCCGCCATCTGGCACTTCAGCGACGGGGTCAACCTCAAGCAGTCGGCCCCCTCCACCCGCCAGGACGCCAACCAGGACATCTGGGCGCTCTACAAGTACCTGATCGACAACGCCCAGGACCTCGCCGAGCAGCCGACCCCGGTGCTGCAGATCAACCCCGAGACCGCCACCGGTGAGGCAGGCGGCCTGGTCGGCCCGTTCACCGTCAGCACCAACGGCGCCATCACCGAGATCATCGGCGAGCTGCCCGAGGGCGTCGAGCTGACCGACGCCGACGGCAAGCCGGTGGCGCCCGCCGACATCACCGACGGCACCGAGCTGTTCTTCAAGGTCGCGGCAGGCACCGCGGCGGGCGAGGCCGCCTTCGGCCTCAAGACGCTGGCCAAGGTGGACATCGGCCGCCTGTTCGTCGTGGAGGGCTACCACGACCAGGGCCGGGGCAAGGGCCCCGCGCAGTCGCTGATCGTGGCCGAGTCCAGCGAGACCAAGGTCGAGGACCGCGCGACCGGCACGTGGACCGTCCCCACGACGACCACCACGACCGCGCCGACGACGACCGAGCCCGCCCCGAGCAGCACCACCACGACCGAGGCCCCGGCGCCGAGCACCACCCCCGCTCCGCCGGTCCCCGGTGACGACCTGCCCGACACCGGTGCCAACATCCTGGTCCCGGTCCTGGTCGGCATCGGCCTGCTGGGTGCTGGCGCGGGCGCGCTGATCTGGCAGCGCCGCCGCAAGACCGCCTGATAGAGCCCCAAGCGACACCCGCAGTCCCCCGTCCGGTCCGCCGGGCGGGGGACTGCGGCGTTTACGGTCTAGACCGTGACCGACCTGGCTGCCCCGCACTGGCTGCGGGGACTGCTCACCCAGAACCCGGTGCCGATCCCGTGGAAGCGCTCGGCGCGCGCGGTCATCGCGCTCGCGGGCCCGATCGGCGTCGGCATCGCGCTCGGCCACGGCGAGATCGGCGTGCTGGTGTCCATCGGGGCCCTGTGCGTCACCTTCGCCGACACCGACGGGCCCTACGCCCACCGGGCGCAGCGGATGCTCGCCGCGGCGGTGCTGGGCACGATCGGCTACCTCATCGGCACGCACGTCCACCCGGGCTGGCTGGTGCTGGTGGCGGCGGCGTCGGCGTTCATCAGCGCGGCGGGCAGCACGGCGTCGCTGGCCGGGCTGCAGCTGCTCGTCTTCGCCACCGTGGGCACCGGGCAGACCGCCGACCCCTGGCTGGCCATCGGCTGCTTCGCCGCGGGCGCGCTGCTCACCGTGCTGCTGGCCCTGGCCGCCTGGCCGGTGCGCGGCGCGGCCGTGGAGCGCGAGGCGGTCGCCGTGGTCTACGAGGACCTGGCCGCGATGCTCGCCGCGAGCGGCACCGACGAGGCCCGCGCCGCCCGGCGCAGGCTCACCGCCGCCCTCGACCGCGCCTACGACGCCCTGCTGGAGACCCGGTCGCGGCTGGCGGGCCGGGACTGGTCCTACCGCAGGCTCTTCGTCCTGCTGACCGAGACGACCCCGGTCATCGAGGCCGCCGTCGCCCTGGTCAACGTCGGCAAGCCCGCGCCGCCGAACGTGGTGGCCTACCTGTTCGACTCCGCCCTGCGCATCCGCGTCCGCACGCCGCTGGCCGAGCCGCCGGACCCGCCCGCGGACGCGGGCCCGGCCCTGCGGCAGATGCACGCGGGCCTGTGCGCGGTCTCGGAGTTCCGCCGCGGCAGCGACGACACCGACCGGCGCTCGGCCACCCCGCCGCTGGGCGAGCGCCTCCGCGAGTGGTGGGACACCGTCGCGCTCGGCGCGGTCACCTGGGCGCACGTGGTGCGGCTGGCCCTGTGCGTCGGGGTGGCCGTGCTCGCGGGCCAGGCGCTGCCGCTGGAGCACTCGTTCTGGGTGCCGCTGACCGTGGCCATCGTGCTCAAGCCCGACTTCGGCTCGGTGTTCGGCCGGGCGGTGCTGCGCGGGATCGGCACCGCGGTCGGGGTGCTGCTCGGCGCGGCGCTGCTGGCCGCCGAGCCGCCGGCGTGGCTGCTGGTGCTGATCGTCGCCGTCGTCGCCCTCTGCCTGCCCATCGGGCAGGTGCGCAACTACGGCATGCTCAGCACGTTCGTCACGCCGCTGGTGATCGTGCAGCTCGACCTGGCCAACGCGGGCGAGTGGAGCCTGGTCGGCGCGCGGCTGCTGGACACCGTGCTGGGCTGCGTCATCGTGCTCGTCTTCGGCTACCTGCTCTGGCCGGGCGCGCGGCAGCCCCGGGTCGGCTCCGACCTCGCCGACGCCCTCGACCTGCTCGCCGACTACCTCGCCGACGCCCTCGGCCCGGACCCGCAGCGCCGCTCCGACCTGCGGCGCAGCGCCTACCGCGCGCTGGCCGACCTGCGCACCGCCTTCCAGCAGTCGCTGGTCGAGCCGTTCCACGCGGGCAGGCAGGCGGCCGCGTGGTGGCCGGTGATCATGACGCTGGAGCGGCTGACCGACGCCATCACCGGGGCCGTGCTGGCCGCCGCCCGGCTCGGCCCCGCCGACCCCGCCGACGTCGCCGCGCTGGCCGACGCCGTGCGCGACGCGGCGGCCGCCGTCCGCGAGCAGCGCCCGCCCGCGGTGGGGGAGCTGCCGACGAGCCCGACCCTGGAGCGGGTCTCGGCCGAGGTCGGCGCGGTCCGCGGGGTGCTGCGCGGGCCCGGCCTGGCCGACTCGCGGGATCGGCTGGACTGAGTAGGTTCTGCGGTTGCGGCGGTGGGCCGCGCGGGACCTGTTGGGTACTGTTGCCCACGGGCTCGCCGAAGTGAGGAGGATGACCCGTGGGCATCGACTTCAACGAGTTGAAGAAGCAGGCCGAGGGCATCATCGAGCAGCACGGCGAGAAGATCGAGGCGGGCGCCGAGAAGCTCGGCGAGGTCGTCAAGGACAAGTTCGGCCACGACGAGCAGGTCGACAAGGTCGTCGACAAGATCCAGGACATGATTCCCGACAAGCCCCGGCCAGGTAACCAGGCGTGAGTCAAGAACAGATCGCACCGGAGCGGGCGGCCGAGGCCGCCCGCTCCCGCAAGCCCGTCGTGCACACCTGGCAGGGCGCCGACCCCGCGCGCCTGGAGTCGGTGCGCCTGCTCATCGGCGACGCCCGGCTGCGCGCGTACGGCAGGCTCATCGCCGCCGCCGACCCCGAGGTCGGCGCGGAGGCCTACAGCGCCTCCTTCGAGGCGTCGGTGGACAAGATCGACGCCGCGGGCCGGGTGCTGCTGCGCACGACCACCGCCGAGCACGAGCGCCAGCTCTCCATCAGCCGCACCGAGGACGGTGTCTGGCTGGTCGACCACGACGGCACCTCCCAGCGGGCCGACTTCGACGGCTCGGTCACCGTCGACGTGGTCGGCTCGGTCACCTTCACCACGCTGCCGGTGCGCCACCTGGCGCTGCACCGCGAGGCGGGCGAGTTCGAGATCCCGGTCGTGTCGGTGTCGCTGCCCGACCTGTCGGTGTCCGTGGTCCGCCACGCCTACCGCACCGTCGCCATCGACGACGAGGCCGCCACGCTGGAGCTGACCCGCGGGGGCGCGACCTCGCGCATCACCGTCGACCACGACGGCATCGTCCTGGACTTCGCGGGCGTGGCGACCCGGATCTAGGCCAGCTCGAACGGCGTGTAGGCCACGGCGAACGCCGCGCGGGCGTCCACGCCCACCGCGCGCACCTCGATGGAGTGCCTGCCCGGGGGCAGCGCGGTGGTGTCGATGGCGATGCGCCAGGTGCCGCCGATGCCCGGCCCGTCGACCACCGTGGGGATGCCCGCCAGCCGGGTGCGGTCCAGCCGGACCTCGACACCCGCCAGGCCCGCCAGCTCGCCGCCGATCTGCTGCCCGCCGACCGCGTCCAGCGCCACCTCGACCACCAGCCGCCCGCGCGGGGCAAGCCCGCCGGACTCCAGCGGCGTGCCCGCGGCGTTGAGCAGCACCGCGCTCGGGCGGGCCAGCGCGGGCCGGGTGCGGTCCTGCGGGTCGATCCGCAGGGTGGGGGCGGGCGGCACGGCGCCGGGCCGCGGGGTCAGCTCCAGGTGGGCGGCGACGACCCGGGTGGCCGCCCGGCCGGGGTGGGCGGGCCCGTGGACGCGCAGCGGCAGCGTGCGCCCGTCGGCCCGCAGGATCAGCGCGTCGGTGGGCAGGTCGGCGACCACCGGGTAGCGCACCCCGCGCAGCAGCGGTTGACCGGGCACGGCCGGTTTCGCCGGGTACTGCTTGCCGCCGACCTCGACGGCGAAGGCGTCGTCCTTGGGGTCGTCCGGGCCGTTCTGCGGGACCAGGGTGAGCAGCAGCCGCCCGCCGGAGACGCCGTCGACCCGCGCGCCGCCGGAGGGGGTCTGCGGCGACCCGCCGGTCGAGACGACCTGCCCGGGGTCGAGCTGCGGGGACGGGACGAGCGGCGGGGTCACCGTCGGCGCGCCGCGGAAGGCGATGAAGTCGACCGCCGCCCGCACGCCGGTGCGGTCGCCGACGAGGCTGACGATGGCCGTGGCCTCCCGCCAGGCCGGGACGGCGTCGCCCGCGCCGACCACCAGGCCGTCGCGCAGCACGCGCACGCCGTCGGTGTGCAGGACGACCTCCCAGCGCGCGGTCACCCCGATCTCCGGCCGGGGCACGTTCGAGATGCGCGTGGGCACGCCGCGCCGCGGGGTGCCCCGGCCGACGAGCACGTCGACGGCGGTCTGGCCCGCCTCGGCCGCGATGCGGACGCGGACCGCGCCCGGCGGCAGCGCCGCGTCCTCCTGCGCCTTGCCCGGCCCGCCCGGCGGGGCCGAGGCAGGCCCGACCTGGTCGACCTGGCCGGGGACGAGGTCGAAGACCAGCTCGCCCGCCATCCCGGGCTGGTCGGTGTCGACGACGAAGCGGCCCAGCTCGCCGGGGCCCTCGGCCAGCCGCAGCGGGGTGCGGGCGGCCAGGGAGACCGGCTCGCTGCCGCACTGGGCGGCCACGACCAGCCTGCGCGCGTCGTCGCCGCTGCCCGGCCCGGCGCTGCCGCAGCCCGCGACGCTGGTGAACCGCCAGCGCCCGGGGTGCGGGCCGCCCGCGTCGAAGTCGTCGGCGAAGGCCCACCCGGTCTGGTCGTCGGGCTGGGGCATGCCCTGGGTCTTGGCGGCCAGCGACCGCTCGCCGTGCTCGCCGACGCTGCGCACCTCGACGGCGTAGGGCATGCCGTCGGTCAGCCCGTCGAGCTGGACGGCGGGCTGGGCGACCAGCCGGGTCCGCTCGCCCCAGCGCACCTCGTAGCCCACGGCGTCCTCGACCGGCGGCCACCACAGCCGCAGCCGCTGCGGGCCGGGCTCGACCTCGATGCGCTCGGGCTGCACGGGCGCGCCCTGCGGCTCGGGCAGGACGACCCCGTCGCTGG
The DNA here is from genome assembly GCF_053604195.1 of Actinokineospora sp. NPDC004072. Taxonomy (NCBI): domain Bacteria; kingdom Bacillati; phylum Actinomycetota; class Actinomycetes; order Pseudonocardiales; family Pseudonocardiaceae; genus Actinokineospora; species Actinokineospora sp. NPDC004072. Next base: position 263,876 of record NZ_JBSGHB010000003.1, on the reverse strand, counting down.
TGTAGGCGGCGACGGTCGTCTGCGGCGGCGGCGCGGGCCGCGGCCCGTCCTCCGCCGCCTCCGGCTCCCGCAGCAGGACCACCGCGGCCCCGATGACCACCAGCGACGCTGCCACCACCGCAACACGACGCCCGCGGCTGGGCGGGGAGGGCTGGTGATCCACCGGGCCAAGGTAAATCCAGGGCGGCCCAGGTCACGGTTTCGTTGCCGACCCGCAACCTGCCGGTGCCGCGCTACTCGCCGTCCGGCAGCTCGGCGTGGGCGTCGGTCCCGGCCAGCCGCACGACGCGGCCGCCAGCGGCGCCCAGGTCGCGCAGGTCGGCCAGGGCGTCGGGGTCGGTGAGCGAGATGGTCACCGGGCTGGTGGGCTGGGCGCGGTGGGCGTCCAGGGCCAGGCGGGCGGTGTGGCCGGTGGTGATGGTGGCCCGCAGGCCGCCGGTGGAGGCCAGCGCCCCGCGCGCGGCGCCCAGGCGGCCGAGCGCGTCGTCCACGGCGTCGAGCAGGGCCGAGCGGTTGCCCTCGCACATGGCCTGCACCAGGTCGGGGCGGGTGGCCGCGACCCGGGTGCCGTCGGTGAAGCTGCCCGCGGCCAGCGCCAGCGCCAGCGGGCCGCCGTCGGCGCCGCAGGCGGCCAGGACGGCGGCGAGCAGGTGCGGCAGGTGCGAGATGCGGGCCACGGCGTCGTCGTGGGCCGCCGCGGTGGCGGGGACGACGTGGGCGCCGCAGGACAGCGCCAGCTCGGCCACCTCCCGCCAGAGCCCCAGGTCCGTCCCGTCGTCGACGGTCACCACCCACGCCGCGCCGCTGAACAGCTCCGCCGAGCCCGCCGCCCAGCCGGACTCGGAGCGGCCCGCCATCGGGTGGCCGCCGACGAACGGGTTCGGGGTGTGCCGCTCGACCAGGACGGCCACCGGGCCCTTGACGCTGGTCACGTCGGTGAGCGGGCAGTGCGGCGCGAGGTCGGCGACCTTCCGCGCGACCGCGTCGATCGCGGGCAGCGGCACCGCGAGCACGATCAGCGCGTTCTCCTCGGCCGCCCGGCGCAGCGCCGCGTCGACCTCCGACACCGCGAAGCCCTCGGCGGCCGCGGCGGCGGCGTCCTCGGCCGAGGCGGTCGCGCCCCACACCCGCCTGCCCGCGGCAGCGGCGGCCCGCAGCAGGGAGCCGCCGATGAGGCCCAACCCGATCACACACACCGCGCGCATAACGGAGGATCTTGCAGCATCGGGAAGGTACCGGCGCGCCCGGGCGTTGACCCCGGTGTGATCCCCGTGCCGCTGTCCGTGCTCGACCTCGCCCCCGTCGCCGCCGGTTCCACCGAGACCACCGCCCTGCGCAACAGCCTTGAGCTGGCCAAGGCGGTCGAGGAGCTGGGCTACCACCGGTTCTGGGTGGCCGAGCACCACAACATGCCGGGCATCGCCAGCTCGGCCCCCGCCGTCCTGCTCGCCCACGTGGCGATGGCCACCACGACGCTGCGCGTCGGCTCGGGCGGGGTGATGCTGCCCAACCACCCGCCGCTGGTCGTCGCCGAGCAGTTCGGGATGCTGGAGGCGCTGCACCCCGGCCGCGTCGACCTGGGCATCGGCCGCGCCCCCGGCACCGACCCGGCGACCGCCCGCGCCCTGCGCCGCACGAGCGGCCCGCTGTCGGCCGACGACTTCCCCGAGCAGCTCGCCGAACTGGTGGGCTACTTCACCGGGACCAACCCGATCACCGCCGTGCCCGCCAAGGGCAACCAGCCCGCCGTGTGGCTGCTGGGCTCCAGCGGCTACAGCGCCCAGGTCGCGGGCCTGCTCGGGCTGCCGTTCGCCTTCGCCCACCACTTCAGCGCCGAGAACACGCTGCCCGCCCTCGCCCTCTACCGCGAGCGGTTCCGCCCGTCGGCGGTGCTGTCCGAGCCGTACGCGATGGTGGCCGCGTCGGTGCTGTGCGCCGACGACGACGCCACCGCCCGCGAGCTGGCCCGGCCCGCCGCGCTCCAGTTCCTCCAGCTGCGCAAGGGCGCCCCCGGCCGGGTGCCGACGCCGGAGGAGACCGCCGCCTACCCCTACACCGACCTGGACCTGGCCTTCATCGAGGACCGCATGTCCACCCAGATCATCGGCGGCCCGGACACCGTGCGCAGGGGCATCGACGAGCTGCTGGCCAGCACCGCCGCGGACGAGCTGATGATCACCACGAACGTCTACGACCACGCCGACCGGCTCCGCAGCTACGAGCTGGTCGCCAAGCTGCGCTAAGACGAAAGGGGACCCCGCGCACCTGCCAGAGCCCACTTATCCTTGCTGCCTTCCGGCCCTGGGGAGGTTCATGGGATGCGCACCGCGCGGGGTCCGTGGTCAGTGTAGCGGGGTCGCCGTCAGGCGTTGCACGTGGCGGTCGGCGTGCCGGGTGTGCCGGACCCGACGAAACCGAACGTGGTCGACGCGCCCTGGCCGAGGCTGCCGTTGTAGCTGACGTTGCGCGCGGTGATCGAGCCGCTGGTCCCGCTGGCGGTCGCGTTCCAGATCTGGGAGATCCGCTCGCCCCCGGTGAAGGTCCAGCTCACCGCCCAGCCGCTGATCGGCTCGGCCGCGGTCACCTGCACCTCGACCTGGAAGCCGCCCGCCCACTGGTTGATGACCCGGTAGGTGGCGGTGCAGCCGTCGCCCGGCGGCGGGCCGTCGGAGGTGGTGGTGGTGGTGGTCGTCGTGGTCGTGGTGGTCGGCACCGTGCTGCCCATGCCCGCGACCGAGCCGTCGTAGGCGGGCTTGCGCTGGTAGTTGGCGTCCCACAGCAGCGCGGCGCCCTGGCCGGGGAAGACGTCGGGGATCCAGGAGAACTTGTCGGTGATGCCCCAGATCGTCACGCCCTTGCACCGGGTGACGGCCCAGCAGGCGGCGAAGGACTTCTGGTAGTCGGCCCGCTGGGTGGCCAGCTTCTGCGCGTCCGCCGGGGTCTGCATGCGGATGTCCAGCTCGGTGATCGCCACGTCGACGCCGAGGTCGGCGAAGCGCTGCAGGTTCTGCCGGAAGTCCGCGGGCACCTGGTTGATGATCAGGTGGGCCTGGAAGCCCACGCCGTCGATCGGCACGCCCTGCTGCTTGAACTGGCGCACCAGGTTGTAGATCGCGGTGCTCTTGGCGTTGATCGCGTCGGTGCTGTAGTCGTTGATGTAGAGCTTGGCGCTGGGGTCGGCGGCCCGGGCGGCGCGGAAGGCGTCGGCGATGTAGGAGTCGCCCAGCTTCTGCTGCCAGAACGACTGGCGGCGGGTGCCGTCGTCGTTGAACGCCTCGTTGACCACGTCCCAGTGCTCGATGCGGCCGCGGTAGCGGGTCATCACGGTGGTGATGTGGTCGACCATCACCTGGCGCAGCTCGGCGGCGGACAGGTTCTGCACCCAGGACGGCGTCTGGCTGTGCCACACCAGCGTGTGGCCGCGGACCATTTGCCCGGTGGCTTCGGCGCGTTCCATGATGCGGTCGGCCTGCGCCCAGTTGTACTGCCCGCGCGAGGGTTGCAGGGATTCCCACTTCATCGCGTTCTCGGCGGTCACCGAATTGAATTCGGAGTCAAGGATCGCGCCGTAGCTGCCGTCGGTGTACCTATTCGGGTCGACGGCGGTCCCGACGTAGCGGCCGGTGGACTCGGCGATGCCGCCCAGGCCGGCGGCCGCGGCACTCGTCCCCGGCGCGGCCAGGGTCAGCAGGGCGGCCGCGGTGGCCGCTGCGGTGGCGATGCCGGTGGCGGCAGCCCAGCGCTTGTCGACGAACTTCCGGAAAGACACAGGTTTCTCCTGTTCCGCACGAACGACATTGTCAGCGGAGCGTGGAGCCGCCCATCGCCCTGGCCGGCTGGTCCCATCCCACAGTTTCGATAATTTCAGCCTGAATTGTCGAAACCAATGGGAATGATAACCGACTGGGAGCGCTTCCGGAAGTTAGCCGCGGTCGAGTTCGGCGGCCTGCTCGGGGGTGGGCGCGGTGCCGCCGAGGTGGGCGGGCAGCCACCAGCGGTCGTCCGGGCCGGACGGCTGGTCGGGGTAGTCGCGCTGGATGGTGTCCAGGAGCCCGGACAGGCGCGTCCGCAGTTCCTCCGTGCGGAGGTCCACGTCGTCATCGGGGCCGACGCGCATGGGCTCGCCCGCCAGGATGGTGATGGGCACGTGCCGCTTGGTCAGCTCGCGCTTGCGGCCCTTGGTCCACAGGCGCTGCGTGCCCCACACGGCCATCGGGATCAGCGGGACGCCCGCCTCCGCGGCCATCCGCGCCGCGCCGGACTTGATGTCCTTGACGGTGAGCGACCGGCTGATCGTCGCCTCCGGGAACACCCCGACGACCTCGCCCGCGCGCAGGGCGCCGACCGCGGCCGCGTAGGACTGCGCCCCCGCGGCGCGGTCGACGGGGATGTGGTGCATGCCGCGCATCAGCGGGCCCGCCACCCGGTTGGCGAAGATCTCCCGCTTCGCCATGAACCGCACCAGCCGCCGCGCGGGCTGCGCGCCGAGGCCGCAGAACAGGAAATCGAGGTAGCTGATGTGGTTGCAGGCGATGACCGCCCCGCCCGACGCCGGGACGTGCTCGGCCCCGCGGACGTCGATCCGCAGGTCAAGGAGGCGGAAAGCGGTCTTCGCGACGAGGACGACGGGCGGGTAGACCAGCTCGGCCACAAGCACTCCACGGTTGTCGGCAAGTGCCCGAACTGTCCATCACCCGCCGCCCCGGCGCAACGTGATGCGCGTCAGCCGATGACGCGGATCTTGTCGGCCTGCGGGCCCTTCGGGCCCTGCACGACGTCGAACTCCACGCGCTGGTTCTCCTCCAAGCTGCGGTACCCGGTCGCCTCAATGGCGGAGAAGTGCGCGAACACATCCGGGCCGTCGTCCTGCTGGATGAAGCCGAAGCCCTTTTCCGCGTTGAACCACTTGACCGTTCCAGTTGCCACGTTCTCTTCCTTCGCTTCGGCAGTGACGCCGCCAACACTATGGGAACACTCTGGCACCGGTTCTCCCGCCGTGCCGGATTCAGCCGCCGGAGTTGCCCTGGGATGATGCGCCCCGCCACCGTGGCGGGGTGGAGCCGACGATCTCGCGCAGCACCGCCGTGGCCGCCGACGCCGCCGCCGTGTGGGCCCTGGTCACCGACCTGCCGGGGATGGGCCGCTTCAGCCCGGAGAACGCAGGTGGCCGCTGGCTCGACCCCGGCGGCCCCGCCGTCGGCGCCCGCTTCCGCGGCACCAACCGCAACGGATCACGCGAGTGGTGGACCCGCGTCCGGGTCGTCGAGTGCGACCCGCCGCGCCGCTTCACCTTCGACGTGCGCACCCCGTTCGGGGTCCGGGTGTCCCGCTGGTCCTACGAGATCACCCCGACCCCGGACGGCTGCGTGCTCACCGAGCACTGGTTCCGCGTCGGCAACTGGTTCATCCGCCGCGTCATGGGCCCCCGCGTCACCGGCCGCACCGACCGCCCCGGCTTCAACGCCGGGTCCATCGAGCACACCCTGGCCGCGGTGAAGGCCCACGCCGAGCTCAGGGCGTGAACGCCGCCACGGCCGCGTCGCGCACCGGGTTGCTGACCGCCCCGACGCCGCCGAGCACGTCGATCACGGCGGTGGCCGGGTCGCCGTCCATGCCGGGCACGCGGCCCGCGGTGCTCCGCAGGAACGCGCGGGTCTCGGCGGGCAGGGCGCCCGCCTGGGTCAGCAGCAGCGGCTCGCCGTACACCGCGAGGGTGGGGGTGCCCGCCAGCGCGTCGGGGAAGTTCATCCCGTCGGCCAGGCCGACGCCCTCGCCGATCAGCTGACCGTCCACGACGTACTCCGCGGCGATCGCTGCGGCCGTGGCGAAGCGGTTGCGGCCGACGTAGCGGGCCGTGAGGTTCGCCGCGCCGAAGGCCCGCGCGGCCGCGGTGTCGGCGGCCCCGCCCGCGGTCGCCAGCTCCCCGCCGCCGAGCTCGGTGCGGCGCTGCCGGACGAACGCCGCCGTCGCCGCGGGCATGGTGGTGTTGTTGGTGAACACCAGCGCCCAGGTCTCCGCGCCGCCGCGGTTGACCGTGGCCGCGAACGTGCCCGCGGCCAGCGCGTCGGGGAAGCCCATCCCGGTGGTGACGAAGAACTTGCTGGTCTTCGGCAGCTCCTGGGCGATGCGCACGGCGGTCTCGAACCGGTTCGCCCCCGCCAGGCGCTTGGTGGTGTAGCCCATCGACCTGGCGGTGCTCTCCACCCCGGCCGACAGCGAGCCGGTGCCGCCGAGCAGGTACACGGTGCCGCCGGGGGCGAGCACGCGCTTCATCTCCGCCTGCACGTCCGGCAGCAGCGCCGTCGGCGAGGTCAGCAGCAGCGGCGCGCCGAGGTGGCCCGCCAGCGGCCCGCCCGCCAGCGCGTCCGGGAAGTCGTCGCCGCGGGCCAGGACCACGGCGTTGGCCCGGAACTCGTCCTTCTCGTCCGCGCCAGCGGGGGACCACGTGCTCAGCGAGACGCAGATGGCCGTGGCGTACCGGTTCGCGCCCGCGTAGCGCAGCGCGACGACGTCACCGCCCTTGCCCGCGACCCGGCAGCTCTCGTCGACCGCGGCGCTCGCGGCGCCCACCGGCCCGCACACGGCCGCGAGGACGGCGGCGGCGGCCGTGGCGCTCGCGGCGAGCCCGCGGAACCGTCGGCTGTGCATGGTTGGTTCGTTCCTCTCAGGGGTTCGTGGCCCGGGGACGACCCCCGGAAAGCGGAACCGCCGGGCGAGTCGCCATCGACTCGCCCGGCGGGTCAAGCGGTCGCGCCGGTCAGGAGAACGCGAGCATGGCCGCGTTCGCGACCGAGTTGGACACCACGCCCGTGCCGCCGAGCACGTCGAGGTACGCCGTGGGCGTCACGTCGCCCGCGTGCGCGGTCAGGAACGACTTGGTCGGGGCGTCGAGCACCGTGGTGCGGGCCAGCAGCAGCGGCTGGGCGTAGTTCATCAGCATGCTGGTGCCCGCCAGGGCGTCGGGGAAGTTCATCCCGTTGGCCAGGCCGACGCCCGCGCCGATCAGCTTGCCCTCGTTGTCGGTGTACCAGGCCTCGGCGATCAGGGCCGCGGTTTCGAACCGGTTGCTGCCGACGTAGGGGTCGACGATGTCGCCGAAGACGGCCCGGGTGGCGGTGTTGGCCGCGCCGCCCGCCGTCAGCAGGCCGACGGTCGGCGTGCCGGAGCCGTCGGGGAACTGGTTGGCCCGCTCGACGATGAAGTCGCGGGTGCTGGTCGGCATCCGGGTGTCGTTGGTGAACAGCAGCACGATCGGCTTGCTCGGGTTCGGGCCGTGCGTGACGCTCTGGGTGTAGTTCGCCGCGAAGCCGCCCGCCGCCAGCGCGTCGGGGAAGTTCATGCCGGTGGTGACGAAGAACAGGTTCGTCGAGCGGATCTCGCGGGCGATGCGGATGGCGGTCTCGAAGCGGTTCGCGCCGCCGAGGCGCACGGTCTTGTAGCCCAGCGAGGTGATGGCCGACTGCACGCCGTTCGACAGCGAGCCGGTGCCGCCCAGCAGGTACACGGTGCCGCCGGGGGCGAGCACGCGCTGGATCTCCGCGCGCACCTCGGGCAGCAGGGTGAACGGGTTGTTCAGCAGCAGCGGGCCGTTGACGTACCCGGCCAGCGGACCGCCCGCGAGGGCGTCCGGGAAGGCGTCGCCGCGGGCCAGCACGACCGCGTTGGCCTTGGGCGCCTCCGGGTCCGGGTCGTTGTGGTCCCACCAGGCGTACTGCGACGAGCAGATCGCGGTGCCGTAGCGGTTCGCGCCGGAGACGCGCGTCATCGTGACGCCCGCGCCTTCGAACCGCGTCCAGCACGGCGCGGCGGCGGCCGCGGCGGTCCGCGTGCCCGCGCGCAGGGCGGCGCGCTTGGCGCTCAGCTCGCGCGCGTAGGCCATGTTCCCGGTGACCTCGGCCTTGCTGAGGTGCTCGGCCCGCAGCGGCGCCTGCTCGGCGGCCGCCGTGCCGGTGGCCAGGCCGCTGAACACCAGCGCTCCGGTCAGGGTGGCGACGCCGAGCGCGAGCGCGCGCGAGCGTCGGGTGAGGGAGATGTGCACGGGATCCTTTCCCCAGGGTTGATTCACAGGCGGCGTCGAGCAGCCCCCGGCTGCTCGTTCCCGAAGCCGGGGACAGTCTGCAAGACCTGATCCCCTGATGCCAGCGGCTTTGACAAATCGGACAGCGGATCAGGGCGAAAAGGAAACCAGCGCGTCCTGGGCGGTGGCCTCGGCGACCACCCCGGGACCGCCGAACACGTCGAGGTGCGCCCGCGGGTCCTCCGCCGGGGTGCTGACCTCGCCGCGGTGGCTGCGCAGGAACACCCGGGTCTGCGGGGCCAGCGAGCCCGCCGCGGTCAGCAGCAGCGGCCGCCCGGTGCGCATCAGCATCCCGGTGCCCGCCAGCGCGTCCGGGAAGGACAGCCCGTTGGCCAGGCCGACCCCGGTGCCGGTCAGCGCGCCGCTGCCGTCGGTGTAGAGCGACTCGGCGATCATGGCCGCGGTCTCGAACCGGTTGGCCCCGACGAACGGGCGCACCTGCCCCGCGCCGAACGCGCCCGCCGTCGCCCGGTCGGCCGCGCCGCCCGCGGTGTAGAGCAGCAGGCTGCCGCCGTGCTCGCGCTGGCGGGTGGCGATGAAGTCGCGCGTGCTGGCGGGCATCCGCGCGTCCTGGGTGAACACCAGCGCGAACGGCTTGCCCGCCGCCCGGGCGGTGTGCCACGCCGCGTAGGTGCCAGCGGCGAGCGCGTCGGGGAAGTCCATGCCGGTGGTGACGAAGAACTGGTTCGTCGTCGGCATCTCCCGCGCGATGCGGATCGCCGTCTCGAACCGGTTGGCCCCCGCGAGCCGCTTGACGGTGTACCCGGCCGCGCTCACCGCCGCCTCCACCCCGGCCGACAGCGACCCGGTGCCGCCGAGCAGGTAGACCGTCCCGCCGGGGGCCAGCACCCGGGTGAGCGCGGCCCGCGTCACCGGCAGCAGCGCGGTCGGGCTGGTGAGCAGGAGCGGCCCGTTGACGTGCCCGGCGAGCGGCCCGCCTGCGAGCGCGTCCGGGAAGGCGTCACCGCGGGCCAGCACCACGGCGCCTGCGCGCTCGGCGTCGACCGCGGTGTCGTCGTGCCGATCCCACGTCCAGTAGGCGACGCACGCCGCGGTCTCGTACCGGTTGGCCCCGGCGTACCGGTGGAGGTCGACGCCGTTCGCGCTCGAACTCGTGCGGCACTGGTGGGTCGCGTCGGGCGGCTCCGCGGCGGCGTGGCCGGGCAGCAGCGCGGCGGCCAGCGCCACCAGCGCGGCAACGGATCGACGCCTGGCGCTCACGTGCACGGACTTCCCTCTCCCAGGTCGTTTCACGGGCGCTCCCACCGCCCCCGCCTGCTCGCGCCCGAGGCAGCGACAGTCTGCACCGCCGCCGCCCGGCTCCGCCAGGCCACCGGCGCCCACCCACCCGTTTCGAGCACCCCACCCCCCGTCCGGTACCCTCTCCCGCGGAGGATTCGCATAGTGGCCTAGTGCGCACGATTGGAAATCGTGTTGGGGTTGATAGCCCCTCGCGGGTTCAAATCCCGCATCCTCCGCGCACCGGGAGCGCCGGTCACCAGATCACGGTGACCGGCGCTCCCGCGTTCCTGGACTCAGTGCACGGGCCACCGATAGCGGTTCGACTCCACCTCCCGGCCGTCGATGGTCACGACAACCCACACGACGTGGTCGTGCGGCCCGAGCACGAACCGGTCGAACTCCTCCGTCCCGTCGGCATCGATGGTGAGGGTGGCTCCCGAGTTGAACGGGCTGTCCCAGTCGGACGAGTGGGGCACGACCTCGAACTCGGCGTGCGGCCGGAACCCCCACATGCGGATCCGCATGGCGTAGCAGCGATCGCACTCGTCCACGGGATCACCGCGCGACACCTGCACGACCCCTCGGTCGCCCACGGGCTGGTGCGCGAGTGCCACCACGGCTGCAAGCGGACCAGCCCCGCATGCGCGGGGACGACCCGGCGAAGGTGTTCGACGAGGACGCCGAGGTGGGACCAGCCCCGCATGCGCGGGGACGACCAAGGCTGCGGCGGTGGCGTCGTGACGGGCGGGGGACCAGCCCCGCATGCGCGGGGACGACCCGGTCACCTGCACATCGACAATCGGCACGTCCGGACCAGCCCCGCATGCGCGGGGACGACGTGCCGGATGACAGACACCGTCCCACCACCTCGGGACCAGCCCCGCATGCGCGGGGACGACGACGGGCTGATCGCCCGCAGCCCCGCCGTCACCGGACCAGCCCCGCATGCGCGGGGACGACGGCGGATGGGTGGACCTCGGGGCGCTGACCGGGGGACCAGCCCCGCATGCGCGGGGACGACGCCACCCTCGGCGCGGTGACGCTGGCGGTCGCGGGACCAGCCCCGCATGCGCGGGGACGACGGCACCGGCGACGCCGCCGGGCTGCTCGACCAGGGACCAGCCCCGCATGCGCGGGGGACGACGTCGAGCCGGTGGCGTACGGGCGCGCGGAGGCGGGACCAGCCCCGCATGCGCGGGGACGACTCGAATCGCCGCCAAGCGTGCGGCGCCCGCGGGACCAGCCCCGCATGCGCGGGGACGACGACGAGAATGGGGCGGGCGGCATGGACGTGCTGGGACCAGCCCCGCATGCGCGGGGACGACTTGCGGCCGGTGCGGCCGGTGCGCCCGGCCGGGGGACCAGCCCCGCATGCGCGGGGACGACGTGACGGAAGCGACCAGGACCGTTCCATCACCGGGACCAGCCCCGCATGCGCGGGGACGACCGGCACGAGTTCGTCACCGCCCGGGACGACGAGGGACCAGCCCCGCATGCGCGGGGACGACTCGGGGACGGGCCGCCGCCCGCGCGGTGGCTCGGGACCAGCCCCGCATGCGCGGGGACGACACTGCCTGACCTGCAGCGTTACCGCCACAGCCCGCCATTCTCATTCACTTCCCCAACTCAGCACAGCCGCGAGCTGGCTTGAGCCGTCCCACATCTTCCCGCCATGAACCACCGGTCACCTCCCCGGCGTCCCCGCTACCCCGCCACCCGCGGACGAACGGGAAGGAGGTCCGCGTGGTCGGCTGCCGCTTGGCCCGCACCCCACCCCGACGGGCTGGACACGGTGCTGCGGCGGGTGCGGACCCCCGGGAACAGGCTGGCGAAGGTGTCCTCGACGACCTCCCGGCGCCGGGCCAGCACAGGTAGGGCGCGGGCGTCGGTCACCGTCGCGGTGGCGAGGTCCAGTCGGGTTCGGATTCGGTGGGCGTAGCCGGATAGGAAGGCGTTGCGGTAGGCGCGGGTGCGGCCGGGGGCGGCGGAGAGGGCTCGGGTGGCCTGGATGCCCAGGGACTCCGAGAGGACCGCGACGATCTCCAGGTCGGTCTCGTGGCCGACCAGCACCACGCAGCCGAGCCGCGGGTAGAACACCGAGCGGCAGCGGTTGGCCTCCGCCACGGCGTCGACCAGTTGGGCCTTCGCCGTCACGTACGGCCGGGTCAGCCAGATGCGGCCCGCGGCGGCGCGCTGCGGGCGGGGGTCGGTGGCGGCTTCGGCGAAGGCGTGCCGGGCCATCAGCTCCTGGGCCTTGGCCGAGAGGGCCTCGGCCTCCTGCGGGAAGGCCGTGGACTCGGCCTTGGCCAGCAGCGCCTTCACCCGGGCCAGCACGCGCGCGTCGACCCCGCCGTCGGCGACGGCGCCGGGCTGGCCGGGCGGGGGCAGCAGGGCGGGCAGCGCGGGCAGGCCCGCGAACTCGGCGAGCACGTCGACCAGCCGGTCCAGCGCGTCGGCCAGGGGGAGGCCCGCGCGCTCGGCCCACTGGGGCAGGTGCGGTTCGCCGCGGCGCCACCACACGGTGGCCGCCGCGCGCGACTCCGCGGCCCAGCGCGGGTGCAGGTGGGCGGCCGGGTGCCGGGCGGTGTCGGCGGCGACCGCGTCCAGCGCGAGGTCGGCGAGGTGGCGCGGGACGGCGGCGGCGACGTCGGCTGGCGTCCAGCCGCGCTCCCACAGCTCGGCCAGGGACTTGGTCAGCGCGGCGGCCGCGGCCGCGCCGACGACGGCCGGGCCGAGGTCGGCGAGCTCGCGCACACCTGCCGCCCCGCCGCGGGCCCTGACCTGGGCGGACCCGATGAGCCGGGCGGCGACCACGGCCGCCGAGACTCGATCATGTGTTCGCATGCGGCCATCATGCCGCTTCGGGCCGACACTATCGACCACCTGTTCGAACGACACCGCCCGCCGCCCCCCGATCGGGGGACGGCGGGCGGGTGGACCGCTGCTAGTCCTCTTCGGCCGCGTGGTCCGGCGTGCCCGGGTTCGGGTCGCGGGACAGGTCGATCAGCGGGTGCACCTCGGCGCCCTCGGGGGCGCGGTGCTTGCCCGGGCGGTCGTCGTCGGACACGTTCTTCCTCCACACACTCCAGCGGGCTCCCCCGAGCCCGATCAGCGGGGAGGCTACCGCCGGTGCTCCCGCACCCACCCCTCGATTCCCCCAGCCGTGATCGGGAGTGCGGCGGAGATCACCTCGTGGCCGTCCGCGGTGACCACCAGGTCGTCCTCGATGCGCACGCCGATGCCGCGCAGCTCCGGCGGCACGGTCAGGTCGTTGGGGTGGAAGTACAGGCCCGGCTCGACCGTCAGCGCCATGCCCGGCTCCAGCTTGCCCTCGTGGTAGGCCTCCGCGCGCGACGCGGCGCAGTCGTGCACGTCCAGACCCAGGTAGTGGCCGACGCCGCAGACGATGTAGCGGCGGTGGTGCTGCCCGTCGGGGTCCAGCGCCTTCTCCACCGACGCCGGGAGCAGGCCCCAGTCGTGCAGGCCCTCGGCGAGCACGCGCATGGCGGTGTGGTGGAAGGCCCGGTAGTCGGCGCCGGGGCGGACCTCGGCCATCGCCTTGACGTGCGCGTCGTGCACCAGGTCGTACACCTGGCGCTGGGCGGGGGAGAACTCGCCGCCGACCGGGAAGGTGCGGGTGACATCGGCGGTGTAGAGGGTGTCCAGCTCGACGCCCGCGTCCAGCAGCAGCAGGCCGTCCTCGGGGACCGGGCCGTCGCAGCGCGTCCAGTGCAGCACGGGGGCGTGCGGGCCCGCGGCGACGATGGAGGCGTAGCCGGGGCCGTTGCCCGCGGTGCGGGCGCGCCGGTCGAAGGTGCCCTGCAACCACCGCTCGCCGCCGCCGCGCACCGCGGTGTCCAGCTCGCGGGCGACGTCGGCGAAGCCGAGCACGGTGGCGTCGACGGCGGCCTTGAGCTGGCCGATCTCCCAGTCGTCCTTGATCCGGCGCAGCTCGGCCAGGGTGGTGCGCAGCTCGGGGCTGTGCGCGTCGACGTGGGCGTCGAGCAGCGGGTCGACGCCCTTGGCGGCCAGCACCCCGGGCAGCCTGCCGCGCAGCGACCGGGCCAGGCCCTCCAGCGGCAGGCAGACCAGGCCGAGCGCGGCCGACCACTCGGCCAAGCCGGGCGCCGCCCCGATCCACAGCTCGCCGTCGCGGGCGTTGGCGAAGAAGTCGGGCTCGTCCGGCCCGGCGGGCTCGCGCAGGTGCAGCACGGCGTCGTGGCCGTCGCCGACCGGGTGCATGACGAGGATCGCGCCCTCGGCGTAGCAACCGGTCAGCCACGCGAAGTCGCTGTCGGCCCGGAACAGGTAGTCGGTGTCGTTGGACCGCACCGGAGCCCGGCCCGCCGCCACGGCGATCCGCTTCCCGGGGAACGCCTGCGACAGCCGCTCCCGGTGCGCCGCCGCAGCCGCCGCGGCTCCCTCGACCGCCCGCACACCCCGATCAGCAGGGCCCCAGTCGTCCCGCACGAAGTCCCGGAAACCCTGCGCTGCCACCAAATTCGACGGATCCCGTCGAGCCGGGCGGTCGCTCATGCCCACTCCTCACCTGGTCGGATGCCCCCCAGCGTAGGTGGCCGCCCCGCGCCCTTACCCCACTGGGCGCGGTCCCGCTCGGGTTTGCCCGAAGTTGACCAACCCGGATGACTTCGCGCCTCCGGCGCCCGGCTCGCGCCCCTTCCTGACCGACCGAACCGTCCAGGGAGGACCCGATGCCGACCGCGCTGCCCACGTACGAGCCTCGCCCGCTGCCCAGCCCGCCCGCGCGCGCCCGCCACCCCCGCACCAGCGCCCCCACCCCGCTGCCGCCCACCAGCCTCCCCGGCCACCGCCACCTGACCCGCCTGCTCACCGCCCTGGTCGAGGCCATGGCGGGCCGCCGCAGCCCCAACCAGCTGGCCCCGCACCTGACCTACCCGACCCAAACCGCCCTGCGCGTCCTCCCCCGCCAACCCCCGACCCTCCGACTCCGCTCCGTCCACACCTGCCAACTCGACCCCACGACGGTCGAGATCGCGGCCACGCTGATCGCAGGCCGCCGCGCCAAGGCCCTCGCCGCCCGCCTGGAGCACACCGGCCGCACGTGGCAGTTCACGGCCCTGCACGTGATCGGCGGGTGACGGATGCCACTACCGGTTCCGCGACCAGTGCAGCGCCAGCCAGTCCCGATGCCGCGGCTCGACCGCGACCTTGATCGACTGGTCGTGGAGGGCGCCGTAGGCGGGGTAGGCCCGCACGTCCGGGCTGACGTTGATGACGAGCCGCGTGGGGTCGACGGCGATGTGGCCGACGTCGAACAGGTCGTGCAGGTCGCTGCGCATGAGCCAGCCGCCGTGCGGGTCGTGCTTGCCGCTCTTGGCGTAGGAGTACAGGTGGGCCGCTTGCAGGGCCTCCAGCGGCCCGGGTCCGGTGAAGGCGCACATGTTGCCGAAGCGGTCGATCAAGGACCGCCGAAACTCGGCCTGCCCGAGCCGCACCCGCGCGATGCGGGTCGTGTGCCCGTCGACCCAGCGTCCGAGCGCGGCCTCGAAGGGCGTGGCCCGCGGGTGGCCGAGCGCCGCCCAGAACCGCGCGAGATCAATCCTCCTGATGCTGTGCTGCGACTTCGGCCGATCGCTCAGCACCCGCAGCTCATCCCCGCTAAGCCGCCCGGCGAGCTCCATCCACCCGGCCTGGTACTGCGCCCGGTAGGTCGTCACCGCTTCGACGCGGGTCGCGGGATGGTCGAATTTGGCGCCGCACGGGTCGCAGCGGAACCGCGGCTGTTCTTTCCGGCGCAGCTTGATGCGGCCCTTCCCGCACTCCGGGCACTTGTTGATCGCCTTGTCGGTGCGGCCTTGGTGAATCGCGTCGATGATCGACGTGCCGATGAGGGCCTTGCCGTCCCAGAGGACCACGCCGTCGCCGGGCTGGGGTCCTTGGCTGTTGGGGACGGTGCTGTCCCAGCTGTAGTGGGACGAGGGCGCGTCGTCGTAGCCACCACCGCGCACGCGCCGGTCGCTGGCGGCCGCCAGGACTGCGTCGGTAATGAGCGCACCATCGGCTCTACCTATCACAAGCGGAACGCGAGAACCCCGATCACCCGTTTCCAGGCGACCGGCGTCCGCACGCGGTGGCCGGTGACGGCCCGAGCTGAGACCCCAACACCCTTGCAGCGCTGGCGCGGCTCCGGCTGTCCAAGTCGTCCCGCGGCGGCGAAAGTGAATGAGAAACGCGGAGTCCAGCGGTAGAGTCGCAGGTCAGGAAGTGTCGTCCCCGCGCACGCGGGGCTGGTCCCCCGGTGGCGCAGGGGACGTCGCCGTAGTCGAAGGTCGTCCCCGCGCACGCGGGGCTGGTCCGTTTGGTGAGATGCCAGCCGCCGCAGGTGCGGCGTCGTCCCCGCGCACGCGGGGCTGGTCCTCGAGTCAAGCCGCTGGATGGGTGACCGGGCCAGTCGTCCCCGCGCACGCGGGGCTGGTCCCCAAGGCATAAAGGGCGAGCAGGCTGGCACGACGTCGTCCCCGCGCGCGCGGGGTTGGTCCTAACGAAGAACGCCGGTTGCCTGGGGAAGGCAACCGGCGTTCTCGGCTTGCAGAGCGGTGGCGGTGGGATTTGAACCCACGGACGGGGGTTGCCCGTCACGCGCTTTCGAGGCGCGCTCCTTCGGCCGCTCGGACACGCCACCGCCGATGAGGGTACCGAACGGTGGGGTGCGGGCCGATGGCGGGGCCTAGCGCTTGAAGCGGTCCTTCATGTCCTGGACGGCGCCAGCGGCGCGGTCGCGCAGGTCGTGGCCTGCTTCCTTGGCCTCGCCCTTGGTCTGGTCGGCCTTGCCGGAGGTCTCCAGGTCGTGGTTGTCGGTGGCCTGGCCCAGCTTCTCCTTGGCCTGCCCCACCAGCTGCTCGGCCTTGTCCTTGGCCTTGTCGAACATGCTCATGCGAAACACTCCCTTCCCTCGGGTAGGGGGTGTCCACCAAATGGCCCAAGACCACCTGATTGTGATTCACATCACATCGAAGAAGTCCATCAGCAGCGCCGCGCACTCCTCGGCCAGGACGCCGCCCTCGACCTCGGGGCGGTGGGTCAGCCTGCGGTCGCGCACGACGTCCCACAGCGAGCAGACCGCGCCCGTCTTCGGCTCCCACGCGCCGAACACCACGCGCGCCACCCGGGCCATGACCAGCGCGCCTGCGCACATCGTGCACGGCTCGACCGTCACCGCCAGGGTGCAGCCGGTCAGCCGCCACCCGTCGCCGTGGACGGCGGCGGCGGCGCGCAGGGCCAGGATCTCGGCGTGGGCGGTCGGGTCGCCGGTGGCCTCGCGGGCGTTGCACGCCGAGGCCAGCACCCGGCCGTCCGCGTCGACCACCACCGCGCCGATCGGGACGTCGCCGGTCAGCTCGGCCTTCCTGGCAGCGTCGATGGCCAGGCGGACCAGCTCGGCGGACTTCACTGCAGGATGGTGTCGAGGTGCTTGGCGAACTCGTCGGCGAAGCCGAGCCGCTGGGCGACCATCTGCAGCTGCTCGTCCGGGTAGAGGTCGACCTCGTCCACGATGACCTGCAGCTCGGCGGCGGGCAGCCCCAGGTCGGCCAGCAGGTCCAGCGACCCCTCCGGCCACACGTCGTCGACGTCGTCGGGCGGCTCGACGCGCAGCAGGTCCAGCGTGTCGGCGGCGATGTCGTAGTCCAGCGCGGCCGCGGCGTCGGAGAGCAGCAGGGCCACCCCGCCCGGGCTCGGCCGCAGCACGATGAAGAACTCGTCGTCCACCGCGAGCAGCCCGAACACCGCGCCGGTGGACCGGATGCTGCGCAGTTCGGTGATCGCCGCGTCCAGCGAGCGCAGGGCGGCGTCGTCCATCGCCGCGCAGCGCCACCGCCCCTCCTCGCGGATGACGGCCACCCCGAACCCCGACACCTGCTCGGCCATGAGGCACACGGTATTCCGCCCGGGGATTCGGTGCCAGTATCGGGGAATGACCACACCGCTGACGGATGATCCCAGGTTCACCGGCCTGCGCGAAGCCGCCCACGCCCTGCAGCCGCGCACCGTGGCCCTGCGCAGGCTGCTGCACCGCCACCCCGAGCAGGGCCTGGCCCTGCCCCGCACCCAACAGGCCGTCCTCGACGCCCTCGACGGCCTCGACCTGAAGATCACCACCGGCGAGTCGCTCGGCTCGGTCGTCGCCGTGCTCGACGGCGGCAGGCCGGGGCCCGCCGTGCTGCTGCGCGGGGACATGGACGCGCTCCCGCTGCAGGAGGACACCGGGCTGCCGTTCGCCTCCGAAGTGGACGGCTCGATGCACGCCTGCGGGCACGACACCCACACCGCGATGCTGGCCTCGGCCGCGCGGCTGCTGCACGAGCGCCGGTCGGAGCTGGCCGGGCAGGTCGTGTTCATGTTCCAGCCCGGCGAGGAGGGCTACCACGGCGCCAAGCACATGCTCGACGAAGGCGTGCTCGACGCCGCGGACGCGCCGGTGGAGAAGGCGCTCGCGCTGCACATCACGGCCAAGGAGGAGTCCGGCGTGCTGCGCTGCCGCCGCGGCCCGCTGATGGCCAGCGCCAACATGTTCACGATCACCGTCACCGGCCGCGGCGGCCACGCATCGATGCCGTCGGACGCCTGCGACCCGGTGCCCGCGGCCGCGGCGATCGTCGGCGCGCTGCAGACCGTCGTGACCCGGCGGATCAGCGTGTTCGAGCCCGCGGTGCTCACCATCGCCAGCATCGTGGCGGGCACCACGACCAACATCATCCCGGAGACCGCCCAGCTCAAGGGCACCCTGCGCACCCTGTCCGAGCAGACGCGCAAGATCATGCTGGACGAGATCCCGAAGGTCTGCGAGCACATCGCCGCCGCCCACAGCTGCACGGTGTCGTTCGACTTCGAGCCGGGCTACCCGGTGACGGTCAACGACGACGGCGTCGCCGACCGCGTCCTCGACCTGGCCGCCGCGGTGCTCGGCCCGAAGAACTCCTCGCGGATGCCCGACCCGATCATGGGCGCGGAGGACTGGTCCTACGTGCTGGAGCGCGTGCCCGGGGCGATGGCCTTCCTCGGCGGCTGCCCGCCGGAGACCAGCGTCGCCGACGCCCAGCCCAACCACTCCAACCGGGTGGTGTTCGACGAGGCGGCGATGCCGAACGGGGTCGCGGCGTACGCGGCGTTCGCCCTCGACGCGCTGCGGTAGCCGGCGGGGGCGTCGGTGGGCCCGGGTAGGGTCGTCGCCGTGGCGCTCGCCCTCTACCGCAAGTACCGGCCGGCGACCTTCGCCGAGGTCGTCGGGCAGGAACACGTCACCGTCCCGCTGCGCACGGCGCTGGCCGCCGGGCGGGTCAACCACGCCTACCTGTTCTCCGGTCCGCGCGGCTGCGGCAAGACCTCCAGCGCCCGCATCCTCGCCCGCTCGCTGAACTGCGAGCAGGGGCCCACCGACGAGCCCTGCGGCACCTGCGACTCCTGCGTCTCGCTGGCCCCCAACGGCCCGGGCAACGTCGACGTCGTCGAGCTGGACGCGGCCAGCCACGGCGGCGTCGACGACGCCCGCGAGCTGCGCGACCGCGCCTTCTACGCCCCGGCCCAGTCCCGCTACCGGGTGTTCATCGTCGACGAGGCGCACATGGTCACCACGCAGGGCTTCAACGCCCTGCTGAAGATCGTGGAGGAGCCGCCGGAGCACCTGGTCTTCATCTTCGCCACCACCGAGCCGGAGAAGGTGCTGCCGACCATCCGGTCGCGCACCCACCACTACCCGTTCCGGCTGATCCCGCCCGGCGCGATGCGCGAGCTGCTGGAGCGCAACTGCGCCGCCGAGGGCGCGGTCGTGGAGCCCGCGG
This sequence comes from Actinokineospora sp. NPDC004072, assembly GCF_053604195.1. NCBI lineage: Bacteria > Bacillati > Actinomycetota > Actinomycetes > Pseudonocardiales > Pseudonocardiaceae > Actinokineospora > Actinokineospora sp. NPDC004072. The sequence goes on along the minus strand of NZ_JBSGHB010000003.1, from coordinate 244,739 downwards.
TGTTCCCGCTGGTCATCCGCGCGGGCGGCGGCTCGGCCCGGGACACCCAGTCGGTGCTGGACCAGCTGCTGGCGGGCGCTGGCCCGGAGGGCGTGACCTACGAGCGCGCCGTCTCCCTGCTCGGCGTCACCGACGTCGCCCTGATCGATGACATGGTCGACGCCCTGGCCGCTGGCGACGCGGCGGCGGTGTACGGCACGGTGGACGCGCTGGTCGAGGCGGGCCACGACCCCCGCCGCTTCGCCGCCGACCTGCTCGACCGCCTGCGCGACCTGGTCCTGCTGCGCGCCGTCCGCGACGCCCCGGCCCGCGGCCTGGTCAGCGCGCCTGCCGACCAACTGGAGAAGATGGCGGGCCAGGCCGAGCGCCTCGGCCCGGCCGCCCTGACCCGCTACGCCGAGATCGTCCACGCGGGCCTGGTCGACATGCGCGGCGCGACCGCGCCCCGGCTCCTGCTGGAGCTGCTGTGCGCCCGCATGCTCCTGCCCGGCGCCGTCCCCACGGACGCCGTCGCCGACGCGGCCGTCCTCCAGCGCCTCGAGCAGCTGGAGACCCGCGTCGCCGCAGGCCAGCCCGCAGCCCACTCCGGCCCGGCCCCCACCCGCCCCGCCGAACCCGCCCGGCGCACCGCCGAACCGACCCGCACCGCCGAACCGACCCGCTCCGCCGAGCCTGCCCCGACCAGGGCAGCCGAGCCCGGCCCGGTCCGCGGCGCCGAGCCCGGTCCCGAGCGGCAGGCCGCCCGCCAGCAGTTCACCCGCCCCTCCGGCCGCGCCGCCGAAGCGCCCCCGCGGCCTGCCGAGCAGACCCGCGCCGAGGCCCCGCGCCCCGCCGAATCCCTGCGCCCCGCCCCGGGCCAGCCCGCCGCAGGCCGCCCCGCCGAGCCCGCGGGCAGCAACGCAGGCGACCCCGCAGCCCAGCCCGCCCAGGTGGACCCGACCGCCCCCGGCACGATGGACGCCGCCGCGTTCCGCCGGATCTGGCCGGAGGTCCTCGCCGCCGTTCGCACGACCGCCACCAGCCGCAGCACCCACGCGATGCTGCTGCCCGCCGCGGTGCACTCGGTGGAGGGCAACACCGTCGTCATCGGCCACCCGGCCCAGCCGCTGGCCGTGCGCCTGTCCGAGCCCCGCAACGCCGAGGCCATCGCCAAGGCGATCACCGCCGTCGTCGGCGGCTCCTGGCAGGTCCGCTGCATCCACGCCGCCGCAGGCGCCCCCCCGGCCGCCACCCCGGCCCGCCAGCCCGCCCCGGCCCCGCAGCGCCCCAGCGCCGAACCGCCCCAGCGCCGCTACACCCCGGTCTCCGACCTGCCCCCGGAGCCCCCGCCGGAGCCGGAACCCCCACCCCCGGAACCCGAGGACGAGGAAGAACTCCTCGCCGAGGCCGCCCGCACCCCCACCCCACCCGCCGACGGCGACCCCCGCCAGGACCCGGAAGCGGCCATGCTCCAACTCCTCGCCGAGAAGCTGGGCGCCAAGCCGGTCAACTGATCCGCGCCCCGCAGGCAGGAACCCTTGCGCGGCTTGGTCTTCCGGCTCGCCAGGATGGTCCCGTTAGGACAGTCCCCACGCGAGGGCCGCCGTCGTGATCACAGTGGAATGCGGTGCACCGCGGCGGTTTGGGCTACGACCGTTGCCACGCCGTCGTCGGTGGCGAGGGCGATCGCGGTGGAGTCGGGGGTCCAGACCGGGGTGCCGTGGGCCGGGAGGTCGACGGCGCGGAGGAGGTCGCCGGTGCCTGCGTGGTGAAAGCTGACCCGGCCGGAGTCGAGGATGGCCAGGCGGCGGCCGTCGGGGGCGGCGGTGCAGGTGGCGGTGGGGGAGATGCCCGTGACGAGGGGCTCCCAGGTCTCGCGTTCGACGTCGTAGCGGGAGACCTCGCCGTCGGCGGTGGCGATGAGGCGGGTGGAGTCGGGGAGCCAGGTGAGGTCGCGGTGGCCGCCCTCGGCCGGTTCGGGGCAGATCAGGCGGACGTGGTCGTCCTCGGTGACCGGCATCGTGTCGACCAGGACGAGCTTGCGGGGCAGGCGCAGGGCGATGTGGCGGCTGTTGGGGCTGACCGCGGCCGCGCGGACGTCGCCGCCGCGGGTGTAGACCGCGTGGGCCTCGCCGACGAGGACGTTGCGGATCATCACGTCCCACAGGAGGCGGTGGCGGGGGTTGGCGCGGTAGACGACCCGGCCGGGCAGCACGTCGAGCAGCTCGGCCGCGTGCTCGGCGCGCACGAGCTGCCGGGTGCGGCCGCGCTCGCGCAGCATCAGGGCGGGGCCGTCCTGGTAGACGACGTCGCGGGTGCCGGGCAGGTAGCGGGCCGGTCCCGGCCCCGCGGCCAGCGGCGTGGCCGCGCCCGCCGCGTCGAGTTCGAACAGGCCCGCGTCCGTGCCGATCAGGAGGAGGTCGGCGGCGTCGAGCACCCGGTTCCCGGACATGATCTCCACCCTGTCACAGCGGCCCGCACCCGGCTCGGATGGCCCGTCTAAGCTGGGTGGCGTACAGCTTCCACGACCTGGAGGGGGTCGCAGTGTTCCCTGGTGGCGGCACACCCGACATGCAGGCGATCCTTGAGCAGGCGCAGAAGGTGCAGGAGCAGCTCATCGCCGCCCAGCAGGAGCTCGCCGACGCCGAGGTCGAGGGCTCCGCGGGCGGCGGGCTGGTCAAGGCGACCGTCTCCGGCTCCGGCGAGCTGAAGGCCCTGGTGATCGACCCCGAGGCCGTCGACCCCGACGACGTGGAGACGCTGGCCGACCTCGTGGTCGCGGCGGTCCGCGACGCGGGCGCCAACGCCCAGAAGCTGGCCGAGCAGACGATGGGCCCGCTCGCGGGCGGGCTGGGCGGCGGGTTCGGCCTGCCCGGGATGTAGCCGGCGTGTACGAGGGACCGGTCCAGGACCTGATCGACGAGCTGGGGCGGCTGCCCGGGGTCGGCCCGAAGAGCGCCCAGCGCATCGCCTTCCACCTGCTGGCCGCCGAGCCCGCCGACGTGACCCGGCTGCAGGAGGCCCTGCAGAAGGTCAAGGAGGGCGTCGTGTTCTGCGACGTCTGCGGCAACGTCTCCGCCGAGCAGACCTGCCGCATCTGCCGCGACCCGCGCCGCGACCCGACGGTGGTGTGCGTGGTCGAGGAGCCCAAGGACGTGCTGGCCGTGGAGCGCACCCGCGAGTTCAAGGGCCGCTACCACGTCCTCGGCGGCGCGCTGGACCCGCTCTCCGGCATCGGCCCCGACCAGCTGCGCATCCGCCAGCTGCTGGCCCGCATCGGCGGCGCGGAGATCACCGAGGTGATCCTGGCGATGGACCCCAACACCGAGGGCGAGGCCACCGCCACCTACCTGGTCCGCATGCTGCGCGACTTCCCCGGCCTCACCGTCACCCGGCTCGCCTCCGGCCTGCCGATGGGCGGCGACCTGGAGTTCGCCGACGAGCTGACCCTGGGCCGGGCGCTGTCCGGCCGCCGCACCATGTGATGGCCGCCCATGTGATGGCCGCCCAGGTGATGGCCACCCAGGTGATGGCCACCCAGGTGATGGCCGCCCGGACGCGCTGAAAGCGGTGGTCACCCCCGCTGGGATCGCCCGGGACGTCCTGGCCGCGCCGCCCCGGCTCGGCCGGGTCCGGCTGGTCGCCGTCGACGGCCCGTCGGGCTCGGGCAAGTCCACCTGGGCCGACCGGCTCGCCGACGCGCTGCCCGGCCGGGTCCGCGTCGTGCGCACCGACGACTTCGCCACCTGGGACGACCCCGTCGCCTGGTGGCCCCGGCTGGTCGGCGGCGTCCTGGCCCCGCTGGCCGCGGGCGGCCCCGGCCGCTACCGGCGCACCGAGTGGACCGGCGGGCGCCCCCACCCGGGCGCCTGGGTCGACGTCGACGTGCCCGACATCCTCGTCCTCGAAGGGGTCTCCGCGGGCAGGCGGGCCATAACCCCCGCGTTGTCCGCGCTGGTGTGGATCGAGGTCCCCGACCCGGCCGAGCGGCTGGCCCGCGCGGTCGCCCGCGACGGCGAGAGCGCACGGGCGGAGTTGACGGCGTGGCAGCGGTTCGAGAACGGCTGGTACGCGGTGGACCGCACCGCCGACCGGGCCACCCACCGGCCGGTCTGCGGATGATCTTCGTCCGATTACCGGACGCGCACGCCGAAATTGTGACGTTGCGCTCATGAATCACCACATTGAGCTAATTCTGTGGATGTCACTTGGCCGGATCGTGACCTGCGGTAGTGAAGCCGGACCGTAATAAGCGGCTATGGTCCCCACCACACGCCGGATAGCCGCGCGCTCGCAACACGGCCGCGGACCGACAAGTCTCAAGGGGTGGCATGATGCTCCAAACGCGGGTGACCCGACCACGCCGCATAGCCCTGATCGGGCTTGCGGGCGCGGTCGCGGTCTCGTTGTCCGCCTGTGCCGAGTCCGAGCGCGGTCCTGACGCGGGCGGTGGCGGCGAGGGCAAGACCGGCGGCACGCTGGTCTTCGGCGCCGCGGGCGCGCCGTCGAACTTCGACCCGTTCTACGCCTCCGACGGCGAGACGTTCCGGGTCACCCGGCAGCTGTACGAGGGCCTGGTCGGGATCACCCCCGGCACCGCCGACCTGGAGCCGGAGCTGGCGACCGAGTGGTCGTCCACCCCCGACGGCCTGACCTGGACGTTCAAGCTGCGCAGCGGCGTGACCTTCCACGACGGCACGCCGTTCAACGCCGACGCCGTCTGCAAGAACTTCGAGCGCTGGTTCAACCAGACCGGGGCGGGCGCCACCGCGGCGCTGTCCTACTACTGGATCGAGAACTTCGGCGGCTTCAGCGACGGCAAGAACCCCTCGCTCTACAAGTCCTGCACGGCCAAGGACGAGGCCACCGTCGAGCTGGGCCTGACCCGCTTCACCGCGCGGTTCCCGACGATGCTGTCCCAGTCGGCCTTCGCCATCCAGAGCCCGACGGCGATGGACAAGCACAAGGCCAACGACGTCAAGGCCCAGGGCGACAGCTTCATCTTCTCCGAGTACGCCCTCAAGCACCCGACGGGCACCGGGCCGTTCAAGTTCGTCTCCTACGACGAGGCCAACGGCACCATCGAGCTGGCCCGCAACGACGCCTACTGGGGCGACAAGGCCAAGCTCGACAAGCTGATCTTCCGGATCATCCCCGACGAGACCGCGCGCAAGCAGGCTCTCGAAGCAGGCGACATCGACGGCTACGACCTGCCCTCGCCCGCGGACTGGGCCTCCCTCAAGGAGGGCGGCTACAACCTGATGATCCGCGACCCGTTCAACGTCCTCTACCTGGGCATCACCCAGAAGAACAACGAGGCGCTGAAGAACCTCAAGGTCCGCCAGGCGCTGGCCTACGCCATCGACCGGGAGACGCTGGTCAAGTCCGTGCTCCCCGAGGGCGCCGAGGTGGCCAAGGAGTTCTACCCGTCGACCGTGGTCGGCTACGCCGACGACGTGATGCAGTACCCGCACGACCCGGCGAAGGCCAAGCAGCTGCTGGCCGAGGCGGGCTACGAGAACCTGACCGTGGAGTTCTGGTGGCCGACCCAGGTCACCCGCCCGTACATGCCGAACCCGCAGAGCATCTTCGGCGCCATCCAGGAGGACCTCCAGGAGGCGGGCATCACCGTCAAGCCGATCAGCAAGCCGTGGGCCGGTGGCTACGTCGACGACGTCGAGGTCGCCCGCGCCCAGCTGTTCCTGCTGGGCTGGACCGGTGACTACAACTCCCCGGACAACTTCATCGGCACGTTCTTCGGCACCACCGAGAACCAGTTCTGGACCGCGGGCTCGCCGTGGGCCAAGGACCTCGCCACCGCCATCGACGACGCCGACGCGACCGTCGACGAGGCCCAGCGCGAGGCCAAGTACCAGGAGATCAACCGCAAGCTGATGGCCGAGTACCTGCCCGCCATCCCGATCTCGCACTCCCCGCCCGCGATCGTGGTCTCCTCCAAGGTCCAGGGGCTGGTGCCCAGCCCGCTGACCCAGGAGGAGTTCGGCGCGGTCAGCGTCACGAGCTGATCGGCGAGCAGTGCTCCGCTACACCGTTCGACGGGTGCTGCAGCTGGTGCTCGTGGTCTGGGTGCTGTCGGTGCTGATCTTCGCCTGGTTGCGCTCGCTCCCAGGAGGGCCGGTCTCGGCCCTCCTGGGGGACCGGGGCACCGCGGAGACCCGCGCCGAGCTGACCGCGGCACTCGGCCTCGACGACCCGATCTTCGTGCAGTACCTGCGCTTCGTCGGCCGCGCGCTGACCGGGGACTTCGGCACCTCCACCGGCGTCTCGCCGGGCAAGCCCGCCCTGGACCTGTTCCTGGAGCGCTTCCCGGCCACCATCGAGCTGAGCATCGCGGCGATCATCATCGCGCTGGTCACCGCCATCCCGCTCGGCTACATCGCGGCCCGCCGCCGCGGCGGCTGGCTGGACAACGCGGGCGTGGTGGGCTCGATGATCGGCATCTCGATCCCGATCTTCTTCCTGGCCTTCCTGCTCAAGTACGTGCTGTCGATCAAGCTCGGGCTGCTGCCCACCGGCGGCAGGCAGTCGGCCACCATCGACGCCACGCGGGTGACCGGGTTCTTCGTCCTCGACGGCCTGCTCACCCGGGAGTGGGACGCCGCGCTCGACGCGCTGCGGCACCTGTTCCTGCCCGCGCTGGCGCTGGCGTCGATCCCGTTCGCGGTGATCTTCCGGATCACCCGGGCCTCGGTGCTGGACGTGATGGACGAGGACTACGTGCGCACGGCCCGCTCCAAGGGCCTGGCGGGGCGGGTGATCCGCGACCGGCACATCCTGCGCAACGCGATGCTGCCGGTGGTGACCACCGTCGGCCTGCAGACCGGAGCGCTGCTGTCAGGCGCGGTGCTCACCGAGACCGTCTTCGCCTGGCAGGGCGTGGGGCAGGCGCTGGCCATCGGGTTCGAGCGCAAGGACTTCCCGGTGCTCCAGGTGGTGATCATCGCGGCCGCCATGGCCTACGTGCTGGTCAACCTGCTGGTCGACCTGTCGTACGCGGTGATCGATCCGCGCATCCGCACGGCGCAGAAGGGGAGCTGACATGGCGTCGACCCGCGCGACGAAGATCGACAAGCTCGCCGCGGCGGCCGTGCGGCCCGGCCCGGCCGACGGCGGCGACCCCGACGGCGTCCCGCCGGACAGCGGCCTGAGCCTGGCGGCGTCCGCGTGGCGCAGGCTCCGGCGCAACCCGGTGTTCATCGTGGGCGCCGTGGTGATCGGGCTGTTCCTGCTGCTGGCGATCCTGGCCCCGCTGCTGGCCCCGCACGACCCGGGCCTGCGGCTGCTGGAGGACCAGGTCTCCCGCGCCCGCAACGAGATCCCGCCAGCCCAGCCGGGCCACCCGATGGGCGGGGACCAGTACGGGCGCGACCTGTACTCCCGGATGCTGCTCGGCTCCCAGCAGACCCTGATGGTCGCGCTGCTGGCCACGGTGATCGGCCTGGGCGGCGGCCTGGTGCTGGGCACGCTGGCAGGCGCGTTCGGCGGCTGGGTGGACACGCTCGTGATGCGCGTGGTGGACGTGATGCTCTCCATCCCGTCGCTGCTGCTCGCGGTGTCCATCGGCGCGCTGTTCTCCCAGCAGACCCAGTTCACCGTGATCCTCGCGGTGGCCATCGTGCAGATCCCGATCTTCGCGCGGCTGCTGCGGGGGACCATGCTCGGCGTGCGGGAGAGCGACCACGTGCTGGCCGCCCGCGCGCTGGGCGTCAAGCGGCGGGCCATCGTGTTCCGGCACATCCTGCCCAACTCGCTCGGCCCGGTGATCGTGCAGTCCACGCTGGTGCTGGCGATCGCCATCCTCGACGCGGCGGCCCTGTCCTTCCTGGGCCTCGGCGCCGCAGACGACGCGACTCCGGAATGGGGACAGATGCTCGGCAACGCCCAGGACTACTTCGACAGCCAGCCGCACCTGGCGATCCTGCCTGCGGCCTGCATCGTCGTCGTCGCGCTGGGCTTCACCCTGGTCGGGGAGTCGATGCGCGAGGCGCTCGACCCGCGGCAGCGGCGGTGATGGGGATGGCGCTGCTGGAAGTGCGCGACCTGGCCGTCTCCTTCCGCCGCAAGGGGGAGGAGCCCACGGCCGCGGTCGACGGGATCAGCTTCGACGTCCACCCCGGCCAGACCGTGGGCCTGGTGGGCGAGTCCGGCTGCGGCAAGTCGGTCACCTCGCTGGCGATCATGGGCCTGCTGCCCCGGCGCGGCAACGAGGTGACCGGGTCGGTGAAGTTCGAGGGCACCGAGCTGCTCGGGCTCTCGCAGAAGGAGATGGACGAGCGGCGCGGCCGCGACCTGGGCATGGTCTTCCAGGACCCGCTGTCCTCGCTCAACCCGGTCATCCCGGTCGGGCTGCAGGTCGCCGAGGTGCTCCAGCGCCACCGCGGCCGCTCCCGCAAGGAGGCGATGGCCGAGAGCGCCGAGCTGCTCAACCGGGTCGGCATCCCCGACCCGAAGCGGCGCATCGAGGAGTACCCGCACCAGCTGTCCGGCGGGATGCGGCAGCGGGCGCTGATCGCGATCGCGCTGGCCTGCCGCCCGCGGCTGCTCATCGCCGACGAGCCGACCACCGCGCTGGACGTGACGATCCAGGCGCAGATCCTCAACCTGCTCGCCGAGCTGGTCTCCGGCACCGACACCGCGCTCATCATGATCACCCACGACCTGGGCGTCGTGGCGGGGCTGTGCGACGAGGTGAACGTGATGTACGGCGGCAAGATCGTCGAGCGGGCGAAGCGGCACGCGCTCTTCGCCGAACCGCGCCACCCCTACACCGCGGGCCTGCTGGCCTCGATCCCGCGGCTGGACGCGCCGCGCGGGGAGAAGCTGGTGCCCATCCGCGGCTCGGTGGCCGACAACATCCCGTGGAGCCACGCCTGCGCCTTCGCCCCGCGCTGCCCGAACGCGCTGGAGCGGTGCGTGCAGGTCAGCCCGGAGCTGGTCGACGACCGCGGCGGGATGCTGCGCTGCCACAACCCGGTCAAGCCCCCGGTCGGGGCGGAGGTGACGGCGTGAGCGAGCTGGCGAACCAGGGCGACGCCCTGGTCACCGTCGAGGATCTGAAGATGCACTTCCCGATCCGGCGCGGTGTCGTGCTCGACCGCACGGTCGGCTACGTCTACGCCGTGGACGGGGTGAGCCTGCAGATCAAGCGCGGGGAGACCTATGGCCTGGTCGGGGAATCCGGCTGCGGCAAGACCACCCTCGGGCGCGGCCTGCTGCGGCTGGTGGAGCCGACCGGCGGCAAGGTCGTCTTCGACGGCACGGACCTGTCCACCCTGCGCGGCGAGCAGATGCGGCTGATGCGCAGGCGGATGCAGATGGTCTTCCAGGACCCGCTGTCCAGTTTGGACCCTCGCCAGTCGGTGGAGTCGCTGCTGGTGGAGGGGATGCGCGCGCACGGGCTGGACAAGGGCAAGGAGAGCACGGCCAGGCGGCTGCGCGAGCTGCTCTCCGCGGTCGGCCTGCCCGCGACCGCGCTGCGCAAGTACCCGCACGAGTTCTCCGGCGGCCAGCGCCAGCGCATCGGGATCGCCAGGGCCCTCGCCCTGGAGCCGGACCTGATCGTGGCCGACGAGCCGGTGTCCGCATTGGACGTCTCGGTGCAGGCGCAGGTGGTCAACCTGCTGGAGGACCTGCAGGCGGAGTTCGGCCTCACCTACCTGGTGATCGCCCACGACCTGGCCGTCGTCCGGCACATCTCCGACCGCATCGGCGTGATGTACCTGGGCGCGCTGGTGGAGGAGACCGACTCCGACAGCCTCTACGCCGAGCCGCTGCACCCCTACACCAAGGCCCTGCTCTCGGCGATCCCGGTGCCGGACCCGGTGGTGGAGGACCAGCGCGAGCAGATCCTGCTCACCGGCGACCTGCCCTCCCCGGCCAACCCGCCCAGCGGCTGCCGGTTCCACACCCGCTGCCCGTGGCGGCAGCCGACCCGCTGCGACACCGAGCGCCCGGCGCTGCGCGAGATCAGCTCCGGGCACCGGGTGGCCTGCCACTGGGCCGAGGACATCGCGGCGGGCCGCATCGCCCGCCACGAGGTCGAGCCGGTGTTCCAGCCGCCCGACGCCGACGTCGTCCCCGACGTCCCGCTGATCGGCCCGGCCTCGATGACCGAGGCGATGGACCGGCACTAGGGCGCACGAGCCGAACGGGCCCACCTGCTCCGCGGAGCAGGTGGGCCCGTTCGCGTCCCTACTTGTGCGCCCGGTTCACCGCGGACACCACGGCCCGCAGCGACGCGGTGACGATGGAGCTGTCGATGCCCACGCCCCAGAGGATCTGGTTGCCGATGGCGCACTCCACGTACGCCGCGGCGCGGGCGTCGTCGCCGGAGGTCATGGCGTGCTCGGAGTAGTCCAGGACGCGGACGTCGTAGCCGACGCTGGCCAGGCCGTCGACGAAGGCGGCGATCGGGCCGTTGCCGGTGCCGACCACGTCGTGGGCCTCGCCCTCGACCTCGACCACGGCGATGAGCTCGTCCTGGCCCTCGCCGTCGTCGGCGACGCGGCTGCGGCGCAGGCGCAGCGGGGACACCCGGTCGAGGTACTCCCCGGAGAAGATGTCCCACATCTCCTTGGGCGTGACCTCGCCGCCCTCGCTGTCGGTCACCGCCTGCACGACCTGGGAGAACTCGATCTGCAGCCGGCGCGGCAGGCCGAGCTGGTGCTCGGTCTTCATCACGTAGGCCACGCCGCCCTTGCCCGACTGGGAGTTCACCCGGATGACGGCCTCGTAGGTGCGGCCGACGTCCTTGGGGTCGATCGGCAGGTACGGGACCTCCCACGGGAACTCGTCCACCGGCACCTCGGCCGCGGCGGCCGCGGCGCGCAGGGCGTCGAAGCCCTTGTTGATCGCGTCCTGGTGGCTGCCGGAGAAGGCGGTGAACACCAGGTCGCCGCCCCACGGGTGGCGCTCGGCGACGGGGAGCTGGTTGCAGTACTCGACCGTGCGGCGGATCTCGTCGATGTCGGAGAAGTCGATCTGCGGGTCGATGCCCTGGCTGAACAGGTTCATGCCCAGCGTCACCAGGTCGACGTTGCCGGTGCGCTCGCCGTTGCCGAACAGGCAGCCCTCGATGCGGTCGGCGCCCGCCTGGTAGCCCAGCTCGGCGGCGGCCACCCCGGTCCCGCGGTCGTTGTGCGGGTGCAGCGACAGGATGATGGCCTCGCGGTTGTCCAGGTTGCGGCCCATCCACTCGATGGAGTCGGCGTAGACGTTGGGCGTGGCCATCTCCACGGTCGCGGGCAGGTTGATGATCACCGGCCGCTCGACCGACGCGCTCCAGATCGCCGACACCGCGTTGCACACCTCGACCGCGTAGGACAGCTCGGTGCCGGTGTAGGACTCGGGGGAGTACTCGAAGCGGAAGTCGATGTCGCCGTGCTTCTCGGCGAAGGCCAGCACGGTCTCGGCGCCGTCGGTGGCGATCTTCTTGATGCCCGCGCGGTCCTGCCGGAAGACCACCCGCCGCTGCAGGACCGACGTGGAGTTGTAGAGGTGCACGATCGCGCTGTGCGCGCCCTCCAGGGCGTCGAAGGTGCGCTCGATCAGCTCCGGCCGCGCCTGGGTCAGCACCTGGATGCGCACGTCCTCGGGGATGGCGTCCTCGGTGATGATCTCGCGGACGAAGTCGAAGTCGGTCTGGCTGGCCGCCGGGAAGCCGACCTCGATCTCCTTGTAGCCCATGCGCACCAGCAGGTCGAACATGCGGCGCTTGCGCGCGGGCGACATGGGGTCGATCAGCGCCTGGTTGCCGTCGCGCAGGTCCACCGCGCACCACAGCGGCGCGCGCTCGATGCGCCGGGACGGCCAGGTGCGGTCGGCCAGCTCGATCGGCTCGACCAGCTCGTGGAAGGGCTTGTAGCGGTGGAACGGCATCGCGCTGCCGCGCTGGCGGTTCCACCCGGGTTGGTCGGCGGGCACCTCGCGGGAGGGCGTGCGGATGCGGCTGGACCCGGTGGTGAAGGAATCGGACATCAGGGGGCTCCCCGTGCGGTCGGGACGGCGACCGGCGGCAACGCCGAACTCCGCGACGGGGGGCCGGCCTGGATCAGGCCCCGTCGCGGCAGCGAAGCAGGAGGCTGCGAGCCACGCGGCCAGGGTAGCCAGGTCGACCGCGATTGTGGAAACCCGTGTCCACATCCTGGGCGGCGGTACCGGTTGGGCCGATCGGAGCAGTTAGGGATTCGCAGGTCCGGGGCACTTTCCCGGCATGGCTACGCACCGATGGGCCGCCTACCGCAACCGCGGTGCCGCGGCCCGCATCATCACCGGTATCGGGGCGCTGTTCGCGCTCATCGAGGTCGTCTACATCCTGCTCGTGATCCTCGGCGCGAACTCGTCCAACGCCTTCGTGCAGTTCATGGCGTCGATCGCCAAGCCGCTGGCGCTGTTCTTCCCGGGGCTGTTCCCGATCGACAACGACAAGCTCAACATCCTCGTCAACTACGGCCTGGCCGCGGTGTTCTGGCTCGTGGTGACCGGCCTGATCGCCAGGCTGGTGCGCTAGTGCGACACTGCGTCCCATGACGGAGACCGCCCAGGGCGCCACCACCCGCGCGCGTGTGGTCGGCGCCCTGGCCGGCGTCGTGCGGTGGGCCGGTCTGCTGGTGGCGCTGGTGCTGGTCGTGCACGTGGTGCTGGTGATGGGCAACGCCAACCAGGCCAACCCGATCACCGCGTTCTTCCGCGGCGCGGCCGAGCCGCTGTCGCTGGCGTTCAAGGACCTGTTCACCCCCGAGGACCGCAAGCTCGGCGTGCTGGTCAACTACGGCATCGCCGCGGTGTTCTGGCTGGTCGTGTCCTCGGTGGCCGCCCGGCTCATCCGCCGTCTGGGCTGAGGAACGGCGTTCCCCACCCGTCGGTGAAGGACAGTTCGGCCGCGGGCAGCCGCCGCCGCGGCCCGGTCTCGCGCTCCCGGTTGCGCTCGGGCAGCAGCTCCGGGGAGCCCAGCACGCCGACCGCGATCGCCACCAGCGGGCGCACCGACTCGGGCAGGCCGAACTCCCGGGCCACGCCCGCCTTGTCGAACCCGGCCATCTGGTGGGCGACCAGTCCCTCGGCGACGGCCTGGAGCACCAGGTTCTCGGTGGCCAATCCGACGCCGTACTCGGCGTAGGGCACCTCGCCCTTCTCGTTGGCCGTCTGCGCGCACGCGACCAGCAGCGCGCCCGCCCGGAACGCCCACGCCTGGTTGCCGGTGTTGAGCAGCGCCAGCACCCGGTCGAAGGTCGCCGTGCCGCGCGGGCCGACCAGGTAGCGGGCGGGCTGGGTGTTGCCGTACGAAGGCGCCCACCGGGCGGCCTCCAGCATCCGCCGCAGCGCCTGCGGGGGCACCTCGCCGTCGGGGTCGAGGGCGCGCGGGCTCCACCGGCCGCTGATCAGGGGGTGCGGGTCAGATGGCATAGCCCCACGCCGTGATCGCATAGGCGCCGAACCAGGAGCCGAACAGGGCGACCCCGCCCAGGACGGCCATCGCGGTGGCCGGCCGCCGCCGCGCCAGCGCGATGGCGACCGGCACCAGCAGCGTCACCGCCGGGACCATCAGCCGGGCCTTGGAGTTCATCAGGCCGTTGGAGCCCACGTCCATCGCCAGCACCCCCGCCGCGTACACCAGCAGCGGCCACTCCAGCCGCCTGCGCCAGGCGACGACCAGCAGGGCCAGCGCGCCGGCGATGAGCCAGACGGTCGTCACCTCCAGCACCGACCGCGCGTCGGCGAGCACCTGCAGGCCGAAGCGGGCGGTGGCCGCGCCGCCGTCGAAGCGCGAGTCCCAGCCCCGGCTCTGCAGGCTGAACCAGCCGTGCCACTCGCCGGTCCGGGCGCCGACCCAGGCCAGGTAGCCGAGCAGGCCCAGCGGGGCCAGCGCCCCGCCGACCCAGGGCCGCCAGCCCTCCCGCCGGTGCAGCACCGCGACCAGCGCGGCGAGCCCGACCGCCAGCACCAGCGCCGCCGCCGTCGGCCGGACCAGGCCCGCCGCTGCCGTCAGCAGACCGGCGGCGACCCACTGCCGCTTGAGCACGAACACCAGCGCCCACACCGCCGCCGCGCAGAACATGGCCTCCGAGTAGGCCATCGACAGCACGATCGACATCGGCGCGCCCGCGAACAGCGCCACCAGGACCAGCCCGGCCCGCCGCGACCCGCCGCGCACCAGCTCGCCCAGCCGGACCAGGCCGTAGGCGCAGCCGACCCCGCACAGCGCGGTCACCGCCAGCGCCGAGGTCGTCAGCGGGAGGCCCAGGTCGTAGAGCCAGCCGACCGCGGTCGGGTAGCCGGGGAAGAACGCCAGCGGGGTCTGCGCCGTGCGGTTGCCGAAGGCGTCGACCAGGCCGGGCGGGACGCTGCCGTAGCCGCCCGCCGCGATGGCCAGGAACCACTGCCCGTCCCACGAGCGCAGCGCGGCGGCCGGGGTGGTGCCGTTCGGCCCGGCCATCGCCGCCAGCACGACCAGCCCGACGGTGCGCACGCCGAGGAACAGCCCGGCCGGGGCCAGCGCGCGCAGCAGCAGCCTGCGGCGGTCCATCCCCGCGGGCGGTGCGGCGGCCTGCGCGGGAGCCACCTGAGTCGCGGTCACCGACGACCCTCCCTGTTCGGCCAGTGCGGCGCAGTCGGGGCAGATCATCCCAGGTCGGGTAGTGGCGGAGGCCACAGCGGCACGCTGCCGCGGCGGGGCCGACCGGTACCCTGCGCACGATAGGGACGGCGGCCGTCCCGTGCGCGACGTGCTGCCTCCCGCCCCGCGCGGCTTGAGGAGGGTGCAGCCAGTGGCGCTGGTCGTCCAGAAATACGGTGGTTCCTCGCTGGAGAACGCCGACCGGATCAAACGGGTGGCCGAGCGGATCGTGGCGACCCGCAAAGCGGGCCACGACGTGGTCGTGGTGTGCTCGGCGATGGGCGACACCACCGACGAGCTGCTGGACCTGGCCAAGCAGGTGAACCCGGTGCCGCCGGAGCGGGAGATGGACATGCTGCTCACCGCGGGTGAGCGCATCTCCAACTCGCTGGTCGCCATGGCCATCAGCGCCCTGGGCGCCGAGGCCCGGTCGTTCACCGGCTCGCAGGCCGGGGTGATCACGACGTCGGCGCACGGCAAGGCGCGCATCATCGACGTGACCCCGGGCCGGGTGCAGGCCGCGCTCGACGAGGGCCGCATCGTGCTCGTCGCCGGGTTCCAGGGCGTCAGCCAGGACACCAAGGACATCACCACGCTCGGCCGGGGCGGCTCGGACACCACCGCGGTGGCGCTGGCCGCGGCCCTCAAGGCCGACGTGTGCGAGATCTACACCGACGTCGACGGCGTGTACTCGGCCGATCCGCGGATCGTGCCCGACGCGCGCAAGCTCGACGAGGTCACTTACGAGGAGATGCTGGAGATGGCGGCCAGCGGGGCCAAGGTGCTCATGCTGCGCTGCGTGGAGTACGGGCGCCGCTACGGCGTGCGCATCCACGTCCGCTCGTCGTACAGCACCAAGCCCGGGACCATCGTGTCCGGCTCAGTGGAGGACTTGAACGTGGAACAGGCGATGATCACCGGCGTCGCGCACGACCGGTCGGAGGCGAAGGTCACCGTGACCGGCGTGCCCGACCACGCGGGCGTCGCGGCGCGCATCTTCCGCACCGTCGCCGACGCGGAGATCGACATCGACATGGTGCTGCAGAACGTCTCCAGCACCGAGTCCGGCAAGACCGACATCACCTTCACCCTGTCGAAGACCAACGGCCCGACCGCGGTGGCGGCGCTGGAGAAGATCCGCGCGGAGCTGGGCTTCGGCGCGGTGCTCTACGACGACCACGTCGGCAAGGTGTCCCTGGTCGGGGCGGGCATGCGCTCGCACCCGGGCGTGACGGCCACGTTCTGCGAGGCGCTGGCCAAGGCCGGGGTGAACATCGAGATCATCAACACCTCGGAGATCCGCATCTCGGTCCTGATCCGCGACACCCAGCTCGACGACGCGGTCAAGGCCATCCACGACGCCTTCGACCTCGGCGGCGAGGAGCAGGCCGTGGTGTACGCGGGGAGTGGTCGCTGATGGCCCCCACGCTGGCCCTGGTGGGCGCGACCGGAGCCGTCGGCACGGTCATGATCGACATCCTGAACGGCCGGTCCACCTGGCCGTGGGGCGAGGTGCGGCTGATCGCCTCGCCGCGCTCGGCGGGCAAGAAGATCACCGTCCGCGGGCAGGAGCTGACGGTCCAGGCCCTGGCCCCGGAGGTCTTCGACGGGGTGGACGTGGCGATGTTCGACGTCCCGGACGCCGTCTCGGCCGAGTGGGCCCCCGTCGCCGCGGCCCGCGGCGCGGTGGCCGTGGACAACTCCGGCGCCTTCCGCATGGACGCCGACGTGCCGCTGGTGGTGCCCGAGGTCAACCGCGACAAGATCGCCGACCGCCCGCGCGGGATCATCGCCAACCCCAACTGCACCACGCTGTCGATGATGGCCGCGCTCGGCGCGCTGCACCACGAGTACGGCCTGCGCGAACTGGTCGTGGCCTCCTACCAGGCGGCTTCGGGCGCCGGGCAGGACGGCATCGACCGGCTCTACGCCGAGGCGGCCGCTCTGGCGGGCAAGCAGGTCGGCGAGCGCGCGGGCGACGTCCGGGAGGCGCTGGCCGCCGCGGGCCTGCCCGCCGAGTCGCCGTTCCCGGCCCCGCTGGCGTTCAACGTCGTGCCGTGGGCGGGCTCGCTCAAGGAGGACGGCTGGGCCAGCGAGGAGCTCAAGGTCCGCAACGAGTCCCGCAAGATCCTGGGCATCCCGGACCTGAAGGTCTCGGCCACCTGCGTGCGGGTCCCGGTCGTCACCACCCACTCGCTGGCCGTGCACGCGACCTTCGAGCACCCGGTGACGGTCGCCGAGGCGCACAAGCTGTTCGAGGCCCAGCCGTCGCTGGTCCTGGTGGACGACCCGGCAGCCGGGAAGTTCCCCACGCCCGCCGACGTCGTCGGCGGCGACCCGACCTACGTCGGCCGGGTCCGCCAGGCGCTGGACTTCCCGAACACGCTGGACTTCTTCGTCTGCGGGGACAACCTCCGCAAGGGCGCGGCGCTCAACACCTACGAGATCGCCGAAGCCCTGGTCACCGCCTAGGTGGACCGCGGGGCCGCCCTTCCCCGAGGCGGCCCCGCGGTCAGGCCGGGGCGGGGGCCAGCGCCTTGGTCCGCGACAGCGCGAACGCCGTCGCGGCCACCAGCAGGCCGCCCGCGCCCGCCACGACGAACCCCATCGCGGGCGCGGCGTGGTCGACCACGAAGCCCGCGACCGGCGCGCCCGCGGCCGAGCCGAGGGTGAACGCCGAGGACTGCATGCCGGTCGCCTCCCCGCGGTTGCCCGCGGGGGCCAGCCGGGCGACCTCCTCGCCGGTGGCCGCGATCGTCGGCGCGCACACGAAGCTCGACGGCAGCAGCGCCAGCGCCAGCACCCACCAGGTGTCCCCGAGCAGGCCTGCGGGTATCGCCAGCGCGCTCAGCAGGACCATCAGCGTCAGCTGCGGCAGCGGCCGCCGCACCGCGCCGTGCACCAGGCCGCCGATCGCCGAGGCCAGGCAGATCGCGGCGTAGACCGCGCCGGTCCAGCCCAGCTGGCCGCTCTCGCGCAGCGTGGCCAGCGCGGTGACCTCCAGCCCGGCGAGCACGAACACCGCGCCCGCCCCGATGGCCAGCACGGCGACCATCCGCGGCGTCAGCCACTCCCGGCGCGGCACCTTCTCGGCGACGGCCTCGCCCGCCGAGCGCATCCGCGGGTTCATGGCGAACAGGCCCATGCCGACGACGCAGACCGTGACGGCCATGGCGGTCAGCGCGGCCTCGGTGGACACCTGGGTCACCAGGGCGACCGCGGCGGCGGGCCCGATCATGAAGGTCAGCTCGACCGACACCGAGTCCACCGAGTACGCCGAGCGCCGCAGCTCCTCGTGCACCAGGGCCGCGATCGCCTGCCGCCCGATCGACATGACCGGCACCATCACCAGCCCGCCGAGGAAGGCGCAGACCAGCAGGGCCGGGAACGGCAGGAACCGGGCGACCGCCCAGAACAGCGTCTCGCCGACGGTGACGACCACCAGCATGGGCCGCAGCCCGTAGCGGTCGATCATGCGGCCCACGACCGGCGATCCCAGCGCGATGCCGATGGTGCCCGCCGCGCCCACCAGACCGGCCGCGCCGTAGCCGCGGTCGAGCCCCTCGACCACGTGCAGGGTGAGCACCATCGGGGCGGCGGTCACCGGGACGCGGGCGAAGAACATGACGATCATGAGGGCGCGGACTCCCGGGAGGGCGAGCATCGCCCGGTACTGCCGCATGCGCCGATGAGACCTGGCCTCATCGGATCAAAGCAAGCGAATTACCCGGCCAGCGCCAGCCCGGTGCGCAGCGCGCCCGCCGCCTGGGCCGTCGCCTCCCGGAACCGGGTGCCCAGGCCCAGGAAGCTGGCGTAGCCGTGGATCAGGTCCCGCTGGCGCTGCACGGTGACCGGCACCCCCGCCTCGGCCAGCTTCGCCCCGAACGCCTCGCCCTCGTCGCGCAGCGGGTCGAAGCCCGCCGTCGCCAGGTAGGCGGGCGGCAGCCCGGACAGGTCCGCGGCCAGCAGCACCGAGAAGCGCGGGTCCAGCCGCTGGTCGACGTCGGGGCAGTAGTGGTCGCAGAACCAGTCGATGTTCGCGCTGGTGAGGAAGAACCCCTCGGCGAACAGGTCCCGCGACGGCCGCCGCACGCTGGAGTCCGCGCCCGGGTACAGCAGCAGCTGGAAGGCGGGCGCCGGGCCGCCGTCGCGCGTGGTCAGCAGCGAGGTCACCGCGGCCAGGTTCCCGCCTGCGCTGTCCCCGCCCACGGCGATGCGGCCCGCGTCCACGCCGAAGTCGGCCGCCTTGGCGTGGGCGTGGCGGAAGGCGGTCACCGCGTCGTCGACGGCCGCGGGGAACGGGTGCTCGGGGGCGAGCCGGTAGTCCACCGACAGCACCTTCACCCCCGCCTCGCGGGCGAAGTAGCGGCAGGTGTTGTCGTGGCTGTCCAGCGTGCCCAGCACCCAGCCGCCGCCGTGGTAGAAGACGAGCAGCGCGTCGGTGTCGACCGCCGGGGTGTAGAGCCGGGCGGGCACCCCGCCCAGGCTCAGCTCGCGCACCGCGACCGGCTCGATCCGCGGGCCGGAGACCAGCGGCACCGACCGGGCCAGGTTGGCCCGGGCCTGCTCCGGCGTGCCGCGGACGAACTCGTGGTCGCCGAGGCGGTCGAGCACCAGCAGCAGCTGGGCGTCCAGCGCCAGCTCCTGACCGTCGATGCGGACCGGCGGGCCCGCGATGGCCCGGCGGACCCGCTCGGGCAGGGCGAACGCGGCGCGCGCGAAGCCCGCCTGCACGCCGATGGGGACGCGGCTCATCAGCTTCGGCATGACCGGCACGTTACCCGCTGGTAGGCCAACCGGTAACCCGTCTCACACGATCTGGACCTCGACCCCGCTGGAGGTCGTACGGTGCTGGGAGCGGTGAAAGGATGGGTCTGGTGACGGTGACGGTGGTAGGCATCGGCGGGTCGCTGCGCACGGATTCGCAATCCGAGCGCGCCCTGCGCCTGGCCTTGGCGGGCGCGGCCGAGCTCGGCGCCAAGACGACCGCGCTCTCCGGGGCGGACATCGTCCTGCCGTTCTACGACCCGTCGGTCCCCGAGCGCTCCGGACCCGCGCGCAGGCTCATCGAGGAGCTGCGCGAGGCCGACGGGGTCATCCTCGTCTCGCCCGGCTACCACGGCACGGTCTCCGGCCTGGTCAAGAACGCCCTGGACTACATCGAGGACCTGCGCGGCGACGGGCGGCCCTACCTCGACGGGCGCGCCGTCGGCTGCGTCGCCACCGCCTCCGGCTGGCAGGCCAGCGTCACCACGCTGACCGCACTGCGCTCGATCGTGCACGCCCTGCGCGGCTGGCCCACGCCGCTGGGGGCCTCGATCAACAGCGCCGAGGTCACCTTCGACGGCGCAGGCGGATGCTCGGACGAGAAGGTCGCGAGCATCCTGCGCCAGATCGGGGTCCAGGTCGCCGAGTTCGCCCTCAGCGCAGCTTCAGGGCCCGCAGGGCGAAGTACACCTCGATCGCCGATTGCTTGACGGTCTCGGCGACCACGAGCGAGCCGTGCCCGGCGTCGTAGCGGTAGGTCTCGTACGGCGCCCCGCGCTCGGCCAGCCGGTCGAGGTAGTTGTCGATCTGGCGGATCGGGCAGCGCGGGTCGTTCTCCCCGGCCAGCACCAGCACCGGCGCGCGGACCTGGTCGACGTAGGTGATCGGCGACGACTCGACGTAGCGGTCGCGCACCTCGTCCGGGGAACCGCCGAACAGCGCCCGGTCGAAGGCCCGCAGCGGCTCCATCTCGTCCTCGTAGGCGGCCAGGTAGTCCGCGACCGGCACCGCGGCCACGCCTGCGGCCCAGCGCTCGGGCTGGGTGCCCAGGGCCAGCAGGGTCAGGTAGCCGCCCCAGGACGCGCCGTTGACCACGCACCGCGCCGGGTCGGCCAAGCCCTCGGCGACGGCCCAGTCGTGCACCGCGGCCACGTCGGCCAGCTCGGTCAGCCCCGGCCTGCCCTCGATCGCGTCCCGCCAGGCCGAGCCGTAGCCGGTCGAGCCGCGGTAGTTGACGTGCACGACGGCGAACCCGGCGTCCAGCCACAGCGCCCGGTAGGCGGAGAAGCGGTCCTCGTCGGCGGCGTGCGGCCCGCCGTGCAGGCTGAACACCGTGGGCGCGGGACCGTCGCCGTCCGGGCGGGCGACCAGGGCGTGCACCTGGCCGTGGGGGGTGTCGACGAAGGCGTCGGCCAGCGGCTGGGAGCGCGGGGCGCGCTCGCCGGGCGGGGCCAGCAGCACGCGGTCGGTGGCGTCGGTGAACAGCGCGCGGACCACCGTCGCCTCGGCCGCCGACGACCAGGCGTACTCCACGGTGTCGTCCGGGCGGGTGTGCGCCGCGTTGATCGTGCCCGCCGGGGTGTCGAGTGTGGACAGCTCGCCGGTGGCGATCTCGTAGCGGTGCAGCGTGGTGCGCGCCTGGTGGGTGTGCGCGATGAGCAGCGCGGTCCCGTCGAGGTACCAGTCGGCGGTGACCTCGCCGGGCAGGTCGAGGACGATCTCGGTCTCGGCGCCCGCGGCGACGTCCCAGATCAGCAGCTCCTCGCGGCCGCGCCGCTCGTGCGCGACCAGCAGCCGCTGGTCGCCCTCCACCGGGCTGAACGCGATGCCGTCGAGGCCCTTGCCCTTGCCGTCCCACTTCTCGGCGACCGTCGACCCGTCGGCGGTCGAGAGGACCCGCAGCGCCGGGTGCCGGTTGTCGCCGTGCTCGGAGTGCGCGATGGCCAGCAGCGTCTCGTCCTCCGACAGCGCCGACACCCCGGCGTCGTGCTCGCTGCGGTAGACGACCTCGGCATCGCCGTGGTCGCGGGAGAGGTAGACCGCGGTGCCGTCGTCGCCGGAGACGCCGACCGCGCACAGCCGCGAGCCCAGCGACAGCCCGGCCGGGTACCCGGCGGGCACCCCGGGCACCGCGACCTCGGCGTCGGCGCCTGCGGGCCGCCCGGCGAACAGCTCGCGCCGCCACACCCCGAACTCGTCGCCGTCGGTGTCGTCGAACCACCAGATGTGCTCGCCGTCGGGGGAGACGGTGGCGTGGATCGTGCCGTTCGGCCGGTCGGTGACCTGGCGGTGGGTGTCGGTCGAGCGGTCCCAGGCGTAGACCTCCCAGACGCCGCTGGCGTTGGAGACGTACGCGGTGCGGTCGGGGGCCTCCCTGGCCCAGTCCGGCAGCGTCACCCGGGGGGCGCGGAAGCGGGCCCGCCAGCGCTCCTCCGCGGCGTCGTCGGCGAAGAGGCGGTCGGGGACCTCGGCGGCGGGATGAGTGTGGGTCACGCCCCGATCCTGCCAGGCGCAGCAGGGCTGCGGAGAGGATGACGCGGCGGTCGCCGTCGGCCTACGGTGTCGGGGTGACCTGGAAGATCGAAGTGAGCGCCGACCGCTGCATGGCATCGGGCCTGTGCGTCGCCACCGCCCCCGGCCGGTTCGTGATGAACGGGGCCGCCGCCGCGCCCACGGCCACCGACATCGAGCCCGACGACGACGTCATCGACGCCGCCGAGATGTGCCCGGGGATGGCCATCTCGGTCAGCGAGGACGGGCGGGATCTACTCGCTTAGCGGTGCGTTTCTGTCGTACCCCCTCGGTAACGTTTCCCCTGGTGGAAGCCTAGATCGAGGGGAGAACGGCATGCCGGTAACGCTGAGCGCGTTGACCTTTGCCGAGTACGCGACGGGCACCAGGACCCGGCGCACGGAGATCGTCGCGACCCGCCGCATCCCGGCCGACGAGTACGTCGGCGCCCAGTACTACGCACCCCTGCTGGAGGCGATCCCGGTCGCCCTGGCCTCGGCGGACCCGACCGCGGTGCTCACCGTCGCCGCCCAGGGCCTGGAGCTCAGCGGCCAGGAACGCGCCTACGCCGAGGCCACCGACGGCCTCCTGGAGTGGTGGCGCCGCACCCGCGGCGTCGTCGTGACCTCGGGCGAGTCGATCCTGGAGACCGGCGGCCTGCGGATCAACGTCACCCCGCACCTGGCGTACCGCACGAAGACGGGCTCCGAGGTGGCCCTGTTCCACCTCAAGGAGGCCGAACTCCCCCGCGACACCGCCATCGCCGCCGCCCGCCTGATGCAGGTCTGCATGCTCGACCTCCTCCCCGACGCAACCCCCGTCGTCATCGACACCCGCCGCTCCCGCGCCTACCGCATCCCGGCCAACACCAACCTCCCCAAACTCGACGCCTGGCTGGCCTCCCAAGCCACCGCCTACGTAAACCACCAACGCGCGATCTCCTAGACGAGCGCTCCCCACACACACGGCCATCCACGCCGACTTTCGCGGCGGCGGCTCGTGCTCCCCGCACACGCGGGGCTGTTCCCTTCTCCCCGATCCGCTCGTCGCACGTGCGGGGGTGGTCCCCGCGTACACGGGGCTGGCGTTCCGTTTCCGGGCTCGGCGCATTGGCCGATGAGACGACTAAGGGCCGGTCCACAACTTGTGGACCGGCCCTTTAGCTGGTCGGGGTGACAGGATTTGAACCTGCGACCTCTTCGTCCCGAACGCGGTTGCAGGGCGCTCGCTTGTGCCGCGCAGTGTCGTTGAGCTGGGCGGACGTGTCACGGAGGGCTGGCCTCGTCGTCTGAGTACCACCACGTTCGCTGACCGGTGGCTGACTGCGCTGCACGCAATTCGCGCTATGAGGGTGCAGGAAGTGCGAGGGCTTCCACCGGGACGTGAATGTACTCGATCGAGTTGCTGACGGTCTCGGGAATCTCCGCGCGACAATCGACTGCTTGGCACTGGGAGAAGTTGAAGAGGATGGCGTGATCATCACCAGCGGTGACGCTTAGAGGTTGCCTGCGCTCAGCCCACTCCCTGATGAGACGAGACACTGTGCGCACGCACGCTGATTCGCCGGAGACCATGAGACCTACCGGGAGACTGTCTGCCGTGACATAGACGCTCATAGGTGCAGATAGTACGCAAGTAGTCACTGTCTGCCCTTGCCCACTAGGCGGGGGCTTCCTGCCATCCCGTCGACCTGGCGTAGCCCTACCACGGTGGCCACCAGGCGTGCAGCCCTCGACGTGTCGTGAGGTTTGGGCGTAGAGCTGCCCGAGGTCCCGCCTCGACGTGTCCGGCGGCCTGGGCTGGGTGTCAGGGCCTCGGGTGGGTCTGCGCCTGGTGCCAGGCTCTGCGCGCCTGGTGGGCACCGTGGTAGCCCTCTGGGAGGTCGTCGGGATGGCAGGCAGCCACCGACGAACCGCAGCCTTCACGCCCTTCCTGCCATCCCGGAGACCTGCCCGCGCGGCGAGCGCATCTCTTCTGCTCTGGCGGGGGCTACCTGGTCATCCGGGGCACGCCTGTTCGGTCGGCGTGCCCGCGCGGGGACCGGCCGGAGGCCGCACGCCCCGCGCGGGTGTGCGCCGACCGGGATCGGCATGGTGCCTGCGGGCGGCCGGTAGGCCGCCCGCCTTGAACCAGTAGAGAAAGTTCTCACCAGATGCTCACGCCGCTAGTGGATCTCCATGTCGTACACGAGCTGGTAGCGGTCGGCAGGGAACACGATGTCGGCGGTCTCAACGGCGACGTCTAGGTCTGCGCCGGACTCGACGTGCCAGAACGTCTGGGTGATCTCCACAACTTGGAGACCACGGGGGACCTCCAGCTTGGCCGCTTCCTCTGCGGAGGGGTTCCGGACGGTTAGCCGCTCCTCGACCCGGTTCACGTGCACGCCGATCGCGTCGAACCGCTTCACGATCCCGTCGTTGGCGTGCGGGCCTTCGTGGGGATGCTCGATGGCCGTACCGCCCGTGATGGCTAGAGGTTCCCACGCGACGGACATGGTTACGGGAGTTCCGCCCATGCGGATGAAGTAGGAAGTCGCCGTTACCGGGTCACCTTCGGTGATGCCGAGTCGGCGTGCGATCTCGCGCGGGGCCTCCCGCTTGCTGGTTTCGTGCTCGACGTTGACGTCCACGCCGGACGCCTCCGCCTCCCGCACGTATGTGCGCGCCTCCTGAGACCGGAAGTACCGCTGCGGCGCGATCCGGGTCAAGGTGGCGAGTCGTCGGACGAACACGCCTTTGCCGCGCACGCCCTGAGCTAGGCCCCACTCCCGCAGCAGGTTGACCGCTGCGCGTGCGGTGATGGTGGAGACCTCATGTAGGGCACACAACTCCCGCTCGCTCGGAAGCTTCTCCCCGTCTTGCAGGTCGCCGCTGATGATCTTGTCTCGGTACAGCTTGGCAATCCGCCTGTAGGCCGCTTCCTCGTTGTCCGGGAAGTCGGGGTGCGGGCCGAACACCAGTTCGCTCATGGCACACCTTCGCTCTCGCTCGACCCGCCCATTCTCGCACAGAGCCTCGTATGTTGACATACGAGGTTGAGCCGCCGTAACCTCACATACGAACTACCTCGTATACGAGGTGGGTAGTGAGAAGCCCCGCCCGGACGCGACCCGGACGGGGCGTGAAACAGGCCGCCTGACTTAGGGAGACGACCGTGGGAAACGGTACCGGTGTGTTGGAGGGCTCGGCGGTTGCGTCGGGCGTGGTGGACCTGTCGGGGCTCAGCGTCACTGAGTTGGCGGTGGCTGTCGCGGTGGCGGATGGGCCGTTGCCCGCTTTGGGGGATGTGGCGGGTGCTCGTCGGTCGGCGTTGGCCGGTGTGGCGCGTGTGGGGCTGGCAGAGGTGCGGTCTCGGGCGGTTCGGGCGAGGGCGACGGTGGGCGAGTACCACGCGCGGGGTCTGCGGGTGCCGTTGTCGGTGTGGAAGCGGGAGCTGTTTGCCCTGTTCGGGGGCGGCGGGCAGCGTCGATACGAGCGCGCCCATGACCTGGCCTACAGCCTGCTCCTGCAGCGGGCGGGCCGGTGATGACCACCATGCTGAGGCTGGCGAAGACCAGGCAGACGGCGGCTCCGGGTGTGTGGGTGATGCCGGAGGGGTTCCGGTTCTCGGACGAGAACCCGGTTACGGGACTGGCGTACGCGCGGTCTCGGTTCGATGACCTGCCGGGTTATGCGCAGCGGGTGGTGGAGTCGGTGCTCGACCTGGCTGCGTGGCGCTGGGACCGACTGGTGGGAGAGGGTGAGGCGTACTCGGTGGCAGGGGTGTTCACCTGGTACCCGATCACGGACTTCCTGGCGTTGGTCGCTGAGCGGAACGACGACCGGACGCCGCCGTCTGCTCGCTGCCACGAGTGCTGGGACACCCTGGTCGTCCGCGACTCGGACGGGTCGATGACGGGCAGGGTCGGGGCCGGCTACCTGTGCCCGTGCGCGCGCGGTGCCGCCTCGGTGAACCCGGCGCACGCTGGCCACAACATCGTGGACGGCTTGGACAACCCCGAGGCGTGGTGCTGATGACGGCCACGCTGAACCGTCCCGGGCAGCTCGTGGCCGCGTTGCCCACCGAGGACGACCGACTCTGCAACCTGTTGCGCTCCAAAGGGTTCAAGACCTGGCGGGCCAAAGTGGAAGCGGTCGGCGGCTGCGTCAAGCCGGTCCGGCTGTCCGGCTCCGCCACCTGGACCACCGAGGACGGCACCATCCTCCGCGAGGTCGACGGGACGTTGTGGACGCCGTGCGGCAACCGCCGTGAACGGGTCTGCCCGGCCTGCTCCGCCCGCTACGCCGGTGACACCTTCCACCTCGTGCGAGCCGGGCTGTCGGGTGGCAAGGGCGTCCCGGAGACTGTGTCCGGGCATGTGCGGGTGTTCGCCACGCTGACGGCCCCGTCGTTCGGCGCGGTCCACAACCGGCCCACCACCGCCACCGGCAAGGCTCGGCCGTGCGCGTGCGGGGAGCGCCACCACGAGTACGACCCGCGCCTCGGGCAGCCGGTCGACCCGGCGGGCTACGACTACACCGGGGCGGTGCTGTGGCAGGCGCACGCCCCGGAGCTGTGGCGCCGCTTCACGATCCTGTGCGCGCGTCGCCTGGCCCGCGCGTTGGGCATCCGGTCCAGTGAGCTGCGGGAACACCTACGCGTGTCCTACGCCAAGGTCGCCGAGTACCAGCGCCGCGGCTTGGTGCACTTCCACGCCGTGATCCGGGTCGACGGCCCCCGGGGGCCCGTCTCGCCCCCACCCTCGGCGGTCACCGCTGACCTGCTCTGCGCCGTGGTCCGCGACGCTGCCGCCTCGGTCGCGGTCGACACCCCGGACTCGGCGGCGGTCGGCATCCGCACGCTCAGGTGGGGTGACCAGGTGGACGTCGCCCCGATCGCCACCGACGACCCGGGGGAACCGGGGGAGCTGGCCCGGGAACGCAACGTCGCGGCCTACGTCGCCAAGTACGCCGTCAAGGGCACCGGGGCCACCGCCGGGGTCGACTCGCCGATCCGGCACGAGCACCACATCGCCGACCTGGACGTCACCGCACACGCCCGCACCATGATCGCCACCGCCTGGCGGCTCGGCGGGCTACCCGAGTTCGCGGACCTGCGCCTACGGAAGTGGGCGCACATGCTCGGCTTCCGGGGCCACTTCCTCACCAAGTCCCGCCACTACTCCGTCACCTTCGGCGCACTCCGCGCCGCACGCGGACACCACCGCATGACCCGCGAGCTCGCCGAACTCGGCATCACCGACACCGAGACGGTGACCGTCGTCAACGACTGGACGCTCTCGGGCATCGGCTACGGCACCACCGCACAACGCGAACTCGCCGAAGCCATCGGCGACCAGGTCGCCATGCGACGAACGCGCGGCACCTACACCAAGGGGGACCACTCGTGATCATCAACTTCCCGACCCCACGCGACAGCGACGACGACTACCCGGAGGACTGGGACGCCTGCTACGACGGCCCCGAACTGGACCTCTGTCCGGACGCGACTGTCTACACGCTCACCGAAACCGCGTTCCTGCTGGACATGCCGGTCGCCGAGACGGCCAGTCACCTGCGGGACGGCACGGTCCCCGGGATCCAGGTCGACGGCGAGTGGCTCGTCTGGCGACCGGCCCTGATGGCCTGGCTGAACACTCTCCGGGAGGACGGTGACCAGCGGTGATCTCCGAGACCGACGCGGGCCGCCTCGGCCCAGTGATCGACACCCGCTCGATGACCTACACCGTGGAAGAGGTGGCGGCGCTGCTGAACCTCTCGCGCGGTGTGACCTACGCGCACGTGCGAAGCGGCGCGATTCCTGCGATCCGGCTCGGACGGCGCTGGCTGGTGCCGCGCGACCGGTTCCACACCTGGCTTGACGGCCGCACGGAGGGATGACCAGTGGCACACATCAGCAAGACCCCCAGCGGCAAGTTCCGCGCCAACTGGCGTGATCCTTCGGGCCGCCAGTGTGCCAAGACCTTCCGCACCAAGCGGGAAGCCTCCACCTTCTTGCACCACTTGGAGGCCGCGAAGACACAGGGCAACTACGTCTCCCCCCATGCGGGGCGGGCGCTCTTCGGCGAGCATGCGCGGGTCTGGATGGCGACGTGGAACACCGAGAAGACCACGGCCGCCCGAGACGAGTCGCTGATGCGCAACCACGTCTTGGCGCAGTGGGACACGTGGCCGCTGGGCCGGATCGACCACATGTCGGCTCAGGCTTGGGTGACCAGGCTGGGCGCGGACCTGGCTCCGGCATCGGTGACCGAGTGTCACCGGCTGGCGTCAGCGGTGATCCGTTCGGCCATCGCCAACCGGTTGATCGGGGGCAACCCCTTCGACGGCGTGCGGCTGCCGAAGCGGCGCAAGCAGGACACAGACGGCCAGGTGATCAGCCGGACCAACTTCCGGCGGTACCTGCTTCCCGCGGTTCCTGACCGGCACCGGGCCGTTGTCGCGGTGGCTGGTGGCGCGGGCCTGCGGTGGGGTGAGGCCGTGGGGCTGTGCGCGGACGCGATCGACCTCGATGCGGGAGAGTTGCGCGTGGTGCGGACGGTGATCGAGGTCAAGGGACACACCTCGTTCAAGCCCTACCCGAAGTCGGGAGCGGGGCGCCGCACGGTGCCGCTGCCGCCGTGGCTGGTGGCCATGATCCGGGCACATGTTGAGGTGTACCCGAACGGTCCCGGCGGGCTGCTGTTCACCAACGCGGCGAGCGGGGCACTGCGGCGGACGCTGTTCCGGTCGCGGGTCTGGAAGCCCTCTCTCGTGCGGGCTGGGCTGCTCGGTGAGGTCGTGGACCTGGGCGACGGCAAGTATGAAGCCATCTGGTCGGACAGCGACGGCGTGCACTCCGAGGTGTTCTCCCGCGAGTCCAGCGCGGTTGTGCACGTGGCCCGGAACCAGAGCGGTGGGCTGCGCTTCCACGACCTGCGGCACTCGTACGCGACGTGGCTGGTGGATGACGGCGTGCCCGTAAACATGGTTCAGCGCGTCATGGGCCACGAGCACGCCTCGACCACCTTGCAGCTCTACACCCGGCGTACCGAGGACCCGAGCCGCATCCTGCGGGCGCTCGCCGACGACGAAGACGACGACCCGGACGGCTTCGATGGGGCCGCGCTGACTACCTGCTGACCGCATGGCCATAGACAAGCCGAAAGGCCAGGCTGGAAGCTCCAATCAGGAGCCTCTGACCTGGCCTTTCTGGCTGTCGGGGTGACAGGATTTGAACCTGCGACCTCTTCGTCCCGAACGAAGCACGCTACCAAACTGCGCCACACCCCGGTGGAACGTCAGGAAGTCTAGCGGACGCCCGCACGGGCTCCGAACCGGGTTCCCCTCGCGGTCGCCGAGCCGCCCGACAGGCGGGGGACCAGGGTCAGCAGGCTGGCCTCCGGGGGGCACGCGAAGCGGACCGGGGCGTACGGGGAGGTGCCCAGACCTGCGGAGACGTGTAGCCACATGTGGGCGCCCCAGCGCGACGCGCCCCGGGCGCGGCTGCGGTCGAGGTCGCAGTTGGTGACGATGGCGCCGTAGCCGGGCAGGCGGAGCTGGCCGCCGTGGGTGTGCCCGGCGAGGACCAGGTCGTAGCCGTCGGCGGCGAAGGCGTCGAGCACCCGGGGCTCGGGGGAGTGGGTGACGCCCAGGCGCAGGGCGGCCTTGGGGTCGGGCTTGCCCGCGATGTCGCCGTAGCGGTCGCGGCGCAGGTGCGGGTCGTCGACGCCTGCGAAGGCGATCGGGCGGCCGTCGACGGTCAGCAGCGTGCGGGTGTGGGTCAGGTCGTGCCAGCCGCGCTCGATGAAGGCCGCCCGCAGGTCGCGCCAGGGCAGGGCGGTGCCGTGGACGCGCTTCTCGCTGGGGAACAGGTACCGCGCCGGGTTCTTCGGCTTGGGCGCGTAGTAGTCGTTGCTGCCGAAGACGAACACCCCGGGCCGGTTCAGCAGCGGGCCGAGGGCGCGCAGCACCGCGGGGACGGCCTGCATGTGCGCCAGGTTGTCGCCGGTGTTGACCACCAGGTCCGGGTCCAGCGAGTCCAGCTCGGCGACCCAGCGCTGCTTGGACTTCTGCCCGGGCATCATGTGCAGGTCGCTGATGTGCAGCACGCGCAGCGGGCGGGCGCCGTCGGCCAGCACCGGGAGGGTGGCCTCGCGCAGGGTCCAGCGGGTGCGCTCGTACCCGGCGGCGTAGGCGAATGCGGCGGCGCCGAGCGCGGTGGCGCCGAGGACGAGGGACCGGGCGTGGTGGCTCACACCTTCGAGGGTACGTCGCCGCCGGAAACCCGCGTGCGCCAGGCGATACCGTGGGCGGCATGGGACAGCTCAAGGAGCGGCTGCAGGCCGACCTGACCAGCGCGATGAAGGACCGGGACAAGACCCGCACGGCCACCATCCGGATGGCCCTCGCCGCCCTGACGACCGAGGAGGTCGCAGGCGACAGCGCCCGCGAGCTGACCGACGCCGAGGTCGAGCGCGTCCTCACCCGCGAGGTCAAGAAGCGCAAGGAGGCCGCCGACGCCTTCCGCGCCGCGGGCCGCGCCCAGCAGGCCGACCAGGAGCTCGCCGAAGCCGCCGTCCTGTCCGACTACCTGCCCAAGCAACTCGACGACGCCGAGCTGGCCACCCTGGTCGAGGAGGCCATCGCCGAGGTCACCACCGCCCTCGGCGAGACCCCCGGCCCCCGCCAGATGGGCCAGGTCATGAAGGCCGCCACCACCAAGGCCGCGGGCCGCGCCGACGGCAAGCGCATCTCCGCGGTGGTCAAGTCCCGCCTGACGGGCTGATCCGACCGCGAAACGGGCGGCAACGGACTTCCGCTGCCGCCCGTTCCGCATTCCGAAGGTGGATCGAGCCGAGGATGAGCGGCGGCTCGCCGGACCCGGTTAGCGGTAAGCGGTCCACCCCCCCGGTACGGGGATATCGGTTCAGCAATCCGACTGCCGAGTTTGCAAGGCGGATTGCGATCCCGTCGAGCCCGCTCCGTGGTCGGCGCTGCGCCGCCAGGGATGAAGGCGGCGTACTGGATTCGGCGTAGAGCTTTCATCACGGAGGGTTTGGTCCCACTCCCTGAAGACCCCATCCTGCGCAACCAGCTATTCGGCACCATCTTCGGGAGCCGAATTGAGCCTGATGGGCGGGTCATGCGGGATATGAGCTTCTTGGGGTGGGGCCGTGCTTCGGAGTTGACCCAAGTGGAGTCGGTAGTTGTCCGGCTCTGCGCGCGATTGGCTGCCCGCTCCGGTCCTGGCGCGGTGGCGACCATCGAGGACGTGGCGTGCGATCCGAGCTTGCCTGAAATCACCTCTGAAGGCAGGGTGGCCGCCACGGTCACGCTCGATTCCGGGTGATCCGCGCAGGATCGCAAAGATGATCGGTAGGCCTAGCGCAATGACCAGGCCTGAGGTGGCTGGGCGCCCGGGCTAAAGCCGGGCGCCCAGCCACCTGCGCTACGGGTGGACCGGGCCGATGGTGATCGGGGGGCCGTCGCCGTCTGGGGGGCCGCCGGGGCCGTCCGGGGGGCGGTTGCCGTCTGGTGGGCGGTTGCCGTCCGGGGGTGTTGGGGTGCCCGAGCCCGGCGGGTTGCCGGATGGGGGCGGGGTGCTCGGGTCGTTGACCTGCGGGGGTGGGATGTAGCCGGTGCTGACGTAGAGGGTGATCGTCTCGCCCTTGAGGGCGGCGCCCCGGGGGGACTGGCCGATGACCGTGCCGCGGCTGGCGGCGTCGTTCTGGTCCTGGGCGACGACCTTGTAGCCGGCGTTCTGGAGGATCTCGGTGGCCTCCTCGCGGGACTTGCCGACGACGTTGGGCACCCGCACCTCCGGGCCGCCTTCGAGGTAGCGCTCGTTCGTCGCGGGCAGGGGCAGCGCGGGCTTCCCCTCCAGGATCTTGCTCATGGCCTGGTAGAACGTGCGGGCCGGGTAGGTGCCGCCGAAGATGTTCCCCTCGCTGCCGCACAGGCGCACGGGGTCGATGCAGATCCCCTGGGGGGTCGGGCTGTCGTTGAACACCGCGACGGCGCCCGCGAGCTGCGGGGTGCCGCCGAGGAACGCCGCGGACTTGTAGTCCTGGGTCGTGCCGGTCTTGCCGATGCTGGGCCGCTTCCAGCCGAACATGTTGGCAGCGCCCGCCGCGGTGCCGCTGGAGTGGTCCTTGCTCAGGCCGACCGCCAGGCCGTTCGCCAGCGGTTCGGCGACCGCCTGCTCGCAGGGCTGCTCGGTGAAGTCCAGCAGCTTGCCGTTGCGGTCGCGGACCTCCTTGAGCGGCGTCGGCGGGCACCAGACGCCGCCGCTCATGATGGTGGCCGAGACGTTCGCCAGCTCCAGGGTGCTCACCGCGGCCGGGCTCAGGGTGAACGAGGCGTTGCCGTGCGGGTTGCGGTCACCCGGCTTGAAGAACTCCGACTGGCTCACCCGGAGCTGCCCGTCCGAGGCGCCCGGGTTCGGCGGGTCGCCCTGGATGTTCGAGGCCATGGTCTTGCGCAGGCCGAGGCGGCTGGCCATGTCGACCACCGGTCCCATCCCCACCTTCTCCTCGAGGATGACGAACGAGGTGTTCGGCGAGGTCGCCAGCGCCTGCTGGAGCGTCATCTGCGGCGGGTAATTCTCGTTGTAGTTGTTCAGGCAGTACATGTTCGTCGTGCCGCTGGGAGCCCGCGGGCACCGCGTGGCGCCACCGGTGAACTTGTTCGACACGTAGTAGTACGGCGATTTGACGGTGTTGTTGATGCCGCCGCCCGCTTCGAGGTACGCGGCCGCGGTGAAGATCTTGAAGATGGAGCCCGCGCCGAACTTGTTCTCCACCCCGTACGGGTACGGGATGGTCGTCTGGCCCTTGTCGCCGTTGAGCCCGTAGTCGCGGTTCGACACCAGGGCGATGACCTCGTGGCGCTCCTTGCCGGGCCGCACGATGGCCATCGTGTTCGCGATGCCCTTGGTCGTCTTGGGGATCTGGTCCTCGGCGGCCTGCTTGGCCAGGTCGGTGGCCCGACGGTCCAGTGTGGTCTTGATGGTGTAGCCGCCGGTGGTGATCTGGTCCGGGGAGAAGCCGATCTCCTGCAGGTAGACCCACACGTACTGGCAGAAGAAGCCGATCTCCGGGCCCGCGCCGACGCAGTTGGCCGGGGGCTTGCGCACCTCCCGCAGGATGCCCAGCGGCTCCTTCTTGGCCGCCGCGGCGGCCTCCGGGGACAGCTTCTGGGTCTCGACCATCTTGTCGAGGACCAGGTTGCGCCGGGCGAGGGTGCCCGCCGGGTTCTTCCACGGGTTGTAGAGCACGGGGTTGTTCACCGCGCCCGCCAGCAGCGCCGACTGCGCCACCGTCAGCTTGTCGGGGGTCGTGCCGAAGTAGGCGTTGGCGGCCGCGCCGATGCCGTAGACCTCGTAGGCGAACTCGACGACGTTGAGGTACCCGGTGAGGATCTCCTCCTTGGACATCTTCTGCTCGAGCTGGATGGCGATGCGGGCCTCGCGCAGCTTGCGCGCGATGGTCTGCTCCTGGGCCTTGTTCTGCTCGGTCTTGTTGTTCCGGTTGACGACGTTGATCAGGTAGTTCTTGACGTACTGCTGCGTCAGGGTGGACGCGCCTTGGACGTCGCCGCCGGTCTGGTTGGAGATGGCGGCGCGGATGGTCCCCTTCCAGTCCACGCCGTGGTGCTCGTAGAAGCGCCGGTCCTCGATGGCGACCAGGGCGGCCGTCATCGTGGGCGAGATCTGCTCGGGGGTCACCGGCAGCCGGTACTGGTCGTAGATCGTGGCGATCGTCTTGCCCTGCGCGTCGGTGACGCGGGTGACCAGCGGCGGGTCGGTGGCGACCAGGTCGGCCGACACGCTGTCGATGGTGTCGCTGGCCCGGTTGGACATCACCCCCAACGCCCCCACCACGGGGAAGAGCATGCCGGCGACGAGCACGCCAGCGAGCAGGCAGAGGCCGAGAAGCTTCAGCAGGCTGTCTCCAACACGCACGGCCCCAGAGTACGCGCCACCCGATTGGCTCACCGATCACTACGCCCTCGATATTGACATTGCGTAACGTCTGTGCGCCCGGGTGTTCTCGATGGAACCGACGGTCGCTAGAGTCCGTCAACGTCTCACGACAGCGCTTCTTCGACGGTCCGTGTATCTGCGGGCGGGCGGGGAGCACCTGATACCGGGGGGTATCGGGTTGATGGGTCGCGACGACGACAGGGGTGGGGGATACATGTATCTCGAAGCACAGGTCGACTGGCGGGTCCGCGCGACGTGCCGGGACGAGGATCCGGACGGCCTGTTCGTCCGCGGGGCTGAGCAGCGCAAGGCCAAGCTGGTCTGCGTGGCGTGCCCGGTGCGCACGGAATGCCTGGCCGAGGCCCTGGACAACCGCATCGAGTTCGGGGTCTGGGGCGGGATGACCGAGCGGGAGCGCCGCGCGCTGCTGCGCCGCAGGCCCGAGGTCGACAACTGGCGCGACCTGCTCGACAGCGCCCGCCAGGAGGCGCTGCGCCACGACCGCGAGCTACAGGTCGGCTAGCTTCCCGCCGATCAGCCGCAGCCCGTCGAGGTCGTGCACGTCGGCGGGCATGGCCGGGACCTCGGCGAGCGCGACCCCGGGGTGGGCCTTGGTGAACCGGGCCACCAGCCTGCGTTCGCGCTGGTCGAGGGCCACGCGGTCGGCGTGCAGGCGCAGCACCGCCGCGGCCAGCGGCGCGCCGCCGGAGCCCTCCAGGCTCTCCGCGGCGGTCAGCGCCCTGGCGGCGGGCAGCTCGGCCAGCACCGGGTGGGTCCGGTTGACGACCAGGCCCGCCAGCGGCATCGACTCCGCGGCCAGCCGCTCGACGAAGTAGCTGGCCTCGCGCAGCGCGTCCGGCTCCGGCGCGGCCACCACCACGAACGCCGTGCCCGAGGAGCGCAGCAGCTCGGCCGTGCGCCGGGCGCGCTCGCGGAAGCCGCCGAACATGCTGTCGAAGGCCTGCACGAACGCCGACGCATCGGCCAGCAGCTGGCCGCCGACTACGGTGGACACGGCCTTGGCGAACAGGCCGAACCCGGCGCTGACCACCTTGCGCAGCCCGCGCCCGCCCGCGCGGGCCGGGCCCATCAGCAGCTTGATCATGCGCCCGTCCAGGGCGGTGGACAGCCGCTGCGGGGCGTCGAGGAAGTCCAGCGCCGAGCGCGACGGCGGGGTGTCGACCACGATCAGGTCGTAGGCGCCCTCGGCCGCGAGCTGGCCGAGCTTCTCCATCGCCATGTACTCCTGCGTGCCGGAGAACGACGTGGAGATCGTCTTGTAGAACGGGTTGGCCAGCACCTCGCGCGCCCGCTCCGGGCCCGCGTGCGCGAGCACCATGTCGTCGAAGGTGCGGCGCATGTCCAGCATCATCGCGCTCAGCTCGCCCGCCGGGGCGAACCCGTCGACCTCGACCTGGCGCGGGGTGTTGTCGAGCTCCTCCAGGCCCAGCGACTGGGCCAGCCTGCGCGCCGGGTCGATGGTGAGCACGACGGTCTTGCGCCCGCGCTCGGCGGCGCGCACCGCGATGGCGGCGGCCGTGGTCGTCTTGCCGACGCCGCCGGAGCCGCAGCAGACGACCACCCGGGTCGCCGGGTCGTCGACGAGCCGGTCGATGTCCAGCGCGGTCACCGGACCCCCTGCTCGACCAGCGCCTCGGCCAGCTCGTACAGCGCGGCGGTGTCCACGCCGTCGACCAGGTCCGGCAGCTCGACGGCGGGCAGGTCGACCTCGGCCAGCTGGGCCCGCGCCCGCTGCTCGGCCTGCAGCCGCACCGCGTGCTCGACGGTCTCGGCGACCAGCCCGTCCAGCACGTCGTCGGCCAGGGCGAGCCCGGCGGCGGCCAGGCCCTCGCGCACCCGGCCCGCGTCGACGCGGCCGTCGGCGGCGCGGGTGACCGAGCGGGCGGGCAGCCGCGGCGGGCGGACCCGGTTCAGCACGATCGCCCCCGGGCGCAGGTCGGCGCCGTCGAGCTCGCCGACGGCGTCAACGGTCTCCCGCACCGGCATCTCCTCCAGCAGCGTGACCAGGTGCACCGCGGTGTCCCCGGAGTGCAGCAGCCGCACGACGCCCTCGCTCTGGCCGCGGATCGGGCCGACCTTGGCCAGGTCGGCCATCGCCCGGGTGACGTCGAGGAACTTCACGATCCGGCCGGTCGGCGGGGCGTCGACCACCACCGCGTCGTAGGCGTGCCTGCCGCCCGCGTCGGTGCGGCGCACGCACTCCTTGATCTTCCCGGTGAGCAGCACGTCGCGCAGTCCCGGTGCGAGCGTGGTGGCGAACTCGATGGCGCCCATCCGGCGCAGCGTGCGGCCTGCGAAGCCGAGGTTGTAGAACATCGCCAGGTACTCCAGCAGCGCCGCCTCGACGTCGATGTGCAGCGCGCGGACCTCGCCCCCGCCGGGCGCGACGGCCACCTTCTCCTCGGCGTAGGGCAGCGGCCGGGTGTCGAAGACCTGCGCGATGCCCTGGCGGCCCTCGACCTCGACCAGCAGCACCCGGCGCCCGCCGTGCGCCAGGGCGAGGGCCAGCGCGGCGGCCACGGTGGTCTTGCCGGTCCCGCCCTTGCCGGTCACCACGTGCAGGCGCGCACGGGCGATCTCGGCGGTCCAGCCCACGACGGGAGAGGTCACCTGTTCAGGGTAAATGCCGGGTTGTCGGTCCCGCCCTGTGATGCTTCACCCTACGAGCGCCAGCACCGCGGCCGCGGCCCCGACGACGGCCACCGCACCCCAGGCGACCAGCGGGGCGAGCACCGTCGCGGTCAGCAGGCAGAGGAGGACGAGCACGGCCGTGGCCACCGCCCCCGCCATCGCCACCGGACCCGACCGGCCCGCCCGGTCGCGCACCTTGGCCATCGTGACCAGCACGAGCAGCAGCCCGCCCGCGGCCAGCAGCGCGGTCGCCAAGATCCGCCAACCCTCCATCGGGCCACCGTAGTCCGCGCGTCATCCGGCCTGCCCTAGGCTGCGGTCATGACTCGATGGGAGTACGCGACCATCCCGCTGCTGATCCACGCGACCAAGCAGATCCTCGACCAGTGGGGCGAGGACGGCTGGGAGCTGGTCACGGTGCTGCCGAACCCGACCGGCGAGCAGCACGTCGCCTACCTCAAGCGGCCGAAGGCGGCCTGACGTGTCCGCGCAGAGGCGACTGGACGAACTGGGCATCCTGCTGCCGAAGGTGCCCGCGCCCGCGGG
Source organism: Actinokineospora sp. NPDC004072 (assembly GCF_053604195.1). Taxonomy (NCBI): domain Bacteria; kingdom Bacillati; phylum Actinomycetota; class Actinomycetes; order Pseudonocardiales; family Pseudonocardiaceae; genus Actinokineospora; species Actinokineospora sp. NPDC004072. The sequence continues at coordinate 207,685 of NZ_JBSGHB010000003.1, read as the reverse complement.
CTCCTACCTGCCCGCGGTCCGCACCGGCTCGCTGGTCTACACCGCGGGCCAGGTCCCGCTGGTCGACGGCAAGATGGCCGCCACCGGCAAGGTCGGCAGCGACCTCAGCGCCGAGGAGGGCGCCGCGCTCGCCGGGATCTGCGCGCTCAACGCGCTGGCCGCCATCGACGAGTTGGTCGGCGTGGACTCCGTAGTCCGGGTGGTGAAGGTCGTCGGCTTCGTCGCCTCCGCACCCGGGTTCACCGGGCAGCCCGCGGTCATCAACGGCGCGTCCAACCTGCTCGCCGAGGTGTTCGGGGACGCGGGCAAGCACGCCCGCTCCGCCGTCGGCGTCGCCGAGCTGCCGCTGGGCGCCCCCGTCGAGGTCGAGCTGATCGTCGAGGTCGCGTGAGCACCGCCGAGGACTGCCACGAGCTGCTGCTGCGGTTCGCAGGCCGGATCGGCGACCGCGAGCTGTGGCGGCTGCGCGACTGGGTGGCGGCCGGGGCCGTCGACGCGGTCGCCCGCGCCCTGCCGCTGATGCTGCTGCGCGAGCGGGTCGGCATCACCCCCGAGGAGTCCCGCGCGCTCGGCGCCGTCCTCGTGCCCGCCGGGGCCGACCCGGAGCGGCTCAACGCCGTCCCGTGGGTCGACGAGGTGCCCGAGCTGGGCTTCACCTTCAGCGCGGAATCACCGGAATGGGCCAGCCGGGGCGACTCGCTCGCGGTCGTCATCGGCGCGCTGCTGCGCGGGCGGCCCGAGGTGGTCGACGCCCGCTCCAGCTGGCGGCGCGGCCGCTCCGGCGACACCCGGGTCGTGCTGGTCACCGTGACCGGCGACGCCGTGCGGCTGACCGGCGAGCTGCAGCGGGTGCTGCGCGCGCTGGGCAGCGACGAGCCCGCGGTCGAGGTGCTGGTCCGCGGGCACGACGTGCCCGACTACCACCGCGCGGCGCTGGCCGCGTCCGAGCCGCTGGTCGCGCTGGCCCACCACTAGACCCGGCAGGTCACGACCAGCCGCGGCGCTGGTCCCGACGCAAGGGGAGGACGACCGTGACACAGGTCACCGCTAGGAAGGGGACCGCGCTGCCGATCCGGGTGCACGACCTGCTGCTCGCGCTCGCGGGCAGGCTGGACGACGACGCCCTGGCCGAGGCGCGCGAGCTGGTCGCGGCCACCGAGGTCGATCGGGCGCTGGAATTCGTCGTCGGCTGCCTGGTCGCGGGCCCGATCCCGCTCACCCCGGACGAGCAGGCGGAGCTGCACGACCTGATGGTCGCCGCCCACTGCGACCCCACCGTGGCCGCCCGCGTGCCGGTGACCGAGGCCGCGGCCGCCTTCCGCCACCGCTTCGTCGCGGGCCGCGTCGACGGTGTGTCCCCCGAGGACGGCGTCGCCGAGGCCGCGTCGCGGGTGCTCGACGTGCTGCCGGACATCCGCGCCGTCTGGGCGGTCTGGCGGACCACCCCGGCGGGGGCGGTGTCCGGGCCGGTGCCGCACCGGGTCGTGCTGATCGGCGTCGGCCCCGGCGGCTTCGCGCCCGCGACCGCCTACCGGGTCCAGCACGCCCTGCGCCGCGCGGGCCTGACCGCGTCGGTCGAGGTGCTCCGCGAGGGCGCCGACCACAGCGACTACCACCACGCCGCCGTCCGGTACGCCACCGAGGTGATGGCCGAGCGCGCGTCCCTGCCGCCCGCGGTGTCCGCCACGCCGGTCAAGGTCGTCGCCGAGCCGGAGCCTGCCGGTCCGTCCTGGATGGAGGAGGCCCCGCAGCCCGCGCCGGAGTCCCTCAACGACCACGAGCTGGACCTGCTGCGCCAGCTCCAGGAGGAGCTGGCCCGCCGCGAGCAGGCCGACGGGGCCGCGCCCCAGCAGCCCGCGGCCTGGCAGGGCGACCTGCCCGCGCCCGCGAACCACCCGTTCGACTGGCACGAGGCCAACACGATGGTCAACGGCGTGCCGCTGCAACCGCCGGACCAGCGCTCCTAGACGGCCTTGCGCACGGCGTCGACGAGCCTGCAGAGCCGCAGGCCGCGGCGCACGTCGAGGTCGTGCTCGGGCTGGCCGGCGTCGATGAGGGCGAGGAACCGGTCCAGCGCGGCGGCGTAGGCGTCCTCGGGGCCGGTGGCCCGGCCGACGACCTCGCGGTAGCCGTGCTCCCCGTACACCGAGACCTCGGTGATGGTGGGGCGCATCGGCAGCCGCATGGACAGCGTCGCGGTGCTCGTCGCCCCACCGGCGTGGCCGAGCACCACGTGCCACAGGTCAGGCGCCGACCAGCTCGCCGCCAGGACCTCCTCGACCGGCCCCAACGCGACGTCGAGCAAGTCGAGCACGTGCGGCCCGACGTCGGCCAGCGCGCCGCCTTCATGCCGCCAGGTCGAGGTGGAGTACTCCCCACCTAGCAGCGCCCCCGACAGCCACCGCGCGCTCCCGCCTGCCCACCCGCCGAGCCGGTGCACGTCCCGCAGCCACTCCTCGGTCTCCCCGGCGAACCGCCGCACCAGGTTCACCAGCGACACCACCCCCGCGTCTCCGACGGCCCCCGCGACCCGCTCCCCGTCCTCGACGGTCCCGGCGATCGGCTTCTCCAGCAGAACGTGCTTCCCCCGACGTGCCGCCTCCACCACCAGCCCGCCCTGGACCGCGGGCGGCACCGCGAACGCGACCGCGTCCACCTCCCCCAAGAGCTCCGCGACATCCCCGAACACCGGCCCACCCATGCCCGCCGCCGCCTCGGGCCGCCGCGCCCACACCCCGACGAACTCGACCCCGGGGTGCTTCGCCAGCCCCGGCCCGTGCACCCGCCGGGCCCACGGCCCCGCCCCGATCAACCCAACCCGCAGCATGCGGCTCATTAAATCGGCAACGCCCGCCCCTCCACCGGTCACCAGTCGCCATCCCTTGCTTCCTTGCAACGTTCGCTTCAGCTCCGGCCGCGGTCTCTTCTGCCGTGCCTTTCCGGGTATCGGCTGGTCCTGGCTCCGGCCTGCGGGTCCTCTGGGCCGGGTGGGCGCGTATAGGGTCGGGGCGTGCGTGAGCTGCCTGCGGAGATGGTGCTGCCTGACGGGTTCGTGCCACCGGTGCCGCCTGATCCGCCTGCCGTCCCCCGGGATGCCGCCACCGTGATGCTGGTGCGGGACACCCCTGGCGGGCTGGAGGTGTTCCTGCAGCGGCGGGTGGTCGGCATGGCGTTCGCCGGGGGGATGACCGTGTTCCCCGGCGGGGGCGTCGACCAGCGCGACGTGGATGCCTCGGTGGCGTGGCACGGGCCGGACGCGGACTGGTGGGCGCACGGGTTCGGGTGTTCGCCCGCGCTGGCCCGGGCGTTGGTGTGCGCGGCCGTGCGGGAGACGTTCGAGGAGTCCGGGGTGCTGCTGGCCGGGCCGGACGGGGGCAGCGTGGTGGCCGACGCGCGGCCGTACCACGAGGCCCGGGCGGCGCTGGTGGCCCGGGAGATCTCGTTGGCGGGCTTCCTCGCCGACGCCGGGCTGGTGCTGCGGGCGGACCTGCTGCGGCCGTGGTCCAACTGGGTCACCCCCGCGGAGGAGCCGCGGCGCTACGACACCCGGTTCTTCCTCGCGGCCCTGCCCGCGGGCCAGCGCGCCGACGGCGAGACGACCGAGGCCGACCACGCCCACTGGCAGCGCCCCGCCGACACCCTCGCCGACTGGCGCGGCGGCGAGTGCGCGCTGATGCCGCCGACCTGGGTCACCCTGTCCGAGCTGGCCGAGCACTTCACGGTCGCCGACGCGATGGCCGCCGACCGCAGGCTCGGCAAGATCATCCCCAAGATCGTCCGCGACGGCGGCGTCACCCGCGTCGTCCTGCCCGAGGACCCCGCATGACGCACCCGGCCTACGGCGTGGTCCGCCCGGTGACCCCGTTCGCATCGGTCCTGCTGGAGGACAACCCCGGCACGATGACCCTCGACGGCACCAACACGTGGCTCCTGCGCGCCCCCGGCGCCGCCGAGTGCGTCGTCGTCGACCCCGGCTACGAGGACGAACCCCACCTGCGCCGCGTACTGGAGGCCGCGGGGCAGGTGGCGGCCATCCTCATCACCCACCACCACGCCGACCACGTCCAGGGCGCCCCCTGGCTGGCCCGCGCCGCCAACGCCCCGATCCGGGCGTTCGACCCGGCCCTCTGCGCAGGCGAGGGCCCGCTCCGCGACGGCGAGGTCCTGGCGCTGGCCGGGCTGGAGCTGGAGGTCCGGCACACCCCGGGCCACACCGCCGACTCCATCTGCCTGTCGATCGCCCACGACGGCCACACGGCCGTCCTGACCGGCGACACGGTGCTCGGCAGGGGGACGACGGTCATCGCCCCACCGGACGGCCACCTGGGCCAGTACCTGGACTCGCTGCGCCTGCTGGCAGCCACCAGCCCCGGCACCCGGGTCCTCCCCGGCCACGGCCCGGACCTCCCGGACCTCCCGACCACGGCCGCGACCTACCTCGCCCACCGCGAACAACGCCTATCCCAGATCCGGACCGCCCTGACCCAACTGGGCCCCACCGCGACGGCCCGACAGGTGGTCGAACTCGTCTACGCCGACGTCGACCCGTCCCTCTGGGACGCAGCCGAGTGGTCGGTCCAGGCCCAACTCGCCTATCTCCGCGAGTCGGCCTGACCGAGCCCTCGCCCAGCCAGCCGGGGGGCGGGGAGGGGACAGGGCGCGTTCCACATCGTCGGGGTCGTGCGGCGGCCGGAGTGGGCAGCCCGAGCGGTTTCCTGCCTGTCGACCCGAGACGGTGGCTCGATCGGGTGTGACGGGCGGGCACCGGTGGGCGGCGATGCCGCGAGGTGCTGTGCAGGTGCGCGGGTGAGCCGCGCTATTCGGTTGTGGGTCAGGGTTCGTGGTTGCCTCCATCGTT
>NZ_JBSGHB010000003.1:174384-202732 GCF_053604195.1 Actinokineospora sp. NPDC004072 | reverse complement strand
ACGTTGCGGGGGTTGCGGGGGTTGCGGGGGTTGCGGGGGTTGCGGGGGTTGCGGGGGTTGCGGGGGTTGCGGGGGTTGCGGGGGTTGCGGGGGTTGCGGGGGTTGCGGCAGGCGGTGGGGGTGGGTGGCGGGAGTTGGGTTGCTGGCTGGTGAGTGCCGGCCGGTGATGCGGGGCGTAGAGGTTTATTGGCGCGGTGGAAGGAGGGGCATCATCAGGTACTTGATGGGGACTTCCTGAGGGTCTACTGCGGTGATGACGGTGGCGCGCATGCCTGGCTGGATAGCCAGGTGGATGCGGAGGCCGGTGTAGGGGCGCAGGGCGTCGATGAGGTAGCGGGATTGGACGGCGGGGCTGGTTCGGGAGCCGGTGGTGGTGGCTTTGATGGACTCTTCGGCTTCACCGGTTTGGGGGTTGGTGCCGCGGAGGCGGAGTTCGTGGTCGGCGACTTCGAGGTTGAGGACGCCGCGGGGATCGGAGTAGAGGGAGACCCGGCGGGCGGCGGAGAGCAGGGCGTCGGCGTCCACTTCGACCTCGGTGTCCACTGTGTTCAGGACGAGGTTGGACTCGGAGAGGAAGGCGCCGTCCAGGACCGCGGTCGTGACGGTGGTGTTGGCCCACGACAGGGCGAAGCGGTTGGTGTCGATTCCCAGGGTGACTTCGCCGGTGACCTGCTTGCTGACCTCCGCCAGCAGGCCAGCGGGGACCAGGGCGTCGACGTCGGGGGACAGGGTGGTGGCCGGGACGGTGGCGATGGCCATGCGGTAGCGGTCGGTGGCGCGCAGGACCAAGGCGCCGTCCTCGGCGCGGAGGCGGACGCCAGCGAAGACCGGGAGGGCGTCGTCGCGGGAGGCCGTCGCCGCCACTGTGGACAGACCTGTGGACAACGCCGAGCCCGCGACCGTCCCGCACGGCGCCGGGGGAGCGGGGACGCCGGGGTGCAGGTCGACGTCGAGCAGCGGCAGGGCGAAGCGGGCGCCGTCGGCGCGGATCGCCAGGCGGGAGCCCTCCACGACCAGGCGGACGCGGTCGACGTCGAGCGCGCGGAGGGTCTCGGCCAGGGGTTTGGCGGGGACGAGGACGGTGCCGTCGGTGTGCACCAGCGCGTCGCACGTCACCCTGGCCGTGCGCTCGCGGTCGCTGGCGGCCAGGACGAGGCCGTCCGGGCCTGCGGTCAGCAGCAGGCCGCTGAGCAGCGGGTCGGTCAGCCGGGTCGGGATGAGCCGGACGATGTCGGCCGCGGCGGCGGCCAGGGCGGTCGTGGTGGCGGTGAGGTCCATGCCACGAAGCTAGCCCCGGCCGCCGACAGCGGGACGAAGTTATCCACAGGTCCGGGAGTTGTCCACAATCTGTGGATCGACCCTAGACAAGCGCCGGACGCGGGGTGCTGGGGACGCCCGCCAGGACGGTGCCCCGGCGCAGGTACACCACCAGCGCGATCAGCAGACCGGCGCCTGCGGCCGCCAGATACGCCGACCACACGCCGACGTGCTCCACGAGCTGGCCGCTCACCGACTGCCCGAGCGCCAGGCCCAGGGTCACCGCGGTGATCACCCAGCCGAACGCCTCGGTGATGGTCCCGGGCGGGGCCACCTGCTCCAGCGCCGCCGAGTGGGCGGTGGCCTGCGGCGTCACCAGCGTGCCGACGACCAGCAGCGCGATGGCCAGGCCGATCAGCGAGGTCGGGATCGCCAGCAGGGTGAGCAGCAGCGCGAACCCGGCCAGCAGCACCGGCATCCGCAGGTGCAGCGGGCGGGGCCAGGGCCGCGTGCCGTAGTACACGCCGAACACCACCGAGCTGACCGACCACACGCCCAGCAGCACGCCGCCCATCGGCGGGTTGCCCGCCTGGGTGGCGGCGGCGGGCACCGCGACCTCGACGAACCCGATGGTGACGCCGAACCCGGCCGCGGCGAGCGCGACGGTCTTCATCCCCGGCGAGGCCAGCGGCCCGAGCAGGCTGCCGCCCCCGGCCGACTTCGCGGGCCGGTACGACCGGATCGTCGGCATGAGCGCGAACGTGACGCCACCGATGATCATGAACCCGGCTCCGATGACCACACCGGTCCCCGCCCACGGGGCGGCCACCAGCACGCCCGACAGCGCCGGGCCGACGATGAAGAAGACCTCCATGCTGATGGCCTCGTAGGAGTAGGCCGCGGTGCGCACCGGCCCCGGCGGGACCAGCCGCGTCCACATCGCGCGGGAGGCCGAGCCGATCATGGGCTCGGTCGAGCCGATGCAGAAGCCGAGGGCGACCAGCAGCCAGGTCGGCGCGCCGGACTCGATGGCGAGGATGCCCAGCGACACGAACAGGGCGAACAGCCCGACGACGCTGAGCAGCGGGCGCGACGGACCGACGCGGTCCATCAACCGCCCCTGGGCGACCGACCCGATGGCGACGCCGACCAGCGTGCCCGCGGAGACCATGCCCGCGGTGGCGAACGAGTCGGTGGCGTTCTGCACGTACAGCAGCAGGGACAGGCCCACCATCGCGATCGGCAGCCTGCCCACGAGGGAGGCCAGGACCGGTCCGCGCGCGCCCGGGGTGGTGAGGGCGGCGCGGTAGTCGGCCAGACCGGCGGAGTGGGACATGACTACCAGTATGCCGAGGACTGGTACGGCCGTACCAGTTATTTGTGCGTGGTTTCAACCACCCGGGTCGTGGGTATGTATCGGTCGGGTAACGGTATGCGGCAAAGCAGGTGAACTGGCGCAACGAGACCTGGGGAAGCGAGTCCTTGAGGGTGAATGCACTTGTTAACCGGGTGGGGTGGCGTGCGAAGGTTTCCCTGTCACGTCCGGGTGGCCCAGTGCGATTAGCCCAACTGAACAGACTCCCTCCGGCGAACGGGTCGGGGCCTGCGGCCGGAGGGCGGGGAGCGTGGATCGTCGGGGGATGGTTCACGCAGGCGAAAGGCCGGTGCGCCGCGTCGGGGGCGGCGCCCGGCCTTTCGTTCTGCTCTGCGGGCTAGCGGGCCCGGCGGGCCAGCCGCTCCGGGTCCAGGATCAGCACGCTCTTGCCCTCCAGGCGGAGCCAGCCGCGGTGGGCGAAGTCGGCGAGGGCCTTGTTGACCGTCTCGCGGGAGGCGCCCACGTACTGGGCGATCTCCTCCTGGGTGAGGTCGTGGGTGACGCGCAGCAGCCCGGCCTCCTGGCTGCCGAAGCGCTGGGCGAGCTGCAGCAGCGCCTTGGCCACCCGGCCGGGGACGTCGGTGAAGATGAGGTCGGCCAGCATGCCGTTGGTCCGGCGCAGCCTGCGGGCGATGACCCGCAGCAGCTGCTCGGCGATCTCCGGCCGGTTGTTGATCCACTGGCGCAGCGCGGGCCGGTCCATCGTGACCGCGCGCACCTCGGTGACGGTGGTGGCGGTGGACGTGCGCGGCCCCGGGTCGAAGATCGACAGCTCGCCGAACATGTCCGACGGGCCGAAGATCCCCAGCAGGTTCTCCCGGCCGTCGGGGGACTTGCGGCCGAGCTTCACCTTGCCCGACTGGATGATGTAGAGCCGGTCGCCCGGCTCGCCCTCGGCGAAGATCACGTGCCCCCGCGGGAACTCCACCGACTCCAGCGTCTGCGCAAGCGCTTCCGCCGCGGCCGGCTCGACCCCTTGGAAAATGCCCGCGCGGGCGAGGGTCTCATCCACCTCGGTCCTCCGTTTCCACCCGGCGCGCACAGAGCGGCTGTGCGGCCGATCACCACATTCAGTGTAGGGCCTGGCCCGATAACGCCTGCACGGCGCGCCGTCAAGATCCCTTGTGGAACCTTCAACCAAGCCCAGCCGGAGAACAATAACGCCTAGTCACGCCCCCTGCGACCGCGCAGCTTCGTCGCGCGCCCGCCGAGCCTGCGCAGCCGGAACAGCTCCAGCGCCCGGCCGATGCCGTGGCCGTACAGCGCGCGCACCTCGTCGGGGCGCGCCTGCTCCAGGAACTCCTCGACGTCGGTCTCCTGCACCGCCGCGTGCCGGATGCGGGTCTCCACCCGCTCCATGAACAGGGCGAAGAACATGATCACCAGCGGCACCGCGAACACGAACCAGACAGCCATGTGTCGTAGATCCTCGCTCCCAGCCGGACCCGCCCGGTCCCGACTTCTCGATGGTCTCGCTCTGCTAGGACGTCCGGGGCAATCTCGGGTTGTGCGTCGGCCCGTAGGCTAGCGACGTGCCAGCCACCACCCGACGCCCGCCCCTGGATGCCGAACCCAGTCTCGCGCTCACCCGGCGCGTCCGCCGGATGACCAGGGCCCTGGCCGAGGGGTACCCGGACGCGCACTGCGAGCTGGACTTCACCACCCCGCTGGAGCTGGCCGTCGCGACGATCCTGTCGGCGCAGTCGACCGATGTGCGCGTCAACATGACCACCCCCGCGCTGTTCGCCAAGTACAAGACCGCGGCCGACTACGCCGCCGCCGACCGCGCCGAGCTGGAGGAGCTGATCCGCTCCACCGGCTTCTACCGCAACAAGGCCGCGTCGCTGATGGGCCTGGGCGCCGAGCTGGTCGAGCGCTTCGGCGGCGAGCTGCCCGCCACCCTCGACGACCTGGTCACGCTGCCGGGGATCGGTCGCAAGACCGCCAACGTGATCCTCGGCAACGCCTTCGGGGTACCCGGCATCACCGTCGACACACACTTCGGCAGGCTCGTGCGCCGCTGGGAGTGGACCGACCTGGAAGACCCGGTGAAGGTCGAGCACGCGATCGGCGCCCTGGTCCCGCGCAAGGACTGGACGATGCTGTCGCACTACGTGATCTTCCACGGCAGGCGCGTCTGCCACGCGAAGAAGCCCGCGTGCGGGGCCTGCTTCCTGGCCAAGGACTGCCCGTCCTACGGCACCGGCCCGACCGAGTTCGAGCCCGCGGCCAAGCTGGTCAAGGGCGAGGAGGCCGAGCACCTGCTGGAGCTGGCCGAGCGGGTGCGCCAGGGCTACCGGCCGGGGCGGTCGGCCGGGTGATACCCCGGGTGCGCTGGCTCGTGGTCGCGGTCGTCCTGGTGGTCGCCGCGGCCATCGCGCTCTGGCCGCGGGGGGAGGGGCCCGCCCCGCGCACCCCGCCGCCGGGGCCGGACGTCGCCGCCGCCCGCGCCGCGGCGGCCCTCGACCGCTGCGCCACCGGCGCTCCCGGCCCGCAGCACCTGCGCGGCGTGGTCGCCACCTGCCTGGGCACCGGCGAACCGGTCGACGCCGCCGCCGCGCTCGGCGGCCGCGACCTGCTGCTCAACGTGTGGGCGACCTGGTGCTTGCCGTGCCGGGAGGAGTTGCCGCTGCTGGCCGACTACGCCGCTGGGCCCGATGCAGTTGAGGTCGTCACCCTGGTCGTGCAGAGCCCGCAGGGCGACGCCCTGACCTTCCTCGACGGCATCGGCGTCACCCTCCCGACCCTGCACGACGGCGACGAGAGCGTCTCGCGGGCGCTGCGCCTGCCCACCGGCCTGCCCGCGTCCTACCTGGTCAAGGCCGACGGCACGACCACGCTCATCGCCGACCCGCGGGTGTTCCGCTCGGTCGAGGACATCCGCGCGGCGGTGGCCAAGGGGCTCGGATGAGCCACGGCCCGCTGGTCGACCCCGACACCGTGCCCGGCTGGCTGCGGCCGCTCGTGGTCGCCTCCGGGGAGATCGATGTCGACCTGTTCACCCGCTTCGGCGCGGTCGGCGGCGGCACCCGCGAGGCCGCGGTGCTGATCCTGCTCGGCGAGGACGAGCGGCACGGGCCGGACGTGCTGCTCCAGCTGCGGGCCGCGGGCGGCGACGCGCACGCCAACCAGGTCAGCTTCCCCGGCGGCAAGGCCGAGCCTGACGACGACGGCCCGGTGGCGACCGCCCTGCGCGAGGCCGTCGAGGAGACCGGCGTGGACCCGGCGGGGGTGCGCCCGGTCGCCCTGCTGCCCGCGCTGCACATCCCGGTCTCGGGGTTCGACGTGACCCCGGTGCTCGCGCACTGGGAGAAGCCCAGCCGGGTGTGGGCGGTCTCGCCGCGGGAGACCCAGGCCGTGGCCCGGGTGCCGATCGGGCACCTGGCCGACCCGGCCAACCGGTTCCGGGTCCGCCACCCCTCCGGCTACGTCGGCCCGGCGTTCGCCGCCCCGGGCATGCTGGTCTGGGGGTTCACCGCGGGCCTGCTGACGATGGTGCTGGCCGCGGGCGGCTGGCACCGCGACTGGGACGCGCGCGACGTCCGCGATCTTGACGTAGCGTGGCGCTCGGTGCGCACACCGGGTCCGGAGGTCAGCGCGTGAACTGGGTCGACGTTCTGGTGCTGGCGCTGGCCGTGCTGGCCGCGGTGTCCGGCGCCCGGCAGGGCGTGGTGACCGCGCTGCCCGCCTTCCTCGGCGTGCTGCTCGGCGCGGTCGTCGGGGTCAAGGTCGCGCCGCTGGTGGTGGCGGGCATCTCCGCGACGCCGACCCGGGTGGCCTTCGCGGTGGCGATCTTCGTCCTGCTGGTCGCGCTGGGGGAGACGCTGGGCGTGTGGGCTGGGCGCACGCTGCGCCAGCGCATCTCCTCGCCCAAGCTGGCCGGAGTCGACAGCGTGCTCGGCGCGGTCGTGCAGGGCGCGGTCGTGTTCCTGGTGTCGTGGCTGATCGCGCTGCCGCTGACCACCGTGGGCGGGCTGCCCGGGCTGGCGTCGGCGATTAACAACTCGGTGGTGCTGGGTGGCGTCAACGACGTGATGCCGCAGGCCGCTCGGGGGCTGCCGGACGAGCTGCGCGAGCTGCTGGACGTCTCCGGCTTCCCGGCCGCGGTGGACCCGTTCAACCGCACGCCCAACCGCGAGGTGGCCCCGCCGGACCCGGCGCTGCAGGCCAGCGCGGTCGTGCAGCGGGTGCGGCCGAGCGTGCTGAAGATCAACGCGCGGGCGACGGCCTGCGAGCGGGCGCTGGAGGGCAGCGGGTTCGTCGTCGCCCCGCAGCGGGTGATGACCAACGCGCACGTCGTCGCTGGCGCGGAAGAGGTCAGCGTGGAGTCCGGCCAGCGGACCCTGCGCGCCGAGGTCGTGCTCTACGACCCGCGCACCGACGTGGCCATCCTGCGGGTGCCCAGCCTCGCGGCCGACCCGCTGGAGTTCGCCGACTACGAGGTCGAGAGCGGTCAGGACGGCATCGTCCTCGGCTACCCGATGGACGGCCCCTACACCGCGGCGTCCGCCCGCGTCCGCGACCGCATCCCGCTGCGCGGGCCGGACATCTACGACTCGCCCGCCGCGGTCGAGCGCGACGTCTACACCCTGCGCGCCAAGGTGCTCAGCGGGAACTCCGGCGGCCCGCTGGTCGACACCGCGGGCGCCGTCGTGGGCGTGATCTTCGGCGCGGCGGTGGACGACTCGGAGACCGGGTTCGCGCTGACCGGCGCCGAGGTGCGCGACGAGGTCGACGCCGCGCCGCGGCTGACCGAACCGGTGTCGACGGGGCGCTGCGCGGGCTAGTGGGCCTTGAGGAAGGCCGTGATCGCGGTGCTGGTCGCCGACGGGTCCTCCTCCGGCGGGATGTTCCCGACCCCGGGCAGCTCGTGGTGCTCGGCGGGCCCCTTCAACCACGGGTCGGAGGCGGTGCGGGTGTACGGCAGCACGCACGGGTCGTCGGCGCCGTAGAGCTGCAGGACGGGGGTCCGGATGCGGCGGCGCATGGCCTCGGCGTAGCGCCTGCCCTCGCTGCGGAACTGCGAGCGCACCGCCCAGCGGTAGTACTCCAGCGCGCAGTGGGCCACGCCCGGGATCAGCATGGCCTCCCGGTAGCGGGCGACCGCATCGGTGAAGTCGGGGGAGTCCCGCCAGCGCGGCCCAGACCAGGAGCCGAACAGGCGGAGGATGGTGTCCTCGCGCACGAGCCAGCGCTCGGGGGCGAAGGGCAGCTGGGAGCGCAGCATCGGGCTCAGCGCGCGGGCCTGGTTGCGCGAGCGCCGCCGCAGCGCGGTGCGCCGGGCCTCGTCGCGCAGGGCGATCGGGTGCGGGGCGGCCACCGCGGTCACCGAGTCGACCAGCCGGGGGTGCAGCGCCGCCGCCGACCAGGCCAGCAGCCCGCCCCAGCCGTGGCCGACCAGGTGCGCCCGCGGCGCGCCCAGCGCCTTGATCAGCCCGGCGACGTCGCCGGAGAGGGTCCAGGCGTCGTAGCCGCGCGGGGGCTTGTCGGAGTCGCCGTAGCCGCGCAGGTCGACGGCGACGGCGCGGAAGCCCGCGTCGCCCAGGGCGGTGAGCTGGTGGCGCCAGGTCCACCAGAAGCCTGCGAACCCGTGCAGCAGCACGACCAGCGGGCCGTCACCCGCCTCGGCGGTGTGCAGCCGGATCCCGTTGGCGTAGACGTCGCGGTGCGTCCACGGGCCGTCGATGCGGACCGCGGCCGGGTCCGGGGCGCGGCTCAGCTGCTCAGCCCCGGGGCTCGTCGGAGCCGCGCTGGCGCAGCGTCGCCGCGGTCTCCTTGACCGAGTCGATGGTGCGCTGCGGGGCGCGGACGGCGCGGAACTTGCGGTAGCCGAGGAACCCGAAGAAGCCCGCGAGCAGCAGCATCACGAAGAAGACGATGCCGAAGGCCGCCGAGCGCCACAGCCCGACGTCGGCCAGCAGCTCGGCCAGCGCGAAGAACAGGAAGAACGAGCTGTAGAGCAGGATGACCAGGCCGACGATGGCGAAGACGCTGCCCTTGAGCCCCTTCTTGACCTCCCGGGCGACCTCGGTCCTGGCCAGCTCCACCTCGGCCCGGACCAGGGTCGACAGGTGCGTCGTCGCGTCCTTGACCAGCGTCCCGATCGACTGGTCTGCCGCGGCGGTGGCGCGTTCGTCGGCCAAGGGGATGGACGGCACCGGGGGCAAGCCGTCGCGTTGTCCGTTTCCGTGTGCGCTGGTCACCGGGTCATCGTGCCATGCCGATCGCGGGCAGGCCCGGCAACCTCGCCGATTACGAGTCCTGGTGGGCCTTGCTGCGCCGCACGAGCAACCCGGCGGCCAGCAGCGACGCGGCCGCCGAGGCGATCAGCACCGCGGCCTTCGCCAGCTCCCCGTCGGCCTGGTCGAGCGACAGCTCGGCGATCAGCAGGCTGACGGTGAACCCGACGCCGCCGAGCATGGCGACCGCGCCCATGTCGCGCCAGCCGAGGTCCTTGGGCATGGCGGCGAGGCGCAGCTTCACCGCGACCAGCGAGAACCCGACGATCCCGATGAGCTTGCCCGCGACGAGGCCGATCATGATGGCCAGCCCGATCCGCTCGGTGAACACCGCGCCGATGGCGTCGGCTCCGATCGGCACCCCCGCGGCGAACAGGGCGAACACCGGCACGGCCACCCCGGCCGACCACGGCTGCAGCCGGTGCTCCAGGCGCAGCGCCGGGGCCTCCGCCTCGTCCGGGTCCTTGCGGACCCGGGTCAGCAGGCCGAGCGCGACCCCGGCCACGGTCGCGTGGATGCCGCTGGAGTGGACCGCGACCCACACGGCGACGGCGAGCGGCACGTACAGCCAGGGCGAGGTGACCCGCTTGCGCTGGAGGTACCAGTACAGGGCGAGCAGCACCACCGCGGTGGCGAACGCGATCAGGTCGAACCCGGAGGTGAACACGGTGGCGATCAGCGCGATGGCCCCGAGGTCGTCCACCACGGCCAGGCTGAGCAGGAACACCCGCGCGCTGCTGGGCATGTGCCGGGCGGTCAGGGCGAGCACGCCGAGGGCGAAGGCGATGTCGGTGGCGACCGGGATGGGCCAGATCTGCCCGGCGCGCGGGTCGCCGGAGGCGATGAGCAGGGCCAGCAGCGCGGGCACGACCATGCCGCCGACGGCGGCGATGACCGGCAGCAGCGCGGCCTTGAACCGCGACAGCTCGCCGATGACCAGCTCGCGCTTGAGCTCCAGGCCGACGACGAAGAAGAACAGCGCCAGCAGCCCGTCCTTGACCCAGTCGCCGACGGTCAGGTTCAAGTGGAGGAAGTCGGTGCCGACCCGGGCGTCGCGCAGGTCGCGGTAGGAGTCGCCGAGGGGGGAGTTGGCCCACGCCAGGGCCACCGCGGCTGCGGCCAGCAGGATGAGACCGCCCACCGTCTCGGTGCGCAGGTAGCGGGTGAACTCCGACAGCGGCGTGCGGTTGTTCGACAAGGGCTGCTCCTGGTCCGGCGTAGACGTGTCCCGTACGCCGACCAGACTTCCCGGCACACCCGGGCGGAATCCTAACCCACGGTCACGCCGAAGAGGACTCCGACGAAGTACGTGATCGTCATGGCCAGCGTCCCCACCAGCACGTTCCGCAGCACGGCGCGGCTGACGCGGGCCTCGCCCAGCCGGGCGCTGATCGTCCCGGTGAGCACCAGGCCGAGCACGACCGCGGCCACGCACGCCCACACCCGCCACTCGACCGGCGGCAGCGCGATCGCCACCAGCGGCAGCAGCGCGCCCACCGCGAAGGCCAGCAGCGACGCCCACGCGGCCTGCCACGGGCTGGTGAGGTTGTCCGGGTCGATCTGCAGCTCGGCGTCGGCGTGCGCGGCCAGCGCGTCGGTCTCGGTCAGCTCGCGGGCGACCTGGGCGGCCAGCTCCGGGGACAGGCCCTTGGCCTGGTAGATGCCCGCCAGCTCGCGCTCCTCGGCCTCGGGCATCTCGCGCAGCTCGCGCGCCTCCATCCGCAGCGCGGCCCGCTCGGTGTCGCGCTGGGTGCTGACCGAGACGTACTCCCCGCCCGCCATCGACAGCGACCCGGCGACCAGCCCGGCCACGCCCGCGGCCAGGATCGCCATGCGGTCGGTGGTCGCGCCCGCGACGCCGACGACCAGGCCCGCGGTGGAGATGATGCCGTCGTTGGCCCCGAGCACGCCCGCGCGCAGCCAGTTCAGCCGGGAGCTGAGGCTGTCGCGGTGCGGCTCGGCCGGATGCGTGCCGGACTGCTCACCATCGGTGCTCACCTGGGTATTCTCACCCGATCGGTGCCATCCCGCCGGTCTCGTCGCGCCATGATGTGGTGTGCGAAGCGACCGACCCATGAGCACCCTGCGGGCTCTGACGCTGATGTTCCGCGTGCCCCGGCGCGGGCGCGGCTTCTGGTTCAGCCTGGCCATCGACCTGATCTGGCCGCTGCTGGCGCTCAGCGCCCGCCTGCGGTTCTCCGGCTCCCTGCCCCGCAGCGGCGGGGTGCTGCTGGCCTCCAACCACCTGTCGAACGCCGACCCGGTGACCGTCACCGCGTTCGCCCTCGCGGCGGGCCGCATCCCGCGCTACCTGGCCAAAGCCAGCCTGTGGAAGGCGCCGGTGGTCAAGCAGGTGCTCGCAGGCGGCGGGCACATCCCGGTCGAGCGCAACACCGCCCAGGCCAGGACGGCCTACACCGGCGCGGTGGAGGCGGTGCGGCGCGGGGAGTGCGTGATGTTCTTCCCGGAGGCGGGCTTCTCCGACGACGAGTCGCACTGGCCGTCGGCGCGGGTGAAGAACGGCGTGGCCCGGGTGGCGCTGGAGACCGGCGCGCCGGTGATCCCGGTGGTGAACTGGGGCACGCACGAGCTGCTGCCCTCGCACGCCCGCTTCCCCCGGCTGCTGCCCCGCCGCACGGTCCAGATCGTCGCCGGACCGCCGGTGGACCTGTCGGACCTGTCCGGCCTGGACCGGGAGACGCTGCAGGAGGCCACCAAGCGGATCATGCACGCGATCACCGAGCTGCTCGCCGAGCTGCGCGGCGAAGATCCCCCGATCCGGTGACATGCGAAGGGCCCCGCCGGGATGGCGGGGCCCTTCGCGCACCGATCAGTCCTCTTGCGACTTCTGGCTGGTCAGGCCCTCGGTGATCAGGTTCATCACCGTCTGGTCGGCGAGTGTGGTGGTGTCGCCGAGTTCGCGGTTCTCGGCGATGTCGCGCAGGAGCCTGCGCATGATCTTGCCGCTTCGGGTCTTGGGCAGTTCCTCCACGATCAGGATCTGCCGCGGCTTGGCGATCGCCCCGATCTCCTGCGCCACGTGATTGCGCAGGGTGGCGATGTGGCCGTCGCGGTCTTCGGCCGCCTTGCCGCGCGGGATCACGAACGCCACGATCCCCTGGCCCGTGGTCGGGTCGCTCGCGCCCACGACCGCTGCCTCGGCGACCGTCGGGTGGGAGACCAGCGCCGATTCGACTTCGGTGGTGGAGATGCGGTGTCCGGAGACGTTCATGACGTCGTCCACCCGGCCGAGCAGCCAGATGTCGCCGTCGTCGTCGTACTTGGCTCCGTCGCCGGCGAAGTAGTAGCCCTGCTCGGCATACCGGGACCAGTAGGTGTCCTTGAAGCGTTCCGGGTCGCCCCAGATGCCGCGCAGCATCGACGGCCACGGCTCGTTGAGCACCAGATAGCCGCCCGAGCCGTGGGGCACCTCGGTGCCGGTGTCGTCCACGACGGCGGCGCTGATCCCCGGCAGCGGCGTCTGCGCCGACCCTGGCTTGGTGTTGGTGACACCGGGCAGCGGGCTGATCATGATGCCGCCGGTTTCGGTCTGCCACCAGGTGTCGACGATGGGGCAGCGGTCCTGGCCGATGTGGGTGCGGTACCAGATCCAGGCTTCGGGGTTGATCGGCTCGCCCACCGACCCCAACAGCCGCAGCGAGGACAGGTCGTGCCCTGCCGGGTTCTCCGTGCCCCACTTCATGAACGTGCGGATCAACGTCGGGGCGGTGTAGTAGATCGTCACCCCGTACTTGGCGATGATCTCGAAATGCCTGCCCTGGTGCGGGGTGTTCGGCGTGCCCTCGTAGACCACCTGCGTGGCCGCGTTGGCCAGCGGGCCGTAGACGATGTACGAGTGGCCGGTGACCCAGCCGATGTCGGCGGTGCACCAGTACACGTCGGTGTCGGGCTTGAGGTCGAACACCGCGTGGTGGGTGTAGGCCACCTGGGTGAGGTAGCCGCCGCTGGTGTGCAGGATCCCCTTCGGCTTACCCGTCGTTCCCGACGTGTAGAGGATGTAGAGCGGGTGCTCGGAATCGAAGGCTTCCGGGGTGTGCTCCTCGGGCTGGCCGTCGACCAGGTCGTGCCACCACAGGTCGCGGCCCTCGGTCCAGCCGCAGTCGGTCCCGGTGCGCTTGACGACGATCACGTGCTCGATCGTCGGGGTGTGGGCGGTGGCCTCGTCGGTGTTGTCCTTCATCGGGACGGCCTCGCCGCGCCGGTACTGGCCATCCGAGGTGATCAGCACCCGGGCCTCGGCGTCCTCGATCCGCGAGCGCAGCGCCGCCGCGGAGAACCCGCCGAAGACCACGCTGTGCACCAGGCCCAGCCGGGCGCAGGCCAGCATGGCCACGATCGCCTCGACCAGCATCGGCATCTGGATCGCCACCCGGTCGCCGGCCTTGAGACCCAGCGACGCCAAGCCGTTGGCCGCCTTGCACACCATCTTCTGCAGGTCGGCGTAGGTCACGGTCCGCGTGTCCCCGGGCTCGCCCTCCCAGTGCAGCGCGACGCGCTCGCCCAGGCCCGCGGCCACGTGCCGGTCCACGCAGTTGTAGGCGACGTTCAGCTTCCCGCCGACGAACCACTTGGCGAACGGGGCATCCGACCAGTCGAGCACCTTGTCCCACTCGGTGACCCAGTCCAGCCGCCGAGCCTGCTCGGCCCAGAAGCCCAGCCGGTCGGCCGCGGCCCGCTCGTAGGCGTCGGCCCGCACGTTCGCCGCGGCGGCGAACGCCTCCGGCGGCGGGAACACCCGGGTCTCGGTCGACAGGTTGTCCAGCGCCGGGCGCGGGCCGGATTGCTCGGTCATGGGGGTGACCTCCTCCTCGGGGCAGTACGCACGCCGGGTGCGAATCTAGCCCCAACCGTGGGCTCGGGACAGTCCAGACCCCCTATTGGTTTGGACCAATAATCGGGCGTGCTCCGTTCGGTTGGCCTTGCCGGAATCAGCGGACGGTGACGCGGCGAGGACGTACGGTGGTGATCGGTACGGCCGCGATCGGGCCCGGCCGCCCGCGCACCCTGGGGAGGGGACCGGGCAGGCCAGCAGGGGGCCGCGTAAGGGGGACCCACCATGGACCGCCGGATCAGCCCCCGGTTCCGCGCGTCCGCCGCGGTCGTCTGGGCGGTGGGCTGCACGGTCGTGGGGATCGGCTGGGCGCTGCGCTCGGCGGGCGGCCCGCTGCCGGACGCGGAGAGCTGGTGGCTGGCCCTGGTCCTGGTCGCCGTCGCCCTCATGCACGCCGAGGCCACCCGGCCCCCGCAGGAGCGCCGCCGGGTTGCCCACCTGTCCGTCGAGCGGGTCGACCACGGCGCGGCGTGGGTGCTCGGCGGCGCCCTGGTGCTGCCCACCCCGCTGGCGCTGGTGCCCGCGATCGCCGTCACCGGCCGCGCCCTGGTCCAGCGGGAGTCCGGCTGCCACGCCGTGGACGCCTGCACGCTGATCGCGGCGGCCATCGCCGCGCACGCGGTCGCGGTCGCCAGCCCCGCCCGGGCGTGGATCGTCGACGGCTGGCTGCCGCCCGCGGCGCTCGCCGCGGCCGCGATGGGCCTGGCCGGGGCCGTCGCCGCGTTCTGGCTGGTCTGGCGGGTCATCCCGGGCGCGGTCCTGGCGCTGCGCGGGCACCGGTCGTGGCCGCGGGTGCTCAGCGACGGCGACCTGCTCGTCGTGCTCGCCCTCGGCGTCATCGCCGCGTGGTCGGCGGGCGTCGGCCACGGCGCGCCGCTGGTCGCCGTCGCCGCGGTCGCCACCGGGGTCACCCGCCGCACCCGGCGCATCGCCGAGCTGGCCCGCGAGCGCGACCGCTTCGAGGCCGACGCCCTGCACGACCCGCTCACCGGACTGGCCAACCAGCGCGGCTTCAACCCGGCCGCGGCGCTGGCCCTGGTCGCCGACCAGGCCAGGCGGCGGCCGACCGCCGTGCTGATGCTCGACCTCGACGGCTTCCGCCAGGTCAACGCCCGGCTCGGGCACCTGGGCGCGAACGAGGTGCTCAAGTCCTTCGCCGCGCTGCTGCGCGGGATGGTCCGCCGCGACGACCTGGTCTGCCGCTGGGGCGGCGAGGAGTTCTCCCTCGTCCTGCCCGGGACCGGCCGCAGCGACGCCTGGGCGGTCGCCGAGCGCATCCGCCGCGCGGTCGAGGCGATGACCGTCGAGCTGACCCCGGCCCGCGGCGCGGGGACCGAGCGGGTCGGGCAGTTCACCGTCTCCGGCGGGATCGCGGTGTCCCCGCGGGACGGGACCGACCTGGCGACCCTTCAGGTGCACGCCGACGCCGCGCTCGCGGCGGCGAAGGCGGGCGGCCGCAACCAGATCCGGCTCACCCCCGCCGCGCCTGCCGAAGTGGACTCCCCGCACTGAGCCGCGCGGTCAACCGCTCGCGCGCGGCGGGCCATTCGTCGGCGGTCATCCCGTAGACCACGGTGTCGCGGAGCGTCCCATCAGGACGGATGCGGTGGTGCCGCATCACGCCCTCGCGCCGCGCGCCCAGCCGCTCGATCGCCCGCTGCGAGCGCTCGTTGCGGTGGTCGGTGTGCCAGCCGACGCGCAGCGCGCCCAAGGTGTCGAAGGCGTGTGCCATCAGCAGCAGCTTGGCCTCGGTGTTCAGCGCGGTCCGCTGCCAGGGCGTGCCGATCCAGGTGTGGCCGATCCACAGGCCGCGGTGCTTGGCGTCGACCTCGTAGTAGGAGGTGGTCCCGGCGATCTCGCCGGAGGCGGCGAAGAGGGTGAACGGGTAGCGCACGGGGTCCGCGATCGCCTCGGCCACCTGGGCGGCCATCTCGTCCGAGGACTCCGGGTACCGCTTGCCCAGCCACGTCCACACGGAGCGGTCCGCGCCCGCGGCGTAGAGGCCGGGGGCGTCGTCCGGGGTGGTGGGGGCCAGCCGGACGTGGTCGCCGACGAGGGTGGGCTGCAGGTCCTTCACGCACCCGACGGTAGCCCGAGAAGTGGCTACTCAACACCGGCCACTTCTGGTAAGTTTCAAGAGGCCACTTGGTCCGTCGGTACTGTCCTGGGCCGTGAGCGATCCCCTGGCCGCGCTGCTCGACCTCCCCGGGGTGGCGGACGCCGTCACCGCCGCGCGGGACGCCGTCGCGCAGGTGCACCGGCACCAGACCAACCGCCGCGGCTGGCCCGCGACGGCCGCCGAGGCGTCGGTGCGGGCGGCCCGGGCCTCGGCCGCCCTCGACGGCGGCCCCACCGACATCCCCGCCGAGGGCAAGGTCAGCGACCCCGTGCTCGCGGGCGCGCTGCGCGCCGCCGAGGCGCTGGGGCCGCTGCTGCCGACCTGGGAGCGGGCCCCGCTGCAGGCGCTGGCCCGGCTGCACGTGCTCGCCGCGGCCGACCTCGCCGAGCCGGACGCGCTCGGCAGGCCCCGGCCCGGCACCGGCCAGCGCCTCGAACTGCTGGCCGACCTCGTGACCGGCGGCACCCGGGTGCCCGGCCCGGTCGTGGCCGCCGTCGTGCACGGCGAGCTGCTGGCGCTCGCCCCGTTCGGCGTCGCCGACGGCGTCGTGGCCCGCGCGGCCGCCCGGCTGTCGATGATCGCCACCGGCCTGGACCCGAAGGGCCTGGGCGTGCCGGAGGTGTTCTACCTGCGCCGCGCCGAGCGCTACCGGGCGCTGGCCGACGGGTTCGCCAGCGGGGAGCCGCAGCGGCTCGCCGACTGGATCGTCTTCGCGTGCGAGGGCATCCAGGACGGCGCCCGCGAGGCGACGAGCATCGCGGACGCGGCCGCCGGGTAGCTGACCGTCGGGTGGCTGGCCGTCGGGTCGGGTGGCTAGAACGTGTGGGCGCCGAGCAGGCCGAGGGCCGCCCGGACGTGCCCGTCGCTGCGGGCCAGCGCGGCCGCCGCGGTGCGGATCTCCGCGCCGGTGAGCAGGTGCACCATCGCCACCTTGAGGTCGCCGTGCGCCTCCGTCAGCGCGGTCGAGCACTCCTGCTGGGGCAACCCGGTCGCCTCGCGCAGGATGCGCAGCGTCCTACCGCGCAGCTTCGCGTTGGTGGCACGCAGGCTGACCATGAGGTTCTGGTAGGTCCGTCCCATCCGCACCATGACCGCGGTGGAGAAGGACGTCAGCACCAGCTTCTGCGCCGTGCCCGCCTTCATCCGCGTCGACCCGGCGATGGCCTCCGGTCCGGTGTCGACGGCCACCAGGACGTCCACATAGGGCGGCGGGGAGGTGTCGGGGTTGTTCGACACCAGCGCGGTGTGCGCGCCGCGGTCGTGCGCCTCGGCCAGCGCGCCCAGGACGTACGGCGTGCGGCCGGAGGCGGTCAGGCCCATCACGAAGTCGCCGGGGCGCACCGAGGCCATCGCCTCGGCGCCCGCGGTCTCGTCGTCCTCGGCGTCCTCGACCGCGTCGCGCAGCGCCTGGGCCCCGCCTGCGTGGTGGACGGCGAACCAGCCGTCGGGGACGTCGAAGGTCGGGCGCAGCTCGGCGGCGTCCAGCGTCGCCAGCCGCCCGGACGTGCCCGCGCCGACGTAGTGCACCCGGCGGCCGGCCGACAGGGCCGCGACCGCGAGGTCGACGGCCCGGCCCAGCTGCGGCAGGGCCTCGCGCACCGCGTCGGGCACGAGCCGGTCCTCTGCGTTGATCAACCGCAGCACGTCGAGCGTGGGCAGCGAGTCGATCCTGGCGGTGCGCGGGTTGCGCCGCTCCGTGGGGGAGTCGACGTGCACCGACTGTCGTGGGACGGTCATCTCGGTACCCCTTCCCGCGCACCCCAGGTCATTTCCCGGTCTCCCGGGGCTTGCGCCTTCCGTCGTGCCGGGTCTCCATGCGGTGGCCTGCCACCGCGTCCCGGGTGGCGTCCAGCGCGCTGATCGACTGGTCGATGTGGCGCTGGGCGATGCCGATGAACAGGCAGTCGACCACGGTGAGCTGGGCGATCCGGCTGGCCGTCGCGCCCGAGCGGAACGTGGTCTCCCGGGCGGCGGTGGTGAGCACGTGGTCGGCCACGTCCGCGATCGGCGAGGTCGGGTAGTTCGTCAGCGCCACCGTCGTCGCCCCGTGCGTCCGCGCGACCCGCAGGGCCTCGACGGTGTCGGTGGTCGCGCCGGTGTGGGAGATGCCCACCGCGACGTCCTCGCCGGTCAGCACGGCCGCGGAGGTCAGCATGATGTGGGTGTCGCTCCACGCGAAGCAGGTCCGGCCGATCCGGTGCAGCTTCTGCTGCAGGTCGGCGGCCACGAACGCGCTCGCGCCGACGCCGTAGACGTCGACCCGCCGCGCGCCCGCGATGGCGTCGACGACCTGGGCCAGCACGTCGATGTCGAGCTGCTCGGCGGTCTCCTCGACGGCGCGGGCGTCGGCGAAGGTGACCTTGCCGACCACCGTCTTGAGGTCGTCCTCCGGGGCGATCTCGCCGCCGAGGTCGCGGTCGGCCCGCGCGGCGGAGCGGGCGGTGTCGGCGGCGAGGGCGATCCGCAGCTCGGGGTAGCCCCCGACGCCGATGGCCTTGCAGAACCGGGTGACCGTGGTCTCGCTGGTCCCGGCCGCTTCGGCGACCTCGGTGATGCTGCGCCGCGCCACACTGGAGGGGTTGTCGAGCACGACCTTGGCCACCCGCTGCTCGGCCCGGGCCAGACCCGGCAGCAGAGAGCGAATGCGGACCAGGGGACTCGACTCGCTGTGTTCTGTCGTCATGTGACTCGCACTCACGTGGGAAACTTACTAACAGTTAACGGGTAGGACAAGGCGAAGCATCACATCTGGCAGCAACGCTACCGAAATGTGCCCGCAGGAGCAGGCGCCCCCGGGCGGGGGCTTGCTACCCGCATCGCTGCGCGAACGCGGATTGTTAGCACCTCAAGGTCAACGAGTTTCGCTCGTCCACCCGTCCGGCAGCATCAAGTGAGGATGTGTCTCACCGTTGAGCAGGAGGTGGTCACCGTCGGTCACCAGGATGCGGTCAAGGTGAATCCCACGTCCGGTGTAGCGACCGTCCGTAGTGGACCGCCAGCGGATTGTGATCAATTCCGCGGCAGGCAACTGGGCGTGGACGCTCCACCAACTACGGTGCCCGGCACCCGCCAAACCGGACAGATCGCCGCGCGGCGCACCCCGCCCGCGCGCCTGGAGGACAGCCGTGCGCCATTCGCCGCCGTCCACGGCGTACTCCAGGGTCAACGGGTCGGTGGCCTCGGTGTCGACGAAGGCGTCGAAGGACACCCGGACCGGTCCGCGCGGGGACAGCGCGGGGGTGGTCAGGGTGGCCGTGCTCGCGTCGGCCTGCGCGGTGAACCAGCTCGTCGGCCCCTGCCGCGGCGGCACGGCCATCGCCCTGGCCAGCCCGGTCGCCCAGGTCTCCCGGGCCAGGTTGATCGAGCCCCACGACCGGCTCGGGTGCACCCGGTTGGTCAGCAGGACCGCGATCGACCGCGACGCCGGGTCGATGACCAGCGAGGTCCCGGTGAACCCGGTGTGCCCGGCCGTGCGCGGACCGGACAGCCCGCCCATGTACCAGCGCTGGTCCAGCTCGAAGCCCAGGCCGTGGGCGTTGCCGGGGAACTCGGTGTTGTGGTCGGTGAGCATCAGGCGGACGGTCTCGGGCCGGAGCACCCGCGTGCGCCCGTACTTGCCGCCGTTGAGGATCGTCTGGCCGAGCACGGCGAGGTCGCGCGCGGTGGAGAAGACGCCTGCGTGCCCGGCGACCCCGCCCAGCGACCAGGCGTTCTCGTCGTGCACCTCGCCGCGCACCATCCCGCGCGGCGGGCTCGCCTGGTACTCGGTCGCGGCCGTGCGCCCGACGTCGGTCGGGTTGTACCCGGTGTCGACCAGCCCCAGCGGGCCGGTGATCCGGCGCTGGACGAAGACGTCGAGCCCGACCCCGGACACGCGCTCGACCAGCACGCCGAGCGCGATCAGGTTGAGGTCGGAGTAGGTGTAGGCGCTGCCCGGCGGCCGCTGCGGGGCGCGTTCCAGGGCGGCGCGCACCCGGGACTCGCGGTCCGGCCAGTCCCGCCACAGCGGGATCCAGGGCTCCATGCCGGAGGTGTGGGTCAGCAGCTGCTCGACGGTGATGGCGGCCTTGCCGTTCGCGGCGAACTCCGGCACGTGCTCGGCCACCGGGTCGTCGACCGCCACCGCGCCGTCCTCGACCAGGCACATCACGGCCAGGGAGGTGAACAGCTTGCTGACCGACGCCACGTCGAACACGGTGTCCGGGCGCATCGGGACCTGCTGGTCGGCGGGCAGTTCCGTGCCCGCGGCGTCGGCGTAGCGCACGGCCTGGCCGACCGCGGAATGGTGCACGACCACCCCGTCGTGGACCACCAGCGCGACCGCCCCGGCGAACAGCGGGCGCTGGGGCGAGGGGCGCGTCCAGCCCGCGATGGCGGCCGCGGCCGCATCGATCGGGGCGGGGTCCAGTCCCGCCTGCTCGGGGGTGCCCGGCCGCAGCGTCGCGTCGGCGAAGCCGCGGTGCGGCCGGTCGAACCGGCTCATCGGCGGGTCGGCGGCCGCCGTGCTCGTCGTCGCCATCGTGAGGACCACCGTCGCGAACACGGCCGCTGCGCGCATCTCCACCTCACCGGTACAGCAGATACGGTTGCCGGAGCCGGTCGAACTCGGCCAGCTCCCCCGCCCAGGCGCCGGTGATCTCGTCCACGCCCGCGCCCGCGTCGACCATCCGGCGCAGGCGGTCGGAGCCGGACAGCAGGTCGATGTAGTTGTCCGCGCGCCAGGCGAAGACGTCCGGGTAGAGGCGCTTGGCGGTCACCAGCATCGCCACGGCGGCGCGGATCGCGTCGAAGCCCGCCGCGGGGTAGACCTGCACGCCGCCGCACGTCTCCCGGGTGAACTTGCCGAAAGTCGGCACGAAGTAGTGCTCGCGGAAGCGCGCGCCGGGCAGCTCCAGCGCGTTCAGCGCCTCGGCCCAGCGCCAGTCGATGCCCGGCGCGCCGATGATCTCGAACGGGCGGGTCGTGCCGCGGCCCTCGGACAGGACCGTGCCCTCGAACAGGCAGGTGCCGGGGTAGACGAGCGCGGTGGTCGGCGTCGGCATGTTCGGGCTGGGCATCACCCAGGGCAGGCCGGTGCCGGTGTCGGCGCGCTTCCAGCCCTTGACCTGGACGACGGTGAGTTCGCGCAAACGCTTGCCCGCGTCGGCGACCAGGTACTCCGCGTCGAACAGGCGGGCCAGTTCGCCCACGGTCATGCCGTGCTGCTGGACGATGGGCTTGCGCCCGACGCCCGAGGCGTACGCCGGATCGAGGCGTGGCCCGCGCGCGTGGCCGCCGATGGGGTTGGGGCGGTCGAGGACGATGAACGCCGCGTCGGCGATGACGGCGGCGTGCATGGCCGTGTACATGGTCCAGATGTAGGTGTAGAAGCGGGCGCCGACGTCGGCGATGTCGAACACGACGGTGTCCACGTCCGCCTTGGCGAACTGGCCCGCGAGCTTGGCCGCGCCCGCGCCGTAGGCGTCGTACACCGGGACGCCGGTGCGCGGGTCGAGGTAGTCGCCCTCGGAGCCGCCCGCCTGCGCGGTGCCGCGGAAGCCGTGCTCGGGCCCGAACACCGCCAGCGGCCGCGGCATGGCGTCCACGATGTGGGTGCCGTCGCGCAGCACGCCGGTCGGGTTCGACACCACCCCGACCCGGCGCCCGGCCAGCAGCCGCCAGCCCTGGGCCGCCAGCGCGTCCGCGCCCGGGGTGACCGCGCGCCGCGGCTCGGCGGCCGCGGTCGTGGCCGCCAGGACCGGCGCGGCGATGGCGGAGGCGGCCAGGAAGCCGCGGCGGGGCAGGCTCATGCGCCGCCCAGCCCGTGGCCGAAGGGGTAGCGGATGACCGTCGGGTCGGCGCCGTCGGGCACCGCGACCGGCAGGCGGCCCGCGGGGGCCAGCTCGCCGCGCAGCACCTTGGCGAGGGAGTTCATCGAGACCCCGCGCCAGGAGTAGGTGGCCAGCCAGATGGGGGCGTCGACGAAGCCCGCGTCGTAGGGGACCTGCGTGGCCACCGCGACGACGGGCTTGCCGGTTGCGAGCAGCCTGGTCAGCAGCGTCCGCTGCGCTGCGTACCCCGAGAGGTTGTTGGTCAGCACGACGACGGTGTCCGCCCCCTTGGCCGCGGCTTCGGCCTGGGCGATCACCGCCTCCGACGGCCGGAGCCCGGTGGGCAGCGCCTCCCCGCCGAGCGCGGTGGCCAGGGCCTGCGGCGTCTTGGCCGGGTTCACGGTGTCGCCGATGCCGGTGACGAGCACCTTCCCGCTGACCGGCAGGGCGTCGGCGTCGTCGCGCAGGAGGGTGACCGTGCGGTCGGTGAGCGCCTGCACGGCCGCGAGGTTCTGCGGGGTGCCGACGTGCTGGCCGATCCTGCGGACGTCCGCGAACGGATGGGTGATGATGCCCCGGTCCCACTTCTGCCGCAGCACCCGCCGCACGCTCTCGTCGATGCGGGCCTCGCTGAGCCTGCCGCTGCGCACCGCGGCCAGCACGGCGTCGCGGGCCAGCGGCAGGTCCGGCGGCATCAGCAGCTGGTCCACGCCCGCCTCCAGGGCCAGCACCGGGATCTCGGCGTCGCCGAACATCTCCCGCACCCCTTGCATGGCCAGCGAGTCGGTGACGATGAGGCCGTCGTAGCCCAGCTCGCCGCGCAGCAGGTCGGTCAGGATCGGCCTGCTCAGGGTGGCCGGGACGCCGGTGGGGTCGAGGCTGGGGAACTGGATGTGCGCGGTCATGATCGAATCGATGCCCGCGTCGATGGCGGCCCGGAACGGCGGCAGGTCCACCGCGCGCCACTGCTCGGCGCTGCGGTCGATGCGCGGGAGGCCGGTGTGGCTGTCGGTGGCGGCGTCGCCGTGCCCGGGGAAGTGTTTGGCCGACGACGACACCGACCAGCGCCTGCCCTCCTGGTACCCGCGGACCTGCGCGGCGACCAGCTGCGCGGCCAGACCCGGGTCGGCGCTGAACGACCGCGCGCCGATGACCGGGTTGAGCGGGTTGGAGTTGACGTCGGCGACGGGCGCGAAGTTCTGGTTGACGCCCATCGCGCGCAGCTCGCGGGCGTTGACCGACGCGGCCGTGCGGGCGCCATCCTGGCTGCGGCCCGCGCCGATGGCCATGGCGCTGGGGTATTCGGTGGCGGGCGCCTCGACCCGGGTGACGTTGCCGCCCTCCTGGTCGATGGCGATCACCAGCGGGATGTGCGGCGCGGAGCCGATCGCGGCGCGCTGCAGGCCGTTGGAGAACGCGGCCAGCTGGGCGGGGTTGTCGACGTTGTCGGTGCTGCTGTTGTTGAAGTAGATGACGCCGCCGAGCTGGTAGCGGCTGACGACCTCGGCAGGGGTGGCCACGCCGTACCGGGCCAGGTTGTTCGGGTGCGCCTCGTCGGCCGACTTGCCCCACACGGTCGCCACGAGCAGTTGGCCGACCTTCTGCTCCAGGCTCATCCTGGCGAGAGCGGCTTCGACGCGGTCCACGGCGGACGAGGTCGCGGGGGTGATCGTCACGGCGGCGGCGGTCATGGCGACGGCGAGCGCCGCTCTGGCGGTGGGCACCGGGGCCTCCTGCGAGGTGAGTAGTTCACC
Organism: Actinokineospora sp. NPDC004072; assembly: GCF_053604195.1. Lineage (NCBI taxonomy): Bacteria > Bacillati > Actinomycetota > Actinomycetes > Pseudonocardiales > Pseudonocardiaceae > Actinokineospora > Actinokineospora sp. NPDC004072. Next base: position 179,326 of record NZ_JBSGHB010000003.1, on the reverse strand, counting down.
AAGAACGACTTCCTCTTGGAAGCTACTCACGACGCGCCGGATGTCAACGACGCTGCCCCGAACAGGGATTGGGCGGCCCCACCGGTGGTGGAACCGCCCAAGTCCGCAGCGCGAGCGACTCAAGTTACCAAGCGTGCAACGGTGTCGTGCATTCCTGGACTCGGCGCCCGGCGTCCCGGTACGCAGTCCCTAGACGACATGCCTCCCGCGGCGTGCTGCGCGTGGGTGCTTGGTGCTCGCGCACGGAGTTCGCCATCGGGGTGGATCGGAACTTCTCTTCGTTCCGTCCCTGGCCGATCCGAAGTCCGCAACTCCTTTCTACCCAGTGGGGAAGGTCACTTCAAGGGCACGTTCGGGTGCACCGGTCAAGACGGTCCTGACCCCCTGTGAACGGGCTTGGATGTGGTACCGCCGAAGGGGTTGTCCGCCTGGGACGGTCAGCGCCTGCGCCGCCGGTGCAGGCCGTACCAGGCCGCCCCGGCGGTCGCCACCGCGCCCAGGCTGATCACGGCCACGGCGGTTCCGGACGGGACGGTGAACCGCGAGCGCAGGGAGATCGGCTTGGTGAAGGCCAGCACCGGCCACCCGCGCTCGGCGGCGATCCTGCGCAGCGCCCGGTCGGGGTTGACCACGCTGGGGTGGCCGACGGCCTCCAGCATCGGCAGGTCGGTGCTGGAGTCGGAGTAGGCGTGGCAGGCGGCGAGGTCGTAGCCGTGGGCCTCGGCCAGCTCGCGCATCGCGGCGGCCTTGTTCTCGCCGTAGCAGTAGAAGGCGATCTCGCCGGTGTAGCGGCCGTCGACGGCCACCATCTGCGTCCCGACGCTGTGCGTCGCGCCGATCATCCGGCCGATCGGGTCGACGATCTCGGCGCCGGAGGCGGACACGACCACCACGTCGTGGCCCTGGGCCCGGTGCTCGGCGACGAGCTCGGCGGCCTCGGCGTAGACCAGCGGGTCCACGATGTCGTGCAGGGTCTCCTCCACGATCGCGCGGACCTGCTCGACGTCCCAGCCGGTGCACAGCGCGGTCAGGTGGGCGCGCATCCGCTCCACCTGGTCGGCGTCGGCCCCGGAGGCGGCGAAGACGAACTGGGCGTAGGCGCTCTTGAGCACCCCGCGGCGGTTGATCAGGCCGCCCTGGAAGAAGGGCCTGCTGAAGGCCAGTGCGCTGGAGCGGGCGATGACCGTCTTGTCGAGGTCGAAGAACGCCGCTATCCGGGGTTCGGGCACGGGCGACAGCATAGGGACCGCCTGGTGCTCATCCGGATGGCGCAGGGCCGACGGCCCGTATGGGCGAGGAGTACGTGCCGATCATGCTGTCTTCACCGTATCTGGCCTATGGGCCCGGGGGAGGGGATACAGTACCCCTACCCCGGCCGCGTGCCGGGAGGGTTCAGTCCGACCCCCCGGGGCTGAACCTCGTAGACGACCCCCGCCCCTCCCCCCTGGCGGGGGTCGTCCCATTTTGCCGTGCGGCAGCGGTGTTTGCCGGGAGTTGTCCACAGGCGGCCGAACTGTCCACAGGCGGCGAACCGGGGTGGCCGGGGAGCGCCGCGGCTGCGGATCGTGGAGTCATCAGCCCGATCCCCGGAGGTGCCCGTGACCCGCCCCATCGCTTGCCTGCGCGACGAATCCCTCGCCGACGAGGTGCTGCGCCTGGCCGCCATCGCCCACTGCCCGATCGAGCGCGTCGCCGACCCGGTGGAGCTGAGCACCCGCTGGAGCGACCCGCCGATGGTGGTGGTCGACGACCCGGCCGCCTGCCGCGGCCTGCCCAGACGCAAGTCCCTGCTGGTCATCCACGCGGGCCCGCCGCCGACGGCCTTCCTCTCGGCGGCCTACGAGGCGGGGGCGGCGCGGGTCGTCTGCCTCCCCGACGACGCCGCCTGGCTGCGCGGCGCCCTCGCCGACGCCGCGGAGTCCCCGGCCGGGCGCGCGGGCCCGGTGGTCGCGGTGGTCGGCGGAACCGGCGGCGCGGGCGCATCCGTCTTCGCCGCCGCCCTGGCCATCACCGCCCTGGACGCAGGCGAACCAGCCCTGCTCATCGACTGCGACCCGCTCTCCGGCGGCCTGGATCTGGTGCTGGGCACCGAGTCCGCCCCCGGCGTCCGCTGGCCGGAGCTGCGCCTGTCCGCAGGCCGGATCTCCGCGGCGAGCCTGCACGCCGCCCTCCCCGGCCGCACCAAGGGCTCGGCCCGCCTGACGATCCTGTCCGGAGCCCGCGCAGGCCACGGCCCCACCCCCGAAGCGGTGTCAGCCGTGGTCGCCGCAGGCCGCCGCACCGGCGAGACGGTCATCTGCGACCTCCCCCGCCACCCCACCGAAGCCGCCCGAACCGCCCTGTCCGCCGCCGACCTGGTCACGATGATCGTCCCCGCCGACATCCGCTCCTGCGCCGCCGCCCACCGCACCATGGCCACCCTCCGCGCCCACGGCACCCACCCCGCCCTGATCATCCGCGGCCCCTCCCCCTCCCGCCTCACTCCACAAGAGATAGCCACCATCCTCGCCACCCGCCTCCTGGCCACCTACACCACAACCCGAGACCTCCCCCGCCAACTGGACAAGGGCGAATTCCACCCCCACCCCTCCCTAACCAAAGCCGCCAAATCCGTCCTCCGCGAAGCAACCCACCCCCACCCGTAGCCACCCCACGTCCAACCACCGCATGCCGCGACCCCCATCCACGCCCGCCAGATCCCCTCTCCCTCAGCCTCCTTCTACGCACCAACCCCGCTTCCGCCAGCACCCACTCCTCCATCGCAACCGTTCCACGGGCCCACCCGAATCCGACGACGCCCAACCCTCCACCGTCCCTCGTTCACTGCACTCACTCCCACATCCGCCCCATCCCCTCCACCACATCCATGCCCGCTGAATCCCTCCCTGCCTCTCCTCACCCGCAACACCCCGCTCCGCCTCGCCAACCAACCTCGAAAGGCATCCCCGTGATCCCCGACCTGACCGATCGTGTCCGTCTACGCCTTGCCCGCCGTGACGGCGAAGCCGTCACCCCGGCGATGGTTGCCGAAGCCGTGCGCGAATGCGCGGGCGGTGTCGTCGGCCAAGACGACATGACTGCGGCCCTCACCGAGCTCCGACGCGAGTTCGTCGGTGCTGGGCCCCTCGACCCGCTGCTCGCCGCCCCCGGTGTCACCGACATCCTCGTCACCGCCCCCGACGAGGTGTGGATCGACAGCCCCGCGGGCCTCCAGCGCACAACCACCCGCTTCCCCGACGACGACGCCGTTCGCCGCCTAGCCCAACGCCTGGCCCTCTCCGCAGGCCGCAGGCTCGACGACGCCCAGCCCTTCGTCGACGCCTGGCTGCCCGACACCACCACCAAAGCCCGCGTCCGCCTGCACGCCGTCCTCCCCCCGATCGCCAGCAACACCTACCTCTCCCTGCGCGTCCTGCGCCCCGCCACCCACACCCTCGCCGAACTGGCCCGCCTAGGCACCTTCAGCCCGACCACCGCCGACCTCCTCACCAGGATCGTCCGCTCCCGCTTGGCCTTCCTGGTCTCCGGATCAACCGGCAGCGGCAAGACAACCCTCCTGTCCGCCCTCCTCACCGCCGTCCCCGAATCCGAGCGCATCCTCTGCATCGAAGACGCGGGCGAACTCCACCCCCACCACCCCCAGTTCGTCCGCCTCCTCTCCCGCCCGCCCAACATCGAAGGCGCAGGCGAGGTCACCCAACGCGATCTGGTTCGCCAAAGCCTGCGCATGCGCCCCGACCGCATCGTCGTAGGCGAAGTCCGTGGCCCAGAGGTGGTCGACCTCCTCACCGCCCTCAACACCGGTCACGAAGGCGGCGCGGGCACCGTCCACGCCAACACCCCCACCGATGTCCCCGCCCGCTTGGAGGCCCTAGCCGCCCTGGCCCCGCTCCCCAGGGAAGCCCTCCACACCCACGTCTCCGCCGCCATCCACGTCCTGCTCCACATGTCCCGGACCGGCCCCCACCGCCGCCTCACCGAGATCGCCACCCTCCACCGCACCCCCGACTCCCTCCAAGCCATCCCCGTCTGGCAACACGACCAGCCCACCCCCAACTACCCCCACCTAGCCCGCCTCCTCGACTCAAGAGCCACAAAGGACAGATCACCGTCGTGGCACTCCTGACTCCTCGTCCGATCACAAACCCGTGCAAGCCAGCCCCCTGAAGGGATCTCCGATGCCCACCACCGCCGCTGTCCCGCTCCTCCTCGCTGCCGCCATCGCCGTCTGGCCGGCAGGCATCGCCCGCCGCAGGCTCCGGGCGTTGGCGCCAGCGCGCGCAGACCCCACACCCATGCGCCTGCCCGCGCCCTCGACCCTGGTGCCACCTGCGGCCGCCGCACTGGCTTGGCCCGTGCTCGGCCCAGCAGGCGCCCTCTCGGCCCTCGTCCTCGCCACCCTCGTCCGGGCCGCCCACCGCAGGCGCAAAGCCGTCCGGGCCCGCCTCACCGCTGCCGACGGTCTCGCCGAGTCCCTCCGCGCGATGGTCGCCGAGCTGCGGGCAGGCGCGACGCCGGTAGCCGCAGCCGAGTCCGCCGCGGCAGATGCGCCGCCGCAGGCCGCCGACGTCCTACGGACCGCCGCAGCCGCCGCACGCCTCGGCGGTCAACCACCGCTGTCCGAGACAACCACCGCAGGAGCCCAGATTGCCCGGGCCTGGCACCTCGCCACCCACCACGGCCTCCCCCTGGCCGACACCCTCGACGCCGTGCGCAGCGATATCGAAGAGCGCGCCCGCTTCGCCCGCCGGGTCGACGCGCGCATGGCCGGGCCGCGGGCGAGCGCCGCCGTGCTCGCCTGCCTCCCCGCAGCCGCGCTCCTGCTCGGCCAGAGCACCGGAGCCGACCCGCTGGCCGTCCTCGCCGACACGATGCCCGGCCAGCTCCTCCTCCTGGCGGGCACCGCCTTCGCCGCCGTCGGCCTGCGTTGGGCCGAGCACAT
>NZ_JBSGHB010000003.1:172474-174290 GCF_053604195.1 Actinokineospora sp. NPDC004072 | reverse complement strand
GCACATCACCACCGAAAGGGAGACGTGATCACCGCACTGCTGTCCTTCGCCGCCGTCGGCCTGCGTTGGGCCGAGCACATCACCACCGAAAGGGAGACGTGATCACCGCACTGCTGTCCTTCGCCGCCGTCGGCCTGCGTTGGGCCGAGCACATCACCACCGAAAGGGAGACGTGATCACCGCACTGCTGTCCCTCGCCGCCGTCGGCCTGCGCTGGTCGCCGCACCGACCAGCGGCCGCCCGCCTCAGACGACTGTTCGGCATCCCCCAACGCGAGCCGCCGCGCCTCCCCAAGCAGGCGCTCGCCGCCCTAGCCGCAGGGGCGCTGGCGGCCGCCGTCGTGCACCCGGTGGTGGGGCTCGCCGCAGCGCCAGCCGCTTGGTGGCTCGTCCAGCGGCGGCGTCGGGTGCCATCCGCTGACCTCCCGACCGCAGCCGGCTACGACCTCCTCGCCGCTTGCCTCGCGGCCGGGATGCCCGTGCCCACGGCCATCCGCGCTGTCGCCGGGCACTTCCCGCCGCACATCGCAGCCAACCTCACCGAAACCGCCGACCTGCTCGCCCTCGGTGCCGCACCCAGCGACGCCTGGGCGGCAGCAGGCCCCGACATCGCGGCCCTCGCCCGCGGCGCGAGCCGCAGCGCGCGGACCGGGACGGCGCTGGCCGACCTGGCTCGCGGCCTGGCCCGTCGGGCCAGGGAGCAGGCCGCCGACGCCGCCGAGGCCCGCGCGCAGCGGGCCGCGGTGCTGATCGCCGGGCCGCTCGGCCTGTGCTTCCTCCCCGCCTTCCTCTGCCTGGGCATCGCCCCGGTGGTGGTGGGCATGGCGACAACCCTCCTCTGAAAGGACCACCCCATGCAGTTCCTGTACCGACTCCTCCGCCGCGACACCGGCATGACCACCGCCGAGTACGCCCTCGGCACGGTCGCCGCCGCCGCGTTCGCCGCTCTGCTCTACGGCATCCTGACCGGCGACCACATCCTCGACCGCCTCACCTCGCTCATCTCCAACTCGTTGGAGGAGCCGTGAACGACCGCGGCGCGGTCACCGTCGAGGCCGCGGTCGCGGTCGCCGCGCTGGTGGTGGTCCTCGGCCTGGTCCTCCTCGGCGGCTCGGCGGCGATCGACAAGATCCGCTGCGTCGACGCCGCCCGCGAGGCAGCCCGCCTGGCCGCCCGCGGCGACCCCGACGCGCAGTCCGCCGCGGCGAAACTCGCACCCTCCGGTGCCACCGTCCGACTCACCTTCGGGTCGGACAGTGTCGCCGTGCGGGTGGAGGCGTCAAGCATGCTGCCCGGCCTGACGCTGACCGCCGACGCGCACGCCACCCTGGAACCCGGTGCACGACAAGGGGAAGCCAGTGCCCCAGCCTCGTGACGCAGGCGTGGCGACGGTCTGGGCGGCCGTCGTGATCACCGCGCTGGCCGCCCTGCTCGCGGCGGTGGTCGGGTTCGGCGCCGCGGTCGCCGCCCGCCACCAGGCCAGCGCCGCGGCCGACCTCGCCGCCCTCGCCGGAGCCGCCCGAGCGTGGTCCGGACCAGAGGAGGCGTGCGCGGAAGCGGCAGCCGTCGCCGAGCGCATGTCCACCACCCTGCGCTCGTGCGAACTGACCGGCCTGGAGATCACCGTCCGCGTCGCCCGCCCCTTCGGCCCCGCCTGGGCCGAAGCCACCGCCAAGGCAGGCCCAGTGGACACCCCCCTCGCCCGACCCGTTCCCCTGTCAGGACCCACCCCACCCCTCGCCCGACCGGCCCCACCGCTGCCCGGACCCGCCCCAGCCCTCGCTGGACGGGCCCCACTGCTGACCGGACTGGTTTCG
>NZ_JBSGHB010000003.1:136362-172378 GCF_053604195.1 Actinokineospora sp. NPDC004072 | reverse complement strand
GTCGCCGCTGACCGGACTCGCCCCAGCCCTCGCTGGACGGGCCCCACTGCTGACCGGACTGGTTTCGCCGCTGACCGGACTCGCCCCAGCCCTCGCTGGACGGGCCCCACTGCTGACCGGACTGGTTTCGCCGCTGACCGGACTCGCCCCAGCCCTCGCTGAACTCGCCCCACTCCCGGCCGGTGGCCCTACCGCTGGCTGGACTGGCCCCACCGCCGGTTGGACTCGCCCCAGCCCTCGCTGGGCTCGCTGCATTCCCGGCCGGTGGCCCTACCGCTGGCCGGACTCGCCCCACCCCCTCGCTGGACTCGCCCTTTCCCGGCCAGGGCTCGCCTTACCCCGCGCCAGACCCGCCCCACTCCCGGCCGGACTCGCCCCACCTCCCAGCCCACCGACTCACCTGCCAGCCTCCTCCGGTCCAGAGCCCGCCAACCCAACCGCCACCGGCACTGCCGATCAGGCTGCGGAAGGACGGGCAGCGGACTTGTCCCGCTCCTGCCTCCGCCCGCACGTCCACACCTGCGCTCGCGCTCCGCCCGCGCTCCATTAGCGGTTGGGCTTAAGGCCCGAGTACCGGTTGGGCTTTCGACCGAGCTGCGTCGCGTGGCACTGCTGCTCCGAGTTGCGGCGACGGGGGACGTCACCCGCTGGCCGGGCAGCTGGCGCGGTTCGGCGGGTGCTCCCGTCCCTGCGACCCGCTCAGCGGCAGAACCGTTGACGGTTGCGGTATTGGACCAATTGGCGTCGGCGGCTGCGGCTGGCGGGCGGGGAGGGGTGGCGGGGGTGGGGATTGGTCTGACCAATCGGGCGGGTGTCAATCGGGGCTGGGCGATGTGCCGGTTTCGGTCGGGGCGAAGTCGGTTGCGGCGGGCGGTCGGCCGGTGGCCGGGGGCAAGCGGTAGATGCCGCACGGTGAGCGGCAGGGGGAGGGGGAGGGGGTGGGGGCGGGGCGGGGGTGGGAGCACTCTGGGTAGAGAGGAGTTTGAGCTGGTCAGAAGGGTTGTCTAGACGAAAGGAGTCCTTAGTGACCGGTCGGGGGTGTTACCCGGACGTGTGAGCTGGGTGGGCGCGGTGACCGGTTGGTGGGGGTTCGGTAGCGCGGTGGGTGCGCCGCACTTCACCTCCTCATAACGACCAGTTGTCGACTGCAAGTTTCCCGGGGGTGGGGTGATGCCGTTGAGTAGGTCACAGGACGCCGTGACTACCGGGTCCGCATCGCGAGGAGGCTCCACCAAAGATGTTGGACAGCAGCGAAAGGTCCGAGAGCTGGCGTCGGGCGTTCCGGCCGGAATTGCGGGCCGAGGCCATCGGGTTGGCGTTCCAGGGCTGGTCGGTCCTGCCGGGCACCTTCCCGACGGCGCAGGGCTGGGCCGGGCGCGATGGGGTCGAGGCCGACGGGCCGGTGCCGGTGCACGCCGACTGGCAGCAGCGCGTCGGCACCGACGCCGAGCGGGTCGCGGGCTGGTGGGCGGGCAAGCCCTACAGCCTGCTGCTGGCCACCGGGGCCGGGGTGGACGCCATCGAGGTCGACGGTGACCTCGGCAGGCGCGCCGCCCGGGTGCTGCGGTCCTTCGGCCTGCCGGTGCCCATCGTGGCGACGCCGGAGAGCCGCTGGTTCTTCCTGGCCCGCTCCGGCGGGCGGCTGCACCGCGACCTCGCCGAGCACGACGTGGTGCTGCGGGCCGAGGGCGAGTGGATCTCGCTGCCGCCGAGCCCGGTGCGCCACGGCGTCGTGCACTGGCGGGTCAAGCCCGAGGTGTGCAACTGGGTGCTGCCGGACCCGCGCGTCGTCCAGGAAGCGCTGCTCGAAGGGCTCGACGCGCCCGTGCACAACCTGGTCAGCGCGCTCGTCGCCGCCGACTGAGCGAACCGGGACTGACAACTCCATAGTGGACCACTGCGGCCGGGCGGGGTGAGCCCTCCTCCCGTAACTCCCCCGTCCGGCCGCAGAACCAAGCCTGCCCAGCCGCCGCGCCACACTCCCGCCCTCGGCGACGGCGCCCGGGCAGGCAGCAGGCCGAGCATGGGCCGGGAGCAGCCTCCCCGGCCACTCGTGACCACCGGACGACGACGCGGCCCCCGCCTTGGCCGCGGGTCGGCGACCCGCCCCGGGACCGCGGGCGGGCTGGGCGACAGCCCGCCCCAGCGACTCCCGACGCCGACTTCGCCCGCCGTGACCACAGTGGACCTCGGGTAGCAGGCACCCCAGCCCCCTCGGCCGCACCGCAGCGCGCCGGGCAGCGCGTCGGACCCGAACCCCGACGCGCCCCGGCGCGCCGCAACCATTCATGCGCGCCGCCAGTCGCGCACCGCGAGTGGCCATCACCCAACTGCGCCGCGACCGCAACTGCCGCGCCAGCTAGCACGCCGGACCCGGCGCGCGGCAAACCGCCAGGTCGACCATGGCGGGTCGCGCACTGCTAGCGGGCAACGATTCGAGCTATGCCGCGACCGCCCCGCCCGCCGCGCGGTGGAAGCAGGCCGCGGTCGAGCAGCTGGGCAGTCCAAGGTGACCGCTCCGCCCGCCGTGCGAGTGGAAGTAGGCCGCTGTCAGGCAGTCGGGCTGTTCGGGGTGACCGCCCCGCCCGCCGTGCGGGTGGAGGCAGGTCGCGGTCGGGCAGTTGGGCTGTTCGGGGTGACTGCCGCGCCCGCCGTGTGGGTGGAGGCAGGTCGCGGTCGGGCAGTTGGGCTGTTCGGGGTGACTGCCGCGCCCGCCGTGTGGGTGGAGGCAGGCTGCGGTCGGGCAGTTGGGCTGTTCGGGGTGACTGCCGCGCCCGCCGTGTGGGTGGAGGCAGGTCGCGGTCGGGCAGTCGGGCTGTTCGGGGTGACCGCCCCGCCCGCCGTGCGGGTGGAAGCGTCTGAAGAGGTGTTACTCGGGTGGGCGGGTCAGGTGGTGATTGCGGTGAGGACCGTGCGGAGGACGGTGGTGGCGCCTTCCTTGTCCAAGGGTTCGTTTCCGTTGCCGCACTTGGGGGACTGGACGCAGGACGGGCAGCCGGTGGGGCACTCGCAGGCGGTGATCGCGGAGAGGGTCGCGGTGAGCCAGGCGGTCAGGGCGGTGTGGCCGCGTTCGGCGAAGCCCGCGCCGCCGGGGGTGCCGTCGTGGACGAAGACGGTGGGGTGGCCGGTGTCGGGGTGCCACGCCGTGGAGACGCCGCCGATGTCCCAGCGGTCGCAGGTGGCGATGAGGGGGAGCAGGCCGATGGCGGCGTGCTCGGCCGCGTGCAGCGAGCCGGGGATGCGCGGCGGGAGGATGCCGGACCTGGCCAGCAGGGACTCGGGCAGGGTGTACCAGACCGCGCGGGTGTTCAGGGTCTGCGGGGGCAGGTCGAGGGGGATCTGGTCGAGGACCTCGCCGGACGGGAGGCGGCGCAGGTAGCCCACGACCTGGGAGGTCACGGCCACCTCGCCGAAGCACACCGACACGCCGCTGGGGTGGTCGACCCGGGACAGCACGTCCAGCACCGCGATGTCGACGTCCTCGCGCGGCGAGGTCGTCCAGTCCGGGGTCTCCTGGTGCACCAGCGCCAGGCAGGCGTCCAGGTCCAGTTCGTCGACCACGTACGACACGCCTTGGTGCAGGTACACCGCCCCCGGGTGGACCGTCGCGCACGCGCTGCCCGCGCCGACCGTCCCCAGCATGCGGCCGGAGTCGGCCTCGACCAGCGCGATCTGCTCGCCGCCCGACCCGCGGATGTCGACGTCCCCGTGCGGGCGGTCCGCCGAGGTCCAGTACCAGCCCGTCGGGCGGCGGCGCAGGACGCCGTCGCGGACCAGCTCGCCCAGCACCGACTCCGCCGTCGGGCCGAAGGCGGGCAGGCACGCGGGCGTCAGGGGCAGCTCGGCCGCGGCGCAGGCCAGCTGCGGGGCCAGCACGTACGGGTTGCCCGGGTCGATCACCGTCGCCTCGACCGGGCGGTCCAGGACGGCGGCCGGGTGGTGGACGAGGTAGGTGTCCAGCGGGTCGTCCCTGGCCACGAAGACCACCAGCGCCCCGTCGCCGCCGCGCCCGGCCCGGCCCGCCTGCTGCCAGAACGAGGCCAGCGTGCCCGGGTAGCCCGCGACCACCACCGCGTCCAGCCCGGCGATGTCGACCCCCAGCTCCAGCGCGTTGGTCGAGGCCACCCCCAGCAGCTCGCCCGAGCCCAGGGCCGCCTCCAGCGCCCGGCGCTCCTCCGGCAGGTACCCGGCCCGGTAGGCGGCCACCCGCGGCTCCAACTCGGGGTCCACTTCGGACAAGATCCGCCTGGCCCCCAGCGCGGCCAGCTCGGCGCCCCGGCGCGAGCGGACGAAGGCCAGCGTGCGGGCGCCCTCGATGACCAGGTCGGCCATGATCCGCGACGCCTCGGCGCCCGCCGAGCGGCGTATCGGGGCGCCGTTCTCGCCGGTCAGCTCGGTCAGCGGCGGCTCCCAGAGGGCGACCGTCCTGGCCCCGCGCGGCGCGCCGTCGTCGGTGACCGCGACGCACTCGCCCCCGCACAGCCGCGACGCCGAGGTCGCCGGGTCCGACACCGTGGCCGAGGCCAGGATGAACACCGGCGACGACCCGTACCGGGCCGCCACCCGCCGCAGCCGCCGCATCAGCAGCGCCACATGCGAGCCGAACAGCCCGCGGTAGGAGTGGCACTCGTCGACCACCACGTACCGGAGCTGCCGGAAGAACTGCGCCCACCGCCCGTGCGACGGAAGCACCCCCCGGTGCAGCATGTCGGGGTTGGTGAACACCCAGCGGGAGTGCGCCCGCACCCAATCGCGCTCAGCCATCGGGGTGTCGCCGTCGTAGGACGCGGCGCGCAGGTCCGCCAGCCCGAGCGCCTGGGCCGAGCGCAGTTGGTCGGCCCCCAGAGCCTTGGTGGGCGAGATATATAAGGCAGTCGCCTTCGGATCGGCCAGCAGGGCCGTGACCACGGGCAGCTGGTAGGCCAGCGACTTGCCCGACCCGGTGCCGGTCGCCAGCACCACGTCGCGGCCCGAGTGGGCCAGGTCGGCGGCCTCGGCCTGGTGCGACCACGGCGCGGGCACCCCGCACGCGGCGAACGCGGCCACCACCTCCGGCGGCGCCCACGACGGCCAGGGGACCACGGCCGCGGCGCGGGCCGGCAGCGACGCCACGTGGGTGATCGGGTCCTCGCCTGGTGGCAGACCGGCCACCACGCGCTTGAGCAGCAGATCGCCCCGGTGCTCACCCATCCGCGCAGCTTCCCACAGCAGACCGGCTGTCCTGGAAATCGGCGAGATGTTGGTCACAATCGGTTTGATGAACCACTACTGAACGTGCACGGTGCGGGACGGCTGGCGAGTGGGAACTGCTTTACCAATAGACTCCGCGCCCATCCCACCGATTGTGGTGGTGCACACGTCGGTAACGGGGTCCGGTCCAGCAGACGTCGGCTCCCGGAACAGGCAGATCAATCAGGAGGACGGATGCAAGGGCACTTCCTCGCGGCGGACCTGACGCTCACCGGCGCTGATCGCGGTGTCGTCGTCGTGGTCGCCGTGATCGCCCTCGCCGCTCTTGCCGTCGGGTATGTGCTGCTCAAGGAGGTTCTGGCCGCCGGTCAGGGAACCGCCAAGATGCAGGACATCGCCAAGGCGGTGCAGGAGGGCGCGGCGGCGTATCTCAAGCGGCAGCGCAACACGCTGCTGATCTTCGGAAGCATCGTCTTCCTGCTGCTGTTCGCACTGCCTGCCGACAGCACGGCGGAGCTCATCGGCCGATCGGTGTTCTTCCTGGTCGGCGCGGCCTTCTCCTTCGCCATCGGCTACCTGGGCATGTGGCTGTCCACCCAGGCCAACCTGCGGGTCGCCGCGGCGTCGGTCGAGGACGGCGGCCGGGAGAAGGCCATGCGGATCGCCTTCCGCACCGGCGGCGTGGTCGGCATGGCCACCGTCGGCCTCGGCCTCTTCGGCGCGGCGGTGGTCGTGCTCGTCTACACCGGCATGGCCCCGAAGGTGCTGGAGGGCTTCGGCTTCGGCGCCGCCCTGATCGCCATGTTCATGCGGGTCGGCGGCGGCATCTTCACCAAGGCCGCCGACGTGGGCGCGGACCTGGTCGGCAAGGTCGAGCAGAACATCCCCGAGGACGACCCCCGCAACGCCGCGACCATCGCCGACAACGTGGGCGACAACGTCGGCGACTGCGCGGGCATGGCCGCCGACCTGTTCGAGTCCTACGCCGTCATGCTCGTCGCCGCCCTGATCCTGGGCAGCACGGCGTTCGGCGTGCAGGGCCTGCTCTTCCCGCTGATCGTCCCCGCGCTGGGCGTGCTGACCGCGATGCTCGGCGTCTACATCACCAAGGCGAAGGCGGGGGAGAGCGGCCTGACCGCGATCAACCGCTCCTTCTACATCTCCGCCCTGGTCTCGGCGGTGCTGTGCACGGCGGCGGCGTTCATCTTCCTGCCGACCTCGTTCTCCGAGCTGACCGGCGCGGCGGACACCAACATCGCGGGCAGCCCGGCGCTGGTCGCCGCGGTCGCGGTGATCATCGGCATCGTGCTGGCCGGGGTCATCCTCTGGCTGACCGGCTACTTCACCGGCACCGACTACAAGCCGGTCAAGGACGTCGGCCGCACCGCGCTCACCGGCCCGGCGACCGTCGTGCTGGCGGGCATCTCGGTCGGCTTCGAGTCCGCCGTCTACACCGCGCTGGTCATCGGCGGCGCGGTCTACGGCGCGTTCCTGCTCTCCGGCTCGATCACCGTGGCGCTGTTCGCCATCGCGCTGGCGGGCACCGGCCTGCTGACCACCGTCGGCGTCATCGTCGCGATGGACACCTTCGGCCCGGTCTCCGACAACGCCCAGGGCATCGCCGAGATGTCCGGCGACGTGCACGGCGAGGGCGCGGCGATCCTGACCGAGCTGGACGCGGTGGGCAACACCACCAAGGCCATCACCAAGGGCATCGCCATCGCCACCGCGGTGCTGGCCGCGACGGCGCTGTTCGGGTCCTACCTCGACGCGATCAAGGCGGCGTTCGCCAAGGCGCAGAACGAGTTCTCCAACGACATCTTCACGGTGTTCAGCCCGAACGTCCTCGTCGGCGTCGTCATCGGCGCCGCGGTGGTGTTCATGTTCTCCGGCCTGGCGGTCAACGCCGTGACCCGGGCGGCGGGCGCCATCGTCTTCGAGGTCCGCCGCCAGTTCCGCGACATCCCGGGGATCATGGAGGGCACCACCCGACCGGAGTACGGCCGGGTGGTCGACATCTGCACCCGCGACTCGCTGCGCGAGCTGGCCACCCCCGGCCTGCTGGCCGTGCTGGCCCCGATCGCCGTCGGCTTCGGCCTCGGCGTCGGCCCGCTGGCGGGCTACCTCGGCGGCGCGATCGCCGCGGGCACGCTGATGGCGGTGTTCCTGGCCAACTCCGGCGGCGCGTGGGACAACGCCAAGAAGCTGGTCGAGGACGGCAACCACGGCGGCAAGGGCTCCGACGCCCACGCCGCGACCGTCATCGGCGACACCGTCGGCGACCCGTTCAAGGACACCGCCGGTCCGGCCATCAACCCGCTGATCAAGGTGATGAACCTGGTGTCGGTGCTGATCGCGCCCGCCATCGTCGCCCTGTCGGTCGGGGCGGACGCCTCCACCGGGGTCCGGCTGGCCATCGCGCTGGTCGCGGCGGCGCTGATCGTGGTCGCGGTCGTGGTCTCCAAGCGGCGCACGACCGCGATCGCCGAGACGCCTGCCGCCGAGCCGGTGTCCAACGGCGCGGCCTGACGCGGCACGCAGGGCAGGTTCAGCCGAAAGGCTGAGCCTGCCCTGCTCCTTTCGGCCTGCGGGCGGCTGGTCCGGCCGGCAAGATCGGCTACGCCGATCCGAGCAGCCCGAGGAGCCAGCGCATGGTCCGCCGCCCCCTGATCGCCGCAGCCGTCGTCCTCGTGCTCGCCGCATGCGGCAACGACGACCCGGGCACGCCCGAGCCCGCCCCCGAGGCCCCGACCACCACCGTGGCCCCCACCGAGCCCCAGGGCGACCCCGTGGCCTGGGCCGAGCGGGTGTGCTCGTCGGTCTCGCCCGAGGTGGCCAAGCTCAGCAAGGGCCCCAACATCGACCCCAACAACCCGAAGGCGGCCAAGGGCAACCTCATCTCCTACCTCGACACCCTGGTCGACGCGCTGGAGCGGATGTCGGCGGGCATCGGCGAGGCGGGCGACCCGCCCGTGCCCGACGGCGACATCGCCGCCGACCGGGCCGTGCAGACCCTGCAGAAGGCCCGCGACCAGGTCCAGCGCTCGCGCGACGAGTTCGCCGCCGCCGACGTCAGCGACCCGGAGAAGTTCAAGCAGGCGTTCACCAAGGTCGGCTCGGACCTGCAGAAGCTCGCCGAGCTGGAGAACCCGATGGCCGGGCTGCGCGGCAACGAGCAGCTCGACGCGGCGTTCAAGAAGGCCGCGTCCTGCCGGACGCTGGCGGGCACCGACGCCTCCGGCTCGGCAGGCGTGCCGACCTCCATCCCGACCTCGGCGGCCACCCGGACGTCGTGACCTTCGCCACGTGACGGGCTGACCGCGGTGCGTGGCCGCACGCGCTTCCGCAGCTCGAACTTCTGTTCTAACCTGGCCGCCGTGGAGCAGCTCTCCTTCTACTCCGCCGAGGCGTCGTCCCCGAAACTGGCCGACCTGGCGGGGCTGCTCTGCGGGCCCGGCCGGGTCCGCGTCTTCGCCGGGGGGACCGCCCGCCTCACCATCCCGGTCGACCGCCCCGTTCGGGCGAAAGCGCTGGTCACAGCGCTGGGGCTGCGCGGGGTGGCGGTGCGCAGGCAGGTCTGCGAGTACACCGGCGAGCACGAGGTGCGGACCGCCTTCCGGGCCGACCTGGCGCCGCTGGCGCAGGACTGGGGCGGCGGCCGCAAGCGCGTCCCGGACGGCTTCACCCCCGACGGCAACGCGCTGCGCCTGTGGGCGCTGGCGGCGGGCCGGTGGACCGATGGGGGGTACCTGCTCGGCCTCGACCAGCTCGCGCCGCATACTCATGACCGCCTGGTCGAGGCCCTCGCCCGGTGCGGGCTGCCCGCGTCGGCGCATTCCGGCGGCCTCCGCATCCGGGGACGGCGTAGGCTCGCCCGGCTCGGGGAACTCGTGGGTCGCTCTCCGGGGCCGGGGTGCGACGCACTGTGGCCCACCGGGGCGGAGATGCGTGTGGTGTCATGAACGTGTATTGGTGGCCGATGGCAGGGTGGTAGGGACTCAGGCTGTCGAGCGGCAACAGAGAGAGCGGGATCCGTGGCCGGAACGAAGACCAACAGAAGCGCCGGGGGCGCGCGGCGGCGGCTCGTGATCGTCGAGTCCCCGGCCAAGGCCAAGAAGATCGCCTCCTACCTGGGGCGCGACTTCGTGGTGGAGTCCTCCCGCGGCCACATCCGCGACCTGCCCCGCAAGGCGGCGGAGGTGCCGGAGAAGTACAAGGGCAAGGCGTGGTCGAACCTCGGCGTCAACGTCGACAACGGCTTCGAGCCCATCTACATCGTCACCCCGGACAAGAAGTCCACGGTCACCGAGCTCAAGGGCCTGCTCAAGGACGTCGACGAGCTGTACCTGGCGACCGACGGCGACCGCGAGGGCGAGGCCATCGCCTGGCACCTGCTGGAGGCGCTCAAGCCCAAGGTGCCGGTGCGCCGGATGGTCTTCCACGAGATCACCGAGTCGGCCATCCGCGCCGCCGCGGAGAGCACCCGCGACCTCGACCGCGACCTGGTCGACGCGCAGGAGACCCGCCGCATCCTCGACCGCCTCTACGGCTACGAGGTCAGCCCCGTGCTGTGGAAGAAGGTCATGCCGCGGCTGTCGGCAGGCCGGGTGCAGTCGGTGGCGACCCGCATCGTCGTGCAGCGCGAGCGCGAGCGCATGGCGTTCGTGTCGGCCTCGTACTGGGACATCTCCGCGACCCTGGACGCGGGCGCCGACGCCGAGCCCCGCACGTTCGGCTCGCGGCTGCTGTCGGTGGACGGCACGCGGCTGGCCACCGGGCGCGACTTCGGCCCGGACGGGCGGCTCAAGGCGGGCGCCGAAGTCCTGCTGCTGGAGGAGGCCGAGGCCCGGCGCCTGGCCGAGGGGCTCAGCGGGGCCGCGCTGACGGTCACCTCCGTCGAGGAGAAGCCCTACACCCGCAAGCCGTACGCGCCGTTCATGACCTCCACGCTCCAGCAGGAGGCCGGCCGCAAGCTGCGCTTCTCGTCCGACCGGACGATGCGCGCCGCACAGCGGCTGTACGAGAACGGCTACATCACCTACATGCGCACCGACTCCACCACGCTGTCGGAGACGGCCATCCAGGCCGCGCGCGCCCAGGCCACGCAGCTCTACGGCAGCGAGTTCGTCTCGCCGCAGCCGCGCCAGTACACCCGCAAGGTGAAGAACGCCCAGGAGGCGCACGAGGCCATCCGGCCTGCCGGTGAGGTCTTCCGCACCCCCGGCGAGGTCGCCCGCGAGCTGGAGGCCGACGAGTTCCGCATCTACGAGCTGATCTGGCAGCGCACGATCGCCTCCCAGATGGCCGACGTGCGGGGCACGACGATGACCGTGCGGATCACCGGCAACGCCGCCTCCGGCGAGGAGTGCGTCTTCTCCTCCAGCGGCCGCACGATCACCTTCGCGGGCTTCCTGCGCGCCTACGTCGAGTCGGTGGACACCGAGACCGGCGGCGAGGCCGACGACGCCGAGCGCAGGCTGCCGCGGCTGACCAAGGGCCACCCGGTGACCGCCGCCGAGCTGGCCGCCGACGGGCACGCCACCAGCCCGCCGCCGCGCTACTCCGAGCCCAGCCTGATCAAGCAGCTGGAGGACCTGGGCATCGGCCGCCCCTCCACCTACACCTCGATCATCAAGACGATCCAGGACCGCGGCTACGTGTGGAAGAAGGGCTCGGCGCTGGTCCCGTCGTGGATCGCCTTCTCCGTGGTCGGGCTGCTGGAGCAGCACTTCGAGCGGCTGGTGGACTACGACTTCACCGCCGCGATGGAGGACGAGCTCGACCGCATCGCCGTGGGCGACCAGGAGCGCACGACCTGGCTGTCGGGGTTCTACTTCGGCGGCCCGGTCGGCCCGGAGGGCTCGGTCGGGCGCTCCGGCGGGCTCAAGAAGCTGGTCGGCTCCGGGGTCGAGGAGATCGACCCCAAGGAGGTCAACTCCATCCCGGTGTTCACCGACACCGAGGGCCGCCCGGTCGTGGTCCGGGTCGGCCGGTACGGGCCGTACCTGGAGCGCGAGGTCGACGGCGAGGCGCAGCGGGCCAACCTGCCCGAGGACCTGCCGCCGGACGAGCTGACCCCCGAGGTCGCCGAGCAGCTGTTCGCCGTGCCGATGGAGGGCCGCTCGCTGGGCACCGACCCGGTGACCGGGCACGAGATCGTGGCCAAGGACGGCCGCTTCGGGCCCTACGTCACCGAGGTGCTGCCCGAGGAGGAGCCGGAGCCGGGCAAGAAGAAGGCCAAGGCGAAGGCCAAGCCGCGCACCGGCTCGCTGTTCCAGTCGATGTCGCTGGACACGGTGACGCTGGAGGACGCGCTCAAGCTGATGTCGCTGCCGCGGGTGGTGGGCACCGACCCGGCGACCGGCGAGGAGATCACCGCGCAGAACGGGCGCTACGGGCCGTACCTGAAGAAGGGGACCGACTCGCGCTCGCTGACCAGCGAGGAGCAGATCTTCGAGATCACCCTGGACGAGGCGCTGAAGATCTACGCCGAGCCCAAGCAGCGCGGCAGGCGCACCGCGGCGGCCCAGCCGCCGCTGCGCGAGCTGGGCCCCGACCCGGTGTCGGGCAAGCCGATGGTGATCAAAGATGGCCGGTTCGGGCCGTACGTGACCGACGGCGAGCACAACGCCTCGCTGCGCAAGTCCGACAGCGTGGAGACGATCTCGGTCGACCGCGCCTCGGAGCTGCTGGCCGAGAAGCGGGCCAAGGGCCCGGCCCCCAAGCGGACCTCGACCCGGCGCACCACGGCCAAGACCGGCGCGAAGACCACCAAGAAGCCTGCCGCGAAGAAGCCCGCGGCCAAGTCGAAGGCCTGATCACCGGGTGCCCGCCGCGCCGATCGAGCACAATCGGGAGATGGGCGCGGCGGACCGCCGGGTTCACCAAAGTCACCCTGAGTCCACTGCCGGGTGGCTAACCTGGACAAACCAGGCCAGCGTCACCTGAACGGCGCAGGGCCACTGGTTACGCTGGGACGCCGTCGGGTGTGGATTGGGGTGGAGGCGATCAGCGCAGGCTTGAACGGACAGGTGGTGGACGCCGAGGCATCGATGGCCCACCGCGTGCGCAGCGTGCTGTCCATCCGCCCGTTCCGCAGGCTGTGGGGCGTCACCTACCTGTGCAGCACCGGTGACTGGCTGTCGCTGCTGGCGCTGACCGGGCTCGTCACGACCTTCCTCGACGACTACCGCGCGCAGAGCTTCGCCTTCGCGGGCGTGGTGCTGACCCAGCTGCTGCCCGGTCTGCTGTTCGCCCCGTTGGGCGGCCTCTTCGCCGACCGGTTCGACCGGCGCAAGGTGATGGTCGTCTGCGACATCGCCCGGTGCGGGCTGTTCATCTCCATCGCGGTGGTGGGCTCGCCGCTGTGGCTGTTCGTCGGCAACTTCCTCATCGGCTGCTGCGCGCTGCTGTGGATCCCGTCGAAGGACGCCGCGGTGCCCAACCTGCTGCGCCGCCCCGACCAGGTGGAGACGGCCAACCAGCTGGGCATGGTGATGACCTACGGCATCGCGGTCATCAGCGGCGCCGGGCTCTACGCGCTGATCAACGCGGCCAGCTCCACCTTCCACCTCGACCCGTCCGGGTTCGGCATCGCCAACATCATCCTGCTGCTCAACGGCGCCCTGTACCTCAGCAGCGGGATCATCGTCGCCACGCGCATCCCGGAGCTGTCGCTGCGGGCGCCCCAGAGCAAGGCGCCCCAGGGCAAGGGAGCCGACAGCGCCAAGGCCGAGCCCGCGGCCAAGCCCGGCTTCGGTGCCATGATCAAGGACGCGGTGCACTTCGTGCGCACCACGCCGCTGGTGCGCGGGCTGCTGATCGGCATGATCGGCGCGTTCGCCGCGGCCGGGGCGCTGGTCGGCTCCGCCCAGCTCTACGCCAACAGCCTCGGCGGCGGCCAGCCCGCCTTCGGCTGGCTGTTCGTCGCGCTGTTCCTCGGCCTGGCCACCGGCATGGGCGGGGCGCCCAAGCTGGCCCGCACGCTGCCGCACAACCGGCTGTTCGGGGTGGCCATCGTGATCGCGGGCATCGTGCTCGCGGTGATCGCGCTCTCGCCGCACCTGGTCGTGTCGCTGATCGCGGTGGCCCTGCTCGGCGCGGGTGCGGGCGCGGCCTTCCTCACCGGCGTCACCATCATCGGCACGCAGGTCGAGGACGCCATCCGCGGTCGCATCAACGCCGTCTACCAGTCCCTGATGAAGATCATCCTGGCTGCCTCGATGGCCGCGACCCCGGTGCTGGTCGGCCTGGTCAGCCCGCGGCAGGTCAACCTGTTCGGCAGGCCGATGCTCATCGACGGCACCCGCCCGGTGCTGCTGGGCGCCGGTCTGATCGCCGCGCTGGTCGGGGTCATCGCCTACCGGCAGATGGACGACCGGCGCTCGGAGAAGATCCTCACCGACCTGCTGGCGACCATCCGCCGCGCGCCGCGGCGGGCCACCGGCGTGCTCATCGCCGTCGAGGGGGCCGCCGGGCTGGACACCAGCGCGCAGGCGCGGCTGCTGGTCGACTGGCTGCGCAGGCCGGGCCGCAAGGAGGTCGTGCTGGCCGAGGACCCGGCCCTCGACGACGGCAGGCTGCGGGCGGTGCTGGCGGGCGCGCAGCTCTCCAGCGCCCGCGCCCAGGCCCTCGTCGCCGCCGCTGTGCGCGCCGACCTGGTGGAGCGCGAGATCCGGCCCGCGCTCGACCGCGGCGCGCTGGTGGTCATGGAGCGGTTCGTGGACAGCCCGCTGGCCTACCTGTCCACGGCGGCGGGCCTGGACCCCGCCGAGCTGGAGGGCCTGGCCGACTGGGCGACCTCGCGGCTGCGCCCGGACCTGACCGTGCTGCTGGACCGCGAGCCGGGCACCCTGCCGCCGCGCTCGCCCGCCACCGAGCATCATTGGCACGTGCAGAAGCTGCTGACCGACATGGCCGCGGCCGACCCCGACCACTACATCGTGGTCGACGGCGACGGCGCGGCCGACGAGGTCGCCGAGCGCGTGCGCGTGGCCGTGCGGTCCGCGCTGGCCGACCGCAAGCTGGGCGACCTGGCCCCCGTCCTGGACCCCGTCGAGGCGTCATGACGGTCTGGGCGCAGCTGGTGGGCCAGCCCGCCGCGGTCGAGACCCTGAGCACCGCGGCGCGGGCCGCCGCCGCGCTGGTCGACGGCACCGGCTCCGCGGCCGGGATGACCCACGCCTGGCTGTTCACCGGCCCGCCCGGCTCGGGCCGCTCGGTGGCGGCCAGGGCGTTCGCCGCGGGCCTGCAGTG
This sequence comes from Actinokineospora sp. NPDC004072, assembly GCF_053604195.1. NCBI lineage: Bacteria > Bacillati > Actinomycetota > Actinomycetes > Pseudonocardiales > Pseudonocardiaceae > Actinokineospora > Actinokineospora sp. NPDC004072. Next base: position 157,933 of record NZ_JBSGHB010000003.1, on the reverse strand, counting down.
CACGACCGGGCAGGCGGGCTGCGGGGAGTGCGCAGGCTGCCGCACCAGCATGGCGGGCACCCACGCCGACGTGCGGGTGGTCGAGCCGGAGGGGCTGTCGATCTCCGTGCTGGAGATGCGCGCCCTGGTGCAGACCGCGGCCCGGCGGCCGACCGGCGGGCGCTGGCAGGTCGTCATCATCACCGACGCCGACCGGCTGACGGAAGGCGCGGCGAACGCGCTGCTCAAGGCGGTTGAGGAGCCGCCGGACCGCACGGTGTTCCTGCTGTGCGCCCCCTCGGACCACCCCGACGACGTCTCGGTGACCATCCGCTCCCGGTGCCGGGCCGTGCCGCTGCGCACCCCCGCCCCGGACGCCATCGCCGAGGTGCTGCACCGGCGGGACGGGGTGGACCTGGAGACGGCCCGGTGGGCGGCCTCGGTCTGCGGCGGGCACGTCGGCCGCGCCCGGCGGCTGGCGACCGACCCCGCGGCGCGCGAGCGGCGGGCGAAGGTGCTGCGCATCCCGCTGCACCTGCCGACGCTGGCGCACGTGTTCGACTGCGCCGACGACCTGGTGAAGGCCGCCGAGGCCGACGCGGCGGAGGTCTCGGCGACCCGCGACGAGGCCGAGCGCGAGGCGTTGAAGACGGCGTTGGGCCACGGCGGCACCGGCAAGGGCGCGGCCTCGGCGACCCGGGGCAGCGCCGGGGCGCTCAAGGAGCTGGAGCGGCGGCAGAAGTCGCGCGCCACCCGCACCCAGCGCGACTCCCTCGACCTCGCCCTGGTCGACCTCGCGGGCTTCTACCGCGACGCCCTCGTGGTGGGCGCCCGCTCCGGCGCCACCCTCAACCACCCCGACCACGCCGAGGCGGCGACCCAGGCGGCCAACTCGTGGCCGCCTGAGTCCATCCTGCGCCGCCTGGAGGCCGTCCTGGCCTGCCGCGACGCCCTGGAGCAGAACGTCAAGCCGCGCATCGCCGTCGAGGCGATGGTCTCGGCCCTCTACCGCGGCTAGCGGCTGCGCCTGCGGGCCGGGAGCGCGGCGACCATGACGACGCCGAGCAGGAGCAGGGCCGTGCCGGTCCAGAAGATCGGGACGGTCTGGTAGGCGGCGTTGGTGTAGGCCAGCTGCGGCGGGGCCTTGCCCTGCGGGGCGGGCGCCGGGGGCTCCTGCGGCTGCTGGGTCGCGGTGCCGCAGACCACGCCGCCCTCGGGGGCGTAGGCGCGGGCCACCTGCTCGCCCAGGGAGATCTGGGCCAGCGCCGAGGGCAGGTTCGGCAGGCCGAGCGCATCCGTCGGCAGGACCTGCAGGTCGAGCATGCGGGCCGACGCGCCGACCTGGTAGCCCTTGAACGGCGTGGTCGCCTGCTCGCCCTTCTGGGTCAGCCCGGCCACCGACAGGCGCAGGACGCCGAGGTCGAGCTTCTTCAGTCCGTCGGTGAGCGGGCTGCCGTCGCCGAGGATGCCGCCGATGATCGGCAGGTCCTTCAGTGCGGGCAGCGCGTCGGCCCCCGGCAGCGGGATGCCGACCGGGATGTCGAGCTTGGGGTTGGCCGCGTCCAGCTTGCCCAGGCTCCTGCCGCCCTGCAGGACCTCCAGCACCGGCGCGGTGTAGGCGACCCGGGAGGTCTCCTTCGCCCCGGTCGAGGTGACCTGCAGGGTGGGCTGGCTGACGACCTTGATGGTGATCTCGAACGGGGTGCCCGCGAGCAGCTTCACCGCGGCCACCTGCAGCGTCGAGGTCGACTGCACGGCCTTGTTCTTCGAGCCGGGGATGTCGACGAGCTTGACCACCGACCGCGCCGAGAGCGTGTTCGGCAGGCTCAGCAGCGACCCGGCCCCGGTGGCCCCCGGTCCGCCGAGCACGCCCCCGAGCGTGCTCAGCGGCCCCCCGAGCTCCTTGAGCCCCTCGATGAGCGCCTTGTCCCCGGCGGCGTCGAGGTTGGGCGCGTCGAACACGCCGGTGAGGTCGGCGACGCTGGGCAGCGTCGGGATGGCGTTGAGCGCCGACAGGCTCGCCAGCTCGGTGGAGGCGTCGGCGATGGTGTCCACGCACGGGCCGAGCGCGTCGCTCCACTTGGCGTGCACCCGCCCGTTGAGCACGCCGACCTTGAGCAGCGTGTCCAGCGGCGTCGACGGCGGGTTGATCCCCGCGCTGCGCGGCTCGCCGTTGTTCGGCGGCGCGGTCTGGGCCAGCGACCCGGGCGCCTGCGGGCTGCTGCCCTGCACGGCCAGCCCCCCGGGCGCGGACTGGGCGACGGCCTTCTCGTAGGCCAGGTACGCCTCGGAGTTCGCCTGCGCGCTGGCCAGCCCAATCCCGAACTCGACGGCCGCCTGCTTGGGCAGCTTGTCCTCGGCCCCCGGGATGATCGACTCCGTGGGCGTGGAGTTCGGCGCGATCCGCACGACGGCCAACCCGGTCCCCGCATCCCCGACCGCCCGCCCCAGCGGCTGCGGCCCGATCGGCGCACTCGGCGGCGGCGCGCTCGAGTTCGCAGGCGGCGGCACCGGCGTCGTCGGCTGCGCACCCACCGGCCCAGCGCCCAGCACGACCAGCGCCACCGACACCGGCACCGCCAGCAGACGACGATGATCCATCTCTCCGGCCCCTCCTTCATACGCGCGTATGAGGTAAACGACGCCACCCCCGAAGGGTGACGCCGCCCCCTGCCCCATCCTCGATCGAGTGAGCCCGCTACACTAGGCCCCACCTGCCGCCTTAGCTCAGTCGGCCAGAGCGGCTCACTCGTAATGAGCAGGTCAAGGGTTCGATTCCCTTAGGCGGCTCGCAGGTCGAAGGCCCGTCCCCCAGGGGGCGGGCCTTCTGCGTGCCGCGGCCGCCCTACGGTGGGGCCATGGCAAGCGGGCAGCGTCGACCTCGCTATGGAGAGGCGCCGATGTGACAAATGAGCACGGCACCTGGCAGACCTTCGGCGAACGGCTGGTCTATGACAACCGCTGGGTGCAGTTGGGCTTGGTGGACGTCCAGGCCCCTAACGGGGAGCGCTGGGAGTACCACGTCGTCCACCTTGCGAAGATCGCCGTGGCGCTGGTGGTCAATGACCAGGACGAAGTGCTGATGCTGTGGCGCTATCGGTTTCCGACGCGGCAGTGGGGTTACGAGCTCCCTGGCGGGATGATCGATGACGGGGAGGATGCTGCTTCCACGGCTGCCCGTGAAGCGGCCGAGGAGACCGGGTGGGAGCCCGTCGGGGCGCCCGACCACCTGATCAGCTTCGAGCCGTTGCCCGGCCAGGTGACGGCGGGGGTTGAAGCATTCGTGTGGCGGAACGCCCGGCACATGGGGGAACCCGCGGATGCGGAAGAAGCAGGCCGGGTGGAATGGGTGCCGCTGGACCGAGTCGCCGAGCTGGCCCGGCGGGGAAGTCTGCTAGGAGCAGGCACGCTGGTGCCCCTTCTCTATTACCTGGCCGCCAGATGAGCTGAAACCGACTCGACCAAGCGGCCCAGGATCCTGCGGGTCTCGATCACCGAACACGCGATCCGGTCCAACCTCTTGTGCGCATCCACATAAGCAGCCGCTTCGGGCTCGTGAAGGAACACGCTGCTGTGCCGCAGTTCCACGTGGACCATCGGCGGATACCCGGAACCTCACCCGAGGTCACGCCATCAGCAGCCATGCAACTCGCGGCGTAGCCCTGCGTCTGCAGGAGGGGTGGAACCATCCCGACCGACCAGCTCACCAACCCGTTCGCGCCGCACTCGTACGCTGCCGCGTAGGTGTCCAACGGCAGGCCCGGCCACGGACGCTGCCACCAACCAGCCTGCGGGACGGACCGAGCAGCCTCGATCAACGGTTGCCTGCGGCGCGACGGAACGCCGTAGACCGCCAACAGAGCAGCTACATCCTCACTGCTGATGTGCCGCCTGCCATTCTCGATCCGGCTCAACGTCGACAGCGAGAACTGCGCGACTTCGGCCGCCTGTTCCAAGCTCAAACCGGCGAACGCAACCCGGAACAGCCGAAGCTGGGCACCCAGCATCCGGCCGCGCGCCTGCGGCCGTTTGTGCACTCCGCCCATGTCAGGCCGTCCCCCGCGGCAGCAAAGCTAGATCGACCATGCCCAACTCCATTGCGTTGTGATGCCGGTGGACGTCCAAGGGAGGGGCTCGGGCTGCCTCGGACAGGTGATCTGGTGCCTGAAAGGCGCCCAGTTCGCCGGTGCCCCTTGGTGGTCCGTGAAAGACTCGATGCCAGCGTTTCGTCATTGCAGGCTGGATGGAACGACGCGAGCACGACATGAGGACGCCTTGCGGATGCCACGCCGCCCGGTCGGGAGGAGGGGCGCATGGAGCCATCGGTTCACGCACCGGTCAGGACCGAGTTGGGTCGGCAGATTCGCGAGCGCCGGATGACCTATCAGGAGTTCGTTGAGTTCGCGGAGAGATTTGCGCGGGAGAATGGTGAGGTCGGCACGCTGCCGCTTCGGCAGCTGCAGCGGTTGGCCGCTGGTCGTCGACCGGATGGGAGACCGCTGGGGCCGGTGCGCCCGCCGACCGCGCGCCTGCTTGAGCGCATCTTCGGGATTAAGATCGAATACCTGCTGGGGCCACCTGGTGCCAGCGAGCCGAATGACGAGGGCGAAGCAGAACTGCGGCGATTGCTGAACGCATCGCGACGAGTGGATGTCACAGTGGTTTCACTGCTCCGCGAGCAACTCGACGCCATTCGCTACCTTGACCGCCAACTGGGCGCCGTCGTAGCCCATGACGAGGTCAAGCGAAGATTGCCCAAGTGCAGCACCTCCGCTCGTTCAGCCTGTCGCCGGATGTCCGTTCCTCGCTCGGTGCGCTGCAGGCGGAGCGTCGGCAGATCCGCCGACGCCGTGGAACTCCTGCGGTCGATGGCAGTGGACGCATTGCTGGGCTCCTGGTTGCACGCGGCTCTGGGAGAGGCCTGTTCGGCTGATGGTGATCGCGAAGGAAGTCTCGATGCGTTTGATGAGGCCGCAGCGCACCTGCCGAGTTGTGGAGGTAGGGGTTCCGGTCCCTACGTCGTGCTCGATCGCATCCACCTGGCTCGGTGGCGTGGCCATGCCCTTGCCCGGCTGGGGGACACGGAGGCGGTAGGCGTCCTGAAGGGCGCGCTCGCCGATCTCGATCCGTCATTCACCCGAGCAGCCCTGGCAATGCACGTTGATCTCGCCACGGCCTACGTGGCCAATGGGGAGCGCGAAGAGGCGCGCAAGCAGATCGACCTCGCCGCGGGGGTGGCGACGGAAATCGGGTCGGTCAGGCAGTGCAGGCGGATTGAGAGCCTTCGGGGTGGGCTAGGGGTAGGTGCTGCGGGATGAGCGTCGGCGCGGCGTCATCGCTCGCAGGCTAGGCCGTTGTGGTCGCGGTCTAGGGCGGGGCGGTAGCCGGGGGTGCCTTTGGGGATGGGGGTGTTGCCGGAGGCTCGGGCGGCGGTGCAGTTGCGGTAGTAGGGCTGGGGGTTGGTCTTGGCGCCGGGGGGTTTCGGGGCTGTTGTGGGGTTGGGGGGTGGGGGTGGGACTTGGACGTGGAGGGTGTCTTCGCCTAGGCAGGGTTGGCCCCAGAGGCCTTGGGCGGCGGCGCCTGCTGCGGTGGTGGCGGCGTGGTGGGCTGGGCTGGCGGTGGGGAGGGGTTTGGCCTGGCCCTGGTGCAGCGCCGTTGCGGCGTAGTCGGTGCCGTCGGGGAGGGTGAGGGTGGCGGTGATGGCGCTGATGCCGTCGGCGAGGGGTTCGCGGGGGGTGAGGGTGGCGGCGAGGATGGGGACCGGGTCGACGAGGGTGATCTCGGCGCCGAGGAGGGTGGTGGTGGCGAAGTCGGTGGCGGCGGCCGACCAACAGGGGCCGGGTGGGGCGAGGCCGGCCACCACGACCCGCTCGCCCGCCGAGGTCAGGACGGTTCGGGCGTCGACCACCCGGGACACCGTGGCTTTCGCCGGCGCGGACGGTGCGGTGGGGGCCGGGGGCGCGGACGTGGTGGGCGGCCTCGCGGGGGTGAGCTGTGCGGAGGGGGCGGGCGTGCGGCTCAGGTCGCTGCCCAACCAGACGACGGCGCAGGCGCCGATGACGGCCGTCGCGGTGGTCAGCCGCGAACGGGTCGGACGCGCTGTCCTCATGTGGTCCCCTCGCGCACGGGTGCACTCGTGGGGGAGGTCGACAGGTCGACGACCCACCGTTACTTGAACCGTCAATTATCACTCTAATGGGGTAACCCCGGAGTGCGGTAGGGGTCGGAGGATAGCGTCAGCGCGCGGCGAGGCCCAGCCACAACGCCGCGGCGGCCGTTGCCAAGAACAGCCCGGGGTACAGCAGGTGCGAGTACCACCGTGCCCTTGCGACGGCGACGACCGCGCCCGCGAAGTAGAGCACCAGCCCCACGGCCGCCGCGATCCCCAAGGCGGGCACGGCAAAGCCCGTCAGCAGTCCCGCGGCCCCCGCGGCCTTGGCGATCCCCAGTGGAGCGAGCCAGGAGCGCGGCAGCCCGTAGCGGGACAGGTTCGCCACGATCCACTCGGCACGGACGAAGTCGGCGACGGCGGCGGCGACGTTGGCCGCCGCGGTCACCAGCGTGACGACGACATAGGCGGTGAACACGCCACCAACCCTCCCGAAGCCACCGGGGAGACGTCCAATACCTGCGCCTATAACCTTCCGGAATGGACGTCGACACGCGCCTGCTGCGCTGCTTCGTCGCGGTCGCCGAGGACGGCAGCCTGACCCGCGCCGCCCAGCGCCTCTTCGTCTCCCAGCCCGCGCTGACCAAGCAGGTCAGGCGGTTGGAGGACGGGCTCGGCGTGCGGCTGTTCGTCCGGTCGAGGGACGGGATGGCGCTGACCGACGCGGGCCGGGCGCTGGCCGAGCGCGCCCCGGCGCTGCTGGCCGACTGGGACGCGGCGGTGCGTGCGGCCAGGGGCGCCCGCGTGCTGCGGATCGGGTTCCTGGCCAGCGCGGCGAACGAGGCCACGCCGGGGATCATCGCCTGGTTCGGCCGCGCCCGGCCCGGCTGGCGGGTGGAGATGCGGCAGGCCACCTGGGCCGACCCGACCGCGGGGCTGGCCGCGGGCGACGTCGACGCCGCGCTGGTGCGGCTGCCCCTCCCCGGCCAGGGCGACCTGCGCGTCGCGGTCCTGCTCACCGAGCCGCGCTGGGTCGCCCTGCCCGCAGCGCACCCGCTGGCCGACCGCGCCGAGATCGCCTTCGCCGAGCTGCGCGACGAGCCGTTCGTCGCCGCCCCGCCGGAGACCGGGGCCTGGCGCGACTACTGGCTGGCCGCCGACGAGCGCGACCGCCCGGCGCGCGTCGGCGCGGTCACCGAGCAGCCCGACGACTGGTTGCAGGCCATCGCCAACGGCTACGGCGTCGCCATCGCCCCGGCCTCGGCGGCGCGCTTCTACGCCCGGCCCGGCGTGGTCTACCGGCCGGTCACCGGGATCAGCCCCAGCCAGGTCGCCATCGCGTGGCCGCCGGACGCGGGCCCGGTGGTCCTCGACTTCGTGCGCGCGGCGATCAGCGCCTGCGCGCCGCCCACGACGTAGCCAGGACCAGCGCCGAGGCCGCCACCGCGCCCGCCGCTGCCGCCCCGACCCCGTAGGCGAGGACGGGTTCGCGGACGGTCAGCGCCGACACCAGCAGCCACACCGCCGCGCCCAGCAGCGCCCCCAGCGGCACCGCCGCGACCGGGGCGGCGGGCCGCCGGTAGCCCCGCCGCAGCGCCCTGGCCAGCGACTCGACGTAGGCCAGCGCGAACAGGCCCAGCAGCAGGCTGCCCGCGCCCATCGCGCTGGCCAGCGGGTGCTGCGCGGTCCGGAGGGTGAACGCCTGCACCTGCCCGTCCACGCTGATCTCCCCGGTCGCCGCGCCGCCGACGAGCCACCGCAGCAGCGGCGCGGGCTCACCGGCCTCGACCGAGCCCAGCGGGATGCCCGCCGCGTTGACCGTGAACGACTCGGGCGCGCCGGTGATCGCCACCGGCTTGCTCAGGTCCACCGTGACCGGCCCGCTCACCGGCTGGCCGTTGACGCTGATCCCCGGCACCACCACCGGGTGGTCGACGCGCGCCGACGCCAGGAAGGGCAGCACCGCCATGACGACCAGCGCCAGGCAGGCGACCAGGCCCGGCCACAGCGGCGACGGCGCGGTGCGCAGCAGCTCGCGGGCCGGGCGCGGGCCGCGCAGGGCGTGCGGGTCGAAGGTGCGCGTCGGCTCCGGCGCGACCGCGCGCACCGGCGGCGTCGCCACCGTCGGCGCGTCCGGCCGGGTCTGCTGGGCGATGGCGGTCAGCACGCGCGGCGCGAGGTGCACCGGCACCCGCGCGCGGTCCAGCCAGCCCGGCCCGAACACCGCCGTCGCCGCGCCCGCGATGTCGACGGCGAACGCCTCGGCGTCGCGGTAGCGCAGGGCCGGGTCGCGGGCCAGGCTGCGCATGACCACTGTGGACAGCGGCGGCGGGATGCCGGGCAGCGGCCGGGGATCGGTGAAGACGCGCTGGCGCATCATGCTGACCGCCCCGCGCGAGCGGTCGTAGGGCAGGTCGCCGCAGAGGAGTTCGTAGAGGACGGTGCCCGCGGCGTAGATGTCGGCCGCGGGGGTGAGCGGGTTGCCCATCGCCTGCTCCGGGGCGATGTAGGCGGGCGTGCCCAGCACCTCGCCGCCGTGGGTCACCAGCGTCGCGCCCTCGCTGACCACCTGGGCGATGCCGAAGTCGGCCACCTTCATCACCCCGGCCGCGGTGAACAGCAGGTTCTTCGGCTTGACGTCCAGGTGCAGCACCCCGGCCCGGTGGGCGGCGTGCAGCCCGGCGAGCATGGCCAGCGCGATCGCGCACGACTGCTCGCCGGTCAGCCCCGGCCCGTGGAAGCGGCTGTGCACCGTGCCGCCGTCGAGCTTCTCCATCACCAGCAGGTTGTCCTGCCCGGTGCGCACGTAGTCGTACACGGGCACGATGTGCGGGTGGTCGAGCCCGGCCAGCACCCGGGCCTCGCGGTCGAAGCGGACGTCGACGTCGGGGTCGCCGGGCAGCAGCCGCTTGATCGCCACCGCGCGGCCCAGCGAGCGGTGCACGCCGTCGAACACCACGCCCATCCCGCCGGAGCCGATCTCCGCGCCGATGGCGTACTGGGGCAGCGCCGCGGCCAGGTCGGCGGTCATGCCAGCGGCCGGGTGGTCAGCCCGACGGTGGGGCCGTCGACCGGGTTGGCCTGCGCGGGCAGCGGATGCGGGGTGAGGAAGCCGAGCAGCATGGCGATGCAGGCCGCGCCGAGCACGATCGGGATCTCGACGGCCGGCTCCGGCGGCACCAGCCGCAGCACCGACAGCGTCACCACGGCGACCAGGCCGGTGCCCGCGCCTGCGGGCAGGAACCGCAGCGCGCGGCGGAAGCGGTTGGCGGAGAGCCGGTGCCTGGCCAGCGCCAGCAGCGCGCTGGCCCAGGTCAGCGCGGTGAGCACGGCCATCGCGATGCCGAAGACGCCGTACACCGACCACAGCGAGCCGCGCACGTCGGCGACGGTGTCCACCCCGCCCAGGACGGTGCGGTCCTCGGCGAGGAGCTCGACCGAGGTGGGCAGCAGGCCGATCGCCTGGCCGTCGAGGTCGCGCACGTCCAGCGGGAAGGTCCGGGTGTCCTCGCCGCGCGCGGGCACCTCGAAGGGGATCGTGGTGTCGTAGGCGAAGAACGTCAGCGCCAAGGCCACGCCGGACACGCGGACCAGCCGCACCTGCCGGGCCTGGCCGGTCGGGTTGATGGCGGTGATGGACAGCTCGGCGGGCCGCGCCGGGTCGAAGGCGACGGTGCGGCCGCTGATGCTGCGGCCGTCGAGGGTTGCGATGACCTCCAGGGGCTCGCTGCGCGCGCTCGCGGCCGGGGCGCCGAGCAGGGAGATCCCGACAAGCGCAACCGCGATGACGCCTGCACGTCTCATGGGTGACCCCCGGTTGGTACGGGCCCGGACGAGCCGGAATGCTACAGCCGGCCTGGCGCGGCCGACGCCGCTTCGGGACAACGGACGGAGGATGTGGACCGTGCGCGCAGCAGGAAGCATCGCGGTTGCGGCCGCCGCCGCGGCGGGGGCGCTGATCGGGGGTTCCCCGGCGCTGGCCCAGCAGCAGACGGTGCTGACCGCGCAGGCGGTCCCGGCCAGCGGGCCCGCGGGCGCGGACTTCCGGGTCGAGTGGACGGTCGCCAACCCCGGCCGGGTGTGCTCGACGATCGTCGTGGCCTGGGCGTACGGGGAGTACCAGCAGCAGCGCACCGCCCTTTCGGGCGCGATCACCGTCGCCGTCCCGCGCACCGCGGAGCAGGGCACGCACCCCATCGACGTCCACTGCTACAACGCCAAGGCAGGCACCCGGTTCACGATCCGCGGCGTCGTCCCGACGACAACCAACCCACCGGTCACCACGACGACCCGTCCTCCGGTCACCACGACGACGCGCCCGCCCGTCACGACCACCACCCCTCCACCGACCACCACGACCACACCGCCGACGACCACGCTGACGACGACAACGACCACGACGGCCCCACCGACCACATCGGACACTCCGGTGGTGACGACCACTGAGCAGGAGTCGGCCGACCTCAGCCTGGACCGCCCGGCGATCCAGCCCGGCGAAGCGCTGACGGCCACCGGACAGGGCTGCGCGCCCGGCGCCGCGGTGCTGCTCACCTCCGGCGGCGAGGTGGTCGGGGCGACCACCGCCGACGCGCGCGGTGAATTCACCGCCGCGGTGGAATTCACCCGCGTCGAACCCGGCAGGCACCAGATCACCGCCGACTGCGGGATCGTGCTGACCGGCGCGGTCGACCAACTCGTCACCAGTTCCACCGGCGGCGGGTCGACGGCCTTGGTCGTGCTCGTGTTCTTCGTGCTCGCGGGCGCGGCGATGATCCGCTTCGCTTAGCGATTCCGCTGCGGCGGTAACATTGGGAACTCCTCATTTTCGCGCCTGCATTGCAGGTAGCCGACGATAAAGCAGCGCAGCGCGGGCCGAGAACGGCCATTCGAGCTAACTTCAGGGGCGGACGGCCGCGCTGATCGCGCGCGCGATCTCGCCGACGAATGCGGCCCGCGCGTCGTCGCCGCCCGCCGTGCCCACCATGCCGATGCCGCGGCCGGTCGGGGCGAAGACCGGTGCCATCACGAAGTCGACGCCCCGGGGCAGGCCGCAGCCCGGTCTCAGCAGCAGGGCGTCCTCGGGCCGGACGTGGCTGGCCGCGGCGATGACCGATTCGCCCTGGTGCGGGACGGTCAGCACGGCGCTGGACTTCGTGGTCGCCGCCAGCAGGTTCAGCGGGCGGCGGGCGGCGGGCAGCAGCCGCGGGTAGGGCTCCCACGCCTGGCCGAGGCGGAACAGGCCCGCGCCGACCCGGTAGAGGCCGTCGCGGCGCTGCACCACGCCGAGCGCTTCCAGTTGTCGGAGCAACCGGTGTGCCGTTGATTTCGGCATTCCACAGGAATGGGCGATCCAGGACAGCCCGGCCCCCTCCGTATGGCGCACCAGCGCATCCAAAAGGGTGAACGCGCGGTCGAGCACGCCGCGGTCATTCTCCGCTTTGTTCACGTGCCTCTACCTCCTTCAGGTGGCGGTGCGGCCGAATGTCTTTTGGTGGTCCGGTGAGTGGGACAAGTCGTTCTCCGTCCTGCCGCCGCGGCCGCAGACTACGGCCATGAGCATTTATCGAAGAAGTGTCGCCGCCGCAATCGCCACGGTAGCGATCGCCGCCCCCGCGGGTACAGCCATTGCCCAGTCGGACGAGGTGGAGACGCGCTCGGCGGCCACCGACTCCTCGCCCCAGCGGGTCGCGGGCGACTTCAACGGCGACGGCGCCACCGAGATCGCGGTCTGGCGCCCCAGCGACGGCGTCTGGTACGTGCGCGGCCTGTTCAACATCCAGTGGGGAGTGGCCGGGGACATCCCCGTGGCCGCCGACTACAACGGGGACTCCATCACCGACATCGCCGTCTGGCGGCCGTCCAACGGGACCTGGTACGTGCGCGGGATCGGCAACGTCCAATGGGGCGTCGGTGAGGACATTCCGGTGGTCGGCGACTACAACGGCGACAACCGCGCGGACTACGCGGTCTGGCGGCCCTCCAACGGGACCTGGTACGTGCGCGGGATCGGCAACGTCCAATGGGGCGTCGGCGGGGACATCCCGGTGGTCGGCGACTACAACGGCGACAACCGCACCGACTACACGGTCTGGCGGCCCAGCAATGGCACCTGGTACGCACGCGGCATCGCCACGACCGCCTGGGGTGTCGGCGGGGACATCCCGGTGACCGGCGACTTCAACGGCGACAACCGCAGCGATTTCACCGTGTGGCGGCCGTCCAACGGGACCTGGTACGTCCTGGGCGTCGGCAACGTCCAATGGGGCGTCGGCGCGGACATCCCGGTCTCCGGGGACTTCAACGGCGACAACCGCACCGATTACACGGTCTGGCGGCCGAGCAACGGGACCTGGTACGTGCGGGGCATCAGCACGACCGCGTGGGGTGTCGGCGGGGACATCCCGGTCTGACCGCCTCGGCCCCCACCGCCCGGGACCGGCACGCACCGTGCCGGTCCCGGGCCGTTTCAGCGCAGAGCGGCGAAGACCGGGGCCCACCGCTGCGGGTCGGGCGGGCCGGAGGTGGTCAGGGTCATCCGCTGCACGACGTCGCCGTAGCGGCGGTCGATCTCGGCCGCGGCGGCCGCGGGGTCGCCGACCACGGCGAAGGCGTGCAGCACCTCGTCGGTGATGAGGTCGGGCATCTGCTCCCACCGGCCCCGCTTGGCCAGCGCGTTGAGGTCGTCCTGCAGCTCGCCCCAGCCGTGCAGGTCGAGGACGGGGCGGTAGGCCGGGGTCGAGCCGTAGAAGGCGATCTGGGTCTTCACCTCGGCCACCGCGGCGGCGAGCTCGGCCTCGGTCGACCCGCTGGCCACGAACGACGGGCCGCTGATCTCGAAGCCGGCCAGCGGCTTGCCCGCCTTGGCCCGGCCGCGCTCGACCGCGGGCAGGGTGACCTCGCGCAGGTAGCGCTCGGTGCTGAAGCTGTGGCACAGCAGCCCGTCGGCCACCTCGCCCGCGACCTCGGCCATCAGCGGGCCGACGGCGGCCAGCCAGATCGGCGGGTTGCCGTGCGGGTTGGGGCCGGGGTTGAAGAACGGCGTCATCAGGGTGTGGGTGTAGAACTCGCCGGTGAAGCGGGGCCGCCCGCCGGACTCGAACGCCGCCCAGATCTCCCGCACCGCCAGCACGAACTCGCGCATCCGCGCGGCAGGCCGCGACCACGGCATGCCGAAGCGCTTGGTGATGTGCGGCTTGACCTGCGAGCCCAGGCCGAGCACGAACCGGCCGCCGGAGAGCAGGTGCAGGTCGTTGGCGGCCACCGCGACCGTCATCGGGTTGCGGGCGAAGGCGACCGCGATGCCGGTGACCAGGTCGATGCGGCTGGTCCGCTCGGCGGCCACGGCCAGGGCGACGAACGGGTCGAGCTTGGTCTCGGCCACCCACGCGCCGTCGTACCCGGCGGTCTCGGCGGCGACGACGGCGTCGGCCGCCGCGGACACGGTCTCGGCGTAGCCGCCGGAGTCCAGCTTCATACCCGCTGAGATTACTGTGGGGTATGCCGTTGTACTCCTTCGAAGGCAAGAAGCCGGTCGTCCACCCCACCGCGTGGATCGCGCCGACCGCGACGCTGATCGGCGACGTCACCGTCGAGGCGGGCGCCTCGGTCTGGTACGGCGTGGTGGTGCGCGCGGACTTCGGGCCGGTGCGCATCCGCGAGGGCGCGAACGTCCAGGACAACACCGTCATCCACGTCCAGCAGGGGGTGGAGATCGGCGCGGGCGCCACCATCGGGCACCTGTGCGTCGTCCACGACTGCACGATCGGCCCGGGCGCGCTCATCGGCAACGGCGCGACCATCCAGGACGGCGCGGTGGTCGGGGAGCGGGCGCTGGTCGCGGCGGGGGCGATGGTGGCCCCGGGCGCGGTGGTCCCGCCGGAGGTGGTGGCGATGGGCGTCCCGGCCAAGCGGCAGGTGCCGCTGGAGGGGACGCCGAAGTTCTGGGTCGACCACAACGCGGCCGTCTACCAGGAGCTGGCCCGCAGGCACGCCGCGGGGATCGAAGAGGTGTGAGCCCCCGGCGGGCAGGCCGCCGGGGGCTCACCTAGCGCGCTCGATCAGCAGGGACCGAGGTCCTTCCAGTACGCATAGGCGCCGTCACCGGGCGCCCAGGAGCGGACGTACCAGGTGGCCTCCCAGCTGCGGCCGTTGTAGGACACCTTGTCGCCGGGGTTGTAGAGCGTGGCGGCGTCCCAGGCGGGGATGCCGTCGCAGCCCTCGCCGGGCGGGTCCTCGCCGCCGGGCGGGTTGGACCCGCCGGTCACCGAGTCGATCCAGCTCTTGTAGGCGGTGACGTTCATGTAGATCGCGGGCGCCTGGCCGCAGGTGGCCTGGCCCTGGCCCGCCCGGCTGGTCGCGCCGGTCAGCTCCCAGCGGCCGCCCACGTTGCGCACCGCCGGACCGCCGGAGTCGCCGTAGCAGGCGCCGGTGCCCTGGCGGTCGCCCAGGCACAGCTCCTTGGCCGGGTCGAAGCCCGCGGTGCAGCCGGAGGCCAGCACCTTGACGTCGATCTCCTGCAGGTTGGTCGGCGCGCCGCCGCAGCCGCGGGTCGGGCAGGTCTGGCCCCACCCGATCAGCCGGGTCGCCGCGCCGGTCCCGCCGGAGGACGCCGAGATGGGGATCGGCGCCTGGGTCACCGGCTGGGCCAGCTTGACCAGCGCGATGTCCTTGCCGTCGGAGGGCGTGTGGTTCTGCGAGGCGATGCTGACCAGCGTGCCGCCGGAGTTCCACGTCGTGGTGCCGACGCGGGCGCGGACGAGGCCGCCGACGCAGTGCCGGGCGGTGACGACCCACTGGCTGGTGATCAGCGAGCCGCCGCAGGTGTGCCCCCCGCTGGATTGCAGGGAGACCATGAAGGAGTAGACCTGGCTGGCCGGTCGCCCACCGATGATCATGGGGGCGACGTCGCCGGTGCTGGCGGGCGGCGCCGCGGTGGCGGGCGGTCCCAGGATGACGGTCGCGGCGACCGCCAGGCCCACTGCGATCTTGCCGAGTCGCATGGTTGGCATGTCCTTTCCACCCCGTGTCGCGCCCGTGGGACGCCGGGCGCGGGGGTGCGTGCAGGGTGTGACTATCTGTTACCGGTCGGCTCCGGTACCTCGCACTATGACCGCCTGGCATTACCCCGATCCCATCCGAGGGGGGTATCAATGGGGCTTATGGCAGAGCTTGAGCTGCGGCACCTGCGGGCGATCTGCGCCATCGCCGAGGAGGGCAGCGTGTCCAAGGCGGCCAGCAGGTTGGGCGTCACCCAGCCCGCGCTGACCGCGCAGCTGCGCTCGATCGAGCGCATCCTCGGCGGCGAGCTGTTCCGCCGCTCGCCCAACGGCAGCGAGGCCACCGAGCTGGGCCGCAGCGTCGTGCGCTCGGCCAAGGTGGTGCTGCAGGACATGGCCGCGCTGATGGCGTCGGCCCGCACCGACGCGCCGGTCCCCGGGGAGTCGCCGCTGGTGCTGGCGTCGAGCCCGATGCTGTTCACCAGCGCGCTGATCGGCGAGCTGCGGGCGTGGTTCCGCTGCTCGGAGCTGCGCACCCAGATCGATTCCTCCGGGCCCGCGCTGCTGGACCTGGTCGTGGCCAAGCAGGCCGACCTGGCGATCTTCGAGCGGTTCGAGGGGCTGGAGCAGCGCTCGCTGCCGGACGTGGAGATCCGCGCGATCGTCGAGGAGCCGCAGTTCGTCGCCCTGGCCGCCGACCACCCGCTGGCCGCCGAGGAGCAGGTGGACCTGGTCGACCTGGCGGACATGGACTGGGTGGTGCCGCCCCCGGACCAGGACGCGATGCGGCTGCGCTTCCGCGAGGTCTGCGAGTCGGTCGGCTTCACCCCGCGCATCACCCACCACGTGACCGAGGCGCGCACGGCGATGGCGCTCTGCGCGGCGGGCGCGGTCTGCCTGGCCCAGCCCGCCTCCCTGAGCGGCCCGGGCTTCGTCATCCGCCCGCTGAAGGGCAGCCCGCTGCGCCTGCCGGTCGTGCTGGTGACCCGCTCCGACGGGCTGCTCGCGGGCCGCAAGCACGAGGTCTTCGCCTGCGTGGCCCACGCCTACCGGTCCATCGTGGACCGCAACCCGCGCTACGCCCGCTGGTGGGGCGAGCACCCCGAGGCCCACGCCGACCTCGACGCCGCGCTCGCCCTGCCCCGGCCGAGCAGGCCGAAGTAGCTAGTTCTTGACCGCCTTGAGCGTCCACACCACGGTCATCTCGGCGGTGGTCACGCCCTCGGCGTTGCGGATCACGCAGTCGACGGGCAGCTCGGGGCGGACGCCTGCGTCCAGCTCGGCGAGGGCCTCCGCGGGTGGCCGGGTGGGCACGGCCTCGGCGGTGAGCGGGCCGATGGCCAGCTTGCGGTAGCGGATCTCCGAGCGCACGACCAGCGGCGTGGCCCGGCCCATGTGCTCGGCGAAGGCCGCCAGCGCGACCGCGCCCGACGCGGTCTCGGCCAGGCCGAACATCACCGCGGCGTGCGGCCCGCCCGCGTGGTTGCGCTGGTCGGGGCGGTCGGGCAGGGAGCACACCACGCGCGTGGGCTCCACGGAGTCGAACGCGACGCTCGCGGTCTTGACCCAGGGGACGGTGCTGCTGATCGTCTCGGCCACCCAGCCGTAGTCGGTGCTCATGGGGCCACATTACCCGTCGGTAACTTCGGGGTGCGGGTCAGCTCACAGGAAATCGGTTTGTCTTCGATCGTGCTCACCCGGCATGCTTGTATCGATCAACTAATTGGGTGATGCAAGCAATGGGGTGTGCGCCGTGGCCGACACCGAGCTGACCGAGGCCGAGCTGGCGAACGGCAGGCGACTGGCCTCCGTCCTCTTCGCCTTCGGCAAGCAGCAGGCCACCGTCGCCGCGCGGCTGAGCCGAGCCGGGGTCGACCGCTCGGCCATCGTGCTGCTGAAGAACCTCGTGGCCCTGGGGCCCGCGCGGCTCAGCACGCTGGCCGAGGCCGTGCACTCCGACCCGTCGACGGTCTCCCGGCAGGTGACCGCGCTGGTGAAAGAGGGCCTGGTCGCGCGCACCGCCGACCCCGACGACGGCCGGGCCAGCCTGCTGGTGCCCACGGCCGAGGGGCTGGCCGTGCTGGAGCGGCAGCGGGCGCGCTTCGCGCTCTCCATCGCCCGGATGGTCCGCGGTTGGGACCCGCACGACCTCGACACCTTCGTCGAGCTGTTCGAGCGGTTCATCACCGACCACGAGAAGTACATGCCTAACTTGATAGCTGAATGTGGGGGAAACCGTGTCAACGACCGAACCGAGCACCAGTAGCGGCGGCCTGAGCCACCGCCAGATCCTGGTGATCCTGTCCGGGCTCATGCTGGGCATGCTGCTCGCCGCGCTCGACCAGACCATCATGTCCTCGGCGATGAAGACCATCGCCGACCAGCTGCACGGCCAGACCATCCAGGCCTGGGCCACCACGGCCTACCTGATCACCGCGACCATCTCCACCCCGCTCTACGGCAAGCTCTCCGACATCCTCGGGCGCAAGCCGATGTACCTGACCGCGATCTCGGTCTTCCTCATCGGCTCGGTGCTCTGCGGCATCGCCGACTCGATGTACGAGCTCGCCGCCTACCGCGCGGTGCAGGGCCTGGGCGCCGGTGGTCTGATGTCGCTGGCGCTGGCGATCATCGCCGACATCACCTCGCCCCGGGAGCGGGGCCGCTACCAGGGCTACTTCATGGCGGTCTGGGGTCTGTCCAGTGTGGCCGGACCGGTGGTCGGCGGCTTCTTCGCGGGCATCGACACCGTCGCCGGGTTCGACGGGTGGCGCTGGGTCTTCCTGATCAACGTGCCGATCGCGCTCGTCGCGCTGTTCGTGGTCGCCCGCCACCTCAACGTGCCGCACCAGCGCGTGCCGCAGAAGGTCGACTACCTGGGCGCGATCACCCTGACCGTCGGCCTGGTCCCGCTGCTGATCGTGGCCGAGCAGGGCCGGGAGTGGGGGTGGGCCTCGCCCGCCGCGCTGACCGCCTACGCCGTCGGCGTGGTCGGCCTGGCCGCCTTCGTGGTCGTCGAGCGGCGGATGGGCGACGCGGCGCTGCTGCCGCTGCGGCTGTTCCGCAGGCCGGTGTTCACCGTGGCCAACCTGGTCAACTTCATCATGGGCATGGGCATGTTCGGCGCCATGATGTCGCTGCCGCTGTACCTGCAGATCGTCAAGGGCGCCAGCCCGACCGAGTCCGGGCTGATGACCCTGCCGCTGACCTTCGGCATCATCGTCTCGGCGATGGCCAGCGGGCAGGCGATCGCCCGCACCGGCCGCTACCGGGTCTACCCGATCCTGGGCCTGGGCCTGACCACGGTCTCGCTGATCGGCTTCGCCACGATCGGGGTCGACACCCCGCTCTGGACGACCATGCTCCTCATGGTCGTCATCGGCGCCGGGCTCGGCCTGTGCATGCAGACGCTGATCCTGGCCATCCAGAACGACGTCCCGGTGCGGGACATGGGCGTGGCCACCTCGGCGGGCACGTTCTTCCGGTCCATCGGCGGCACGGTCGGCACGGCCACCTTCCTGTCGATCCTGTTCAGCGTCGTCGGCGGGCGCATCCAGGGCTCGATCGAGGCCGCGCGCACCGACCCGGCGTTCCTGGCGGCGCTGCAGCAGAACCCGCAGTTCACCCCCGGGCAGATCGACCTGAACAACACCGCCTTCCTCGGCGAGCTCGACCCGGCGCTGGCCCGGCCCATCCTGGTGGGCTTCGCCGACGCGCTGAGCACGGTGTTCCTCGTCGGGGGCATCGTGATGGCGGTGGCCTTCGCCGCGGTCTGGTTCCTCAAGGAGGTGCCGCTGGCCGACAAGTCCGGCATCCAGCGGGCCGCCGAGGACGCCGAGAAGGTCCCCGCGATCGCCCATTGAGCCGAGCGGCCCGTGGTCCCCTGCGCCCAGCGGGGGACCACGGTTTCGCTTCCGGGTGGTCTCGCAAAGGCAACAGCCGTGCACCCAGCGTGCCCCCATCTGGGATAGTGGGCACCGACATTTGGGGGTGCCGTGCGCGTCGTCCTCGCCATCTTCCTGGTGGGCGGTCTGGTGATCGCCTTGGCGTACATCGTGGGCGGCCGATCGCAGACCCCGGGGCCGCCCGCGGCCATCGGCATGCCCGAACCGACCGCCCAGCCCGCGGGCCCGACCAGCGCCCCCGGCCTGGAGCCGGAGTGCCCGGCGGGGATCGGACCCGAGCAGATCGCGCCGGTGCCCGCCGACGTCCAAGCGGGCGTCGACCGGGCGTGGGAGCGCATCGAGCGCTGGCTGACCGACAGCGTGCCCGCGGGCGTCGTCTGGAACCCGCCCGCCGACGACGTCGCCATCGTGCGCGCCCAGCGCGCCGCGGGCGCGGCCTTCCCGCCCGACCTCGTGGCCAGCCTGCGCAGGCACGACGGCGTGCGGGCGGCGGGCTTCACCTTCGCCCCGTTCTACGCCCCGATGTCCACCGGCGAGATCGCCGCCGACGCGGCCAAGCTCTGCGCCGCCGACAGCGGCTGGGACGGCGACGGCATCCCCATCGCCCGGGACAACGGCGGCTGGTACCTCTACCTCGACGCGGCGGGCCAGGTCCGCGAGCACACGCCGGGGGCGGAGGGCGGCGTCGCGGCGCAGTCCTACACCCGGCTGCTGGAGGCCACCGCCGACGTGCTGGAGGGCCGCGGCACGACCGCCGCGGCGGAGGCCCGCTACCGGCCCGTCGTGGACGCCGACGGGCTGCTGGGCTGGCGGCTGCGCTGACCGCGCCTGCCGCACCGGCGTGCGGCAGGCCCGGTCCCGGCTAGTGCTCCGCGGGGGCTTCCTTCAGCCGCGCGTAGGAGCGCACGATCTCGGCCTCGGCCTCGGCCCGGCCGACCCAGCTGGCGCCCTCGACGCTCTTGCCCGGCTCCAGGTCCTTGTAGACCTCGAAGAAGTGCTGGATCTCCAGCCGGTGGAACTCGGCGAGGTGGTGGATGTCGCGCAGGTGCTCGGTGCGCGGGTCGTTGGCGGGGACGCAGAGGACCTTGTCGTCGCCGCCCTTCTCGTCGGTCATGCGGAACATGCCGATCGCCCGGGCGCTGATCAGGCAGCCCGGGAAGGTGGGCTCCTGGACCAGCACCAGCGCGTCCAGCGGGTCGCCGTCCTCGCCGAGGGTGTTCTCCACGAACCCGTAGTCGGCCGGGTACTGGGTGGCGGTGAACAGCGTCCGGTCGAGCCGCAGCCGCCCGGTGACGTGGTCCACTTCGTACTTGTTCCGGCTCCCCTTGGGGATCTCGATCGTGACGTCGAACTCCACGCCGTTCCTCGCTCGTCTCGGCAGCCTTCGTTGAGGCCTTAGTGTGGACCACGGTATTCCGGCGGCCCGCACGTGCGGTGGGCGGCCGACCACGGGGGTCCCGGGGAGGCGGACAGGTGCGCGACTCATCGTCGGCGGATCGCGGCAGAGCGCCCGAAAGCGGTCCTGACCAGGGCGGGAGCCCGGACTCGGCGGACCTGGAGCTGCCCACCCCCGACCCGGGCCCCTGGCCGGGCGACGACACCGACGACCCGACCACGCCCGCCGTTGCCCACCCATTACGTGACGAGTCCCACGTCCCGGGCGAGCTCACACCCCCGGGTGAACCGGAATGGCCCGCGGAGGAACCCGGCCCAACCGAGCAACTCCCCACCCCACCCGCCGCCCCCACCAAGCTCATCCACCCGCTCCCGCCCACCCCGAAACCGTCCCCTGAGGACACCGACCCGGACCTCCCCGCGACGGAGGACCCCGAGCAGGCCGAGGCCGCGCAGACCGACTCCTGGTTCGACCGGGCCGAGCAGGCTCCTGACCGCGCCCAGCAGGCGGAGCCTCCGGCCGATCGCGCCCAGCAGGTCGGGCCGTCGTCCGACGGCGGTGAGCAGGTGGGGTCTCGGTCTGACCGTGGTGAGCAGGTCGGGCCAGCGTCCGACGGTGGCGAGCGGGTCGGGCCTTGGTCTGATCGCGCCCAGCAGGTCGGGCCGTCGTCTGACGGTGGGGAGCGGGTCGGGTCTCGGTCTGATCGCGCGCAGCAGGTCGGGCCGGTGTCCGACGGTGGCGAGCAGGTGGGATCTCGGCCTGACCGTGGGGAGCAGGTGGGGTCTCGGTCTGACCGTGGGGAGCAGGCTGGCTCGTCCGCTCGTGGGCTGGACTCGAGCGGTGAGCGCACCACGTTCGTCCGGCCGGTAGGCGAGTCGCGGACCGGCGAGGAGACCACCTTCATTCGGCCCGCCGACACCCCGGCGGGCCGTGGACGGGGTGAGGAAACCGTCGCGCTCACCCGCCGTCCCTCGGGCGAGCCGCGGGGGGATGGCGCCCAGCGGGACGACTCGCAGGGGTTGCGCAAGCCGGACGGGGATGCCCAGCAGACCGAGCGGGCGGGTGGTCCGCGGCGGCAGCCGGAGGGCGGCCCGCAGCCGGGTGACCTGCGGCGGCAGCCGGGTGGCCCGCACCAGGGCGAGCGGCAGGCCGCCGGTCCGCTCGACCAGCGGCGGCCGGGAGGCCC